>NZ_CP012915.1:1102500-1402500 GCF_001315015.1 Azospirillum brasilense | reverse complement strand
CCAAGCCGGACGGGGTGGTGTCGTTCGACCGGCTGTCCTCGGTGTATCTGTCGAACACCAACCACGAGGAGGACCAGCCGGCGCACCTGACGCTGAAGGACGCGTCGGTGCCGATCGCGGTCAATCTGGCGCTCTACGACGCGCCGGAGACGCGCTACTGCCCGGCGGGCGTCTACGAGATCGTGCGTGCGGAGGACGGCAGCGACCCGCGGCTGCAGATCAACGCGCAGAACTGTGTGCACTGCAAGACCTGCGACATCAAGGACCCCACCCAGAACATCAACTGGGTCGTGCCCGAGGGCGGCGGGGGGCCGAACTATCCCGGCGGGATGTAAGGGCCGCCTCCTACCGCCGCTCTACCGTCGCGGGCCGAAGCGCTTGCGCGGGGCGCCGCGGAAACCGGCCTTGGGTGGCGGCTCGCGCCGCTGCCCGGCGGACCGCGCCCCGCGCGTGGCGAGCAGATCGGCCAGACGCCGGCTGATCTCGCCGCGGCGGCTGCGCACCGCCTCCCGCTCCGGGAACAGGGCCGGGAACTTGCGCGCCGCCCAATAATAGAGGTCGCAGGCCCGCGACAGCCCCTCCAGCGCCGCCCCGTCCAGCCCGTCGAGCCGGGCCGGGACGAAGCGCCCGAGGGGCGACGGCTCCCCGGCCTCCACCGCGCCGAGGATGGCGGCGAGGATGCGGGCCTCCGCCTCGTCCTCCAGATCGGCGGGGATCAGCAGCAGGTCGAGCTTGGCGGGCAGCGCCAGCCGCCGCTCGTCCAGCATCGCCGCCAGCCGCCGCATGCCGGACAGGTCGCCCACCCGGTAGGGCGACCCCGCCGTGCGGGCGTCGGCGAAGCAGTCGAGCAGCAGGACCGTCTCCTCCGTCCCGATGTGATCGGCCAGCCGGGCCAGCATGGCGCGGGTCGGCCGCACGGTTAGCGGGGCGTCGGCGCGCAGCCGCCCGTCCGCCTTTTCCAGCAGGCTGCGCAGGGCCTGCGGCGTGCCCCGCCCGACCACGCCGAACTCCCCCGACTCGAACTTGCCGAAGCGCCCGGCGCGGCCGGCGATCTGCTTGACCTCCGTCGCGCTCAGCGGGCGGACGCTGGTCCCGTCGAACTTCTCCAGCGCGGTGAACAGCACGCGCCGGCAGGGCAGGTTCAGCCCCATGCCGATGGCGTCGGTCGCCACCACCACGTCGGCCTCGCCGGACAGGAAGCGGGCCGCCTCGCGCCGCCGCACCTCCGGGGCCAGAGCGCCGTAGACCGCGGCGACCGACAGGCCCTTGGCGCGCAGCGTGTCGCGCACCGTGTGGATCTCCCGCCGGGAGAAGGCGATCAGCGCGTCGCCGGGCTCCACCTCCTCCCAATTCAGGCGGCGGTCGATCAGGGTCAGCGGCACCTTGCGCTCCAGCTCGATCACCTCCAGCCGCTCGCCGAGATGGGCCGCCACCCGCTCGACCAGCGGGCGGGCCTCCGGGGCGCCCAGGATGTAGACGGTTTCCGCCGGGGCGCCCATCAGCGCCGCCGTCCAGGCCCAGCCGCGGTCGGGATCGGCGAGCATCTGGATTTCGTCGATCACCGCCACCTCCACCGGGCGGTCGGGGTCCATCACCTCGATGGTCGAGGCGGTGTGCCGGGCGCCGGGCGTCGTGATCGCCTCCTCGCCGGTCAGCAGGGAGGCGGGCGTGCCCTCGGCGTTCAGCCGCTCCATCACCTCCAGCGCCAGCAGGCGCAGCGGCGCCAGATAGATGCCGTCCCAGGCGCCCTTCAGCGCCTCGATGGCGTGGTGGGTCTTGCCGGAATTGGTGGGGCCGATCACCAGGACCAGCCGCCTCCCCAGGCCGCGGGCCACCGGGAACAGCTTCTCGAAACGGGCAAGGTCGAAATGCCGGTCGACATAGGCGCGGCCGCGCGCCTCCGCCCGCTCGCGGCGCCAGACGGCGAATTCGCGGTCCCAGCGCTCCAGCAGCTCGTCCACCCCGTGGCGGTTGCGGGCGGCGCGGGACAGCCGGTCGGCCAAAGACGTGAAGGTCCAGCCATCGTCCGCACCCTCCGCTTCTCCGGCGTAGCGGTGCAGCCGGGCGGCGGTGCGCGACAGCGCGTCCTCCAGCGCTGTGGCCAGCGCCGGGTCGCCCTCCAGCCGCAGGGCCAGATCGTCGTCCGTCAGGTCGGCCAGTTCCATGGCGTCGAGCACGCGCGACACCTGGAGCCGCACCGGGGCGGGCAGGCCGGGCCAGGGGAGGTCCTCGCCGCGCACCGCCCGCACCCGCGTGCGGTCGTCCGCCGGGTGCAGGCTGGTCGACCAGCCCTCCAGCGCGCGGCGCCCCTGGGCGAGCAGGGCGTTGCGCCGCCGCGCGCGGTCGAGCGTGCCGTGGATTTCCAGAAGCACCGCCTCGCGGCGCTCCGCCGGGACCAGCAGGTCGCGCTTGCCCTTGGGCAGCGGCAGACCGAGCGGCACCAGACCCAGCCCCTCGCCATGGGCCACCCGTGTCACGCCCGCGGCGGCGGCGGTGACCACGTCGGGGTGGGCGCTGGCCAGCTCGTGCACCAGATGCGGGTCGGCGGGCTCGCCGGCGCTGGAAGGGTCGGGGGAAGTCATGTCCATAGGGCGCGGTCTCTGGAGAACTTTTCACAAATTCGCACTGGCGGTCCGCGGCCATCCATGTCATGAGCCACGTCCCGCAGGGGCAGTCCCGGCCCCGAGGCAGGCATCAAGCCATGACCAGACCGCTCCGCGCAAAGATTCTCCGACCCGACCTCGATCCGGCCCACCGCAAGGGCGCCAGCGGGGAGAACCGCTGCCGCTGCTGCGGGCGGCCCGGCGGCGCCGTCGTGCGCTGCCTGCCGGACGGGCGCTGGTACGACGCCGCCGACCAGACCTGGCGCGACGGGCGCGGGCGGCGGGCGGCCTGGCCCGACGTGGTGGAGTATGCCGAAACCCGCGACGTGCAGGTCGTCGTCCGCCCGGTGCGCCCTTCCGGCAACCCGGAGGCCCGCCCCAAGAACCTCTGCCGCCGCTGCCACATGCAGGAGGAGGCGTTGCGCAACGCCATCCGCTCCCGCATCCGGGCGCGGATGCGCCGCGCGCTGGGCGACCTGTTCCTCGGCGATTACTCGTCGCCCGGCATCCTGGAGCGCGCCATGGCGCTCTACCGCCGCAAGCCTTGAGGACCCTTACACGGGTTCCTGCGGCTCGCCGGGCATCGGCGGGGCCTCCACCGGCTCGTCCGGCGGGGCGTCGGGCGGCAGCGGCATGGGGATCGGCACGTCGGGTTCCTGCCGGGGCGGCGGGTAAGGGCTCATGTCCGGTCTCCGGTGATGGGGTGGGGCTGTCCTGTGGAAACACCGCCTCCGCGCAATCGCTCCCTTAGTTCCTCCACCCGCGCGGCGCATGACCAAAATCAAAGCGGCGGACCCAGGCATCGCGGAGAATGCCCGCGAAAGGATCGCCCGCCCATGCCCAGAAGCTTCATCCTCGCCCCGCTCGCCAAGACCCAGGCCGATCAGGCCCTGCCCGTCGTCCAGACCCTGCACCGTGACATGACGCTGGACGAGTGGCGGCAGGTGGCCGCCCCGTTCCTGCAGGACGGCGGCGACGGCGGGGTGATGGCCTGCGAGATGAGCGACGGGCACATCCGCGGCCTGTTCTGCTACCGCGTCAGCGCCGAAGGGATGATCCGCGTGCTGACGGTGCCGATCTTCATCGCGGTGGGGCTGTTCGACGCGGCGGTGACCTCGGCGGCGCAGGCCGATGGCATCGACCTGCTGGCGCGCAAGCTGGGCTGCTCGTCGGTGGTGGTGGACGAGCGCGGCTGCGTCGTCGCGGCAACGGCGCCGAAGCTCGACGCCGCGGGCCTGTTCGGCCGGCTGGGCTACCGCCGGGTCGGGCAGGCCTTCGTGAAGGACGTGGCGGCGGGATTCGGCGGCGAGGGCTATCCGGTGGCGGGCCGGGCCTGAGACGGAATGGGGTGGGAGGTCAGGCGGCGGCTTCGAGCGCCGCCGGATTCTCGATGCGGATGCGGTCGTTGGTCAGGCGGGTGATCGCCCCGGCGCTCTCCAGTTTGCGCAGCACGCGCGACAGCGTTTCGGGGCGCAGGCCGAGATAGGCGCCGATATCTACCTTCGGCATGGGAAGGAAGGCGCTGGGCGTGCCGTCGGCCAGGGGCCGGGACCGCCGCGACAAGGCGAGGAGGAAGCTGGACACCCGCTCCACCGCCGTCTTGCAGCCGAGCAGCAGGATCTGGTCCTGCGCCGCCGACAGCTCGACCGAGGTCATGGCGAGCAGCCGCCCCTGGACCGCCGGGTGCCGCTCCATCAGGCGGCGCAGGGCCGTGCGCGACATGCGGCAGACGGTGGAGGCGGTGACCGTCTCGGCGGTGTAGGCGTAGCCGGTGCCCACGGCCAGCCCGATTACGTCGCCCGCGGTGGCGAAGCCGGTGATCTGCTGCCGTCCGTCCGGCAGGGTCTTGTAGAGCTTCAGCATGCCCGACATGACGGTGAAGACGGCCAAGGCCTCCTCGCCCTCCATCACCACCGGGGTTGCCGACAGCAGGTCCAGCGGACGCGACGTCGTCGACAGGTCCGGCAGGTCCCCGGCGGTCAGGGCGCCGCACAGCCCCTTGCTCCGCGCCGAGCAGCCGGCGCAGCGGCCGGTCACCGTCTCCGTCCCCCGCGTCTGCGGAGCGGGCATCGGCGGCGGAACGATGGCTGCGGTGGTGGCGGCGGCGACGGAGAAGGTCATGGCATGTACCCCTGGGCTGTCTCGCTTCGGCGCCGTGGGACGGCGCGCTCGCTTCGGACGTCCGGTCCAGACCAAAGCATCAGACTAAGGTCTTGGAACCGAGCCAAAGGTATGATTCATGACCAGGACCCGCCCTGATCTGGATCAACCGGACCCTGGATCGGTCCGGCGGTGGAGCAACCAGACAGAGCAACGGCCCGGAGAGTGATCCGGGCCGCGAGGCATGATTTCATTGCGGTTCAGAAGGTCCGGCCCGGCCGTCCGCGCGGCGGGAAGCGGCTGGAGGTGGCGCGCATGGTGCCGTCCGCCATCGGCATGTCGCCGGACTCCGCGTCCTCATCATCGCCGCGGGGGCGGCGGGCCTCGCGGTCCGTCACCCGGGCCGCCTCGGCGCGGGAGAGCGAGGATTCCAGCTCGCGGATGCGCGCCTGCAGGCTGCCGACGACCGCAGCACCCGCCTGACGGGACTTGAACTGTTCGAGATCCTGCTTCAGGCGGAGCAGCTGACTTTTCTGTTCCTGGAGGCTCGGCCCGTCCCGGCGCTTCGTCACGCGATAGACTTTTTCGTCAAATCGGTTCACTGCGTTTCTCCTGTCTGCTCTTAAGCAGATTGGGTCGACGCGCCGCTGCACCATCGTTCGAATGGGATAGGCCCTGCATTTCCACCGCTGGTGGCAGCGGCGGTGGCGTTTTTCCGGCGCTCAAGGCATCCGTTCGTTGACGCTCCGCTCGGCAGCGACCGCGGCGGCCAGCGCGTCGCGGTAGCGGCGCAGCCGCGCGTAGGTCGGCCAAGCCATGCCGACCAGCGGGTCGCACCAGTGCACCAGCACCATCAGCCCCATCCCGGCGAAGCCGCCGATCAGCGTGCCCGAGAGCAGGCCGGGCAGGGCGCCCAAGATCCACGGATCGGACAGCCGCCCGGCGTCGTAGGCCTGCAAACCCGCCATCCCCAGCGTGGCCGCCAGAGCGAGCAGGACCCCGACACGGCCCGGCGCGTACCAGATCCGCAAGTCGTCCCGTGTCAGGCCGTAATCTTCGGGGACCGGTCGCGCCGCAGCCTCTGCGACGCCGTCCGGACGCGCGTCGTCATTGCGGGACGTTCCGGTCACCTCGACCGGCGTTCCGCCCCCTTCGATCACCCGCCAGCGCCGCCGTGGGCAGCCACCATCGTCTTCCAGCCGTTCCATCGCGCGATATTGCGCGGGCGGAGGGGATTCGGCAACGGCGCTGTTGCGTGGTGCTCTCGCCCGGAAAGTCAGCCGGGGCGGCCTTCCGCCGACCCGGCGCCGGCAGCCGGCCGGAAACCACCATCGGACAGCAAACCGCCATCGGATAGCATGGTCTCGCAATCCGCCTCCTGGGCGTATTTCACGATGCTGCCGTCCGCCAGCCGAAGATCATAGGATGAATGCCCACCCAGGGTCCGCGCGATCACCATGGCGTCCTGCCCATGATGCCGGACCTTCGTGCCCAGTCGCAGCATGGTTCCAACCCCCACATCCCAAGTTTCGTTAACGAAACCTTACCCCGGGTTGCCGTCAACGGACGAGCAACAAAAAGAGGCATCGGAATGGGGCGGCGAACCGCGATGGCGAGATGGTGTGGGGGAGGAGAAAAATGTGGTTTGGTTGGGGGACTAGGATTCGAACCTAGGTAGCCAGAGTCAGAGTCTGGAGTCCTACCGCTAGACGATCCCCCAATGGTGGTCCCGACTGGGATTGAACCAGTGACCCCTACGATGTCAACGTAGTGCTCTCCCGCTGAGCTACAGGACCAAACCGCGAGATACCTAAACCTAACCACAAGAAACGTGGCGCGAGTGACGGGACTTGAACCCGCGGCCTCCGGCGTGACAGGCCGGCGCTCTAACCAACTGAGCTACACCCGCGTCGTAGGCGACCTTCTAAAGAACAAAGACCGCCGAAGCAAGCACTAAATTCAACCTTACCCAACTTACTCAAGTCAACCAACCAACCGCCGAAGAAGTTGGTGGAGCCGAGGGGGATCGAACCCCTGACCTCCTCATTGCGAACGAGGCGCTCTCCCATCTGAGCTACGGCCCCATGGTGCTGCCAGAGAGGATTGAACTCTCGACCTCTCCCTTACCAAGGGAGTGCTCTACCACTGAGCTACGGCAGCGTCCGGCGGGAGCGGGTGAATAGCAATCCAGGCGGCCCCCTGTCAAAGGGAAAAATATCGAAGGGGGCATTTCTTTCTTTTCACCCCCGCGGGGGGCGCAGGCGGCGCTTGCATCCCGCCGCTTACGCGGGGCATCTGTGCCCCATTCCGACCATGCCCGACCGACAGGTTTTCCCCGTGGATGAGGTTCTGACCGAGGCGCGCCGCCTGATCGCGGCGCGGCATTACCGGCAGGCGGTGCGCCTGCTGCGGGACACCGCGCCGGAGTCCGGCGGCTCCGCAGAACGCGACCGGGCCGAGCGTGACCGGCTGACCGGCATGGCCGCTCTCGGCCGGCGCGACGCCGCGGCCGCTATCGCCGCGCTGCGCCGTGCCCTGGCGCGCGAGCCGGAACACTCGGAAACCCTCTATCATATGGCCCAGGCCGTGCTGGCCGCCGGGGACCGCTTGCGGGCGGTGCAGTGGCTGGAGCGGTTGGCCGTGGCCGACCCCGCCTTTCCCGGCCTCCCTGAGGCGCTGGCCGGCGCCTACCGCCGCGACGCCCTCTATGAGGAGGCGTTGCGGGTGACCGGGAAGGCGCTGGCCGCCGGGAACCGGTCCGCGGACATCCTCTATGAGCGGGCGGTCAGCCTCGCCCATCTCGGCGACGCCGCGGGCGCGCTGGCCGTCTTCGACGAACGGCTGGCCGACGACCCGGAGCACGCCGCCGCGTGGTTCGGCAGCCACGCCGCGGCGCTGGGCCTGAACGGGGTGGAGGACGCGCTGCGCCGCCTGCGCCGGGCCGCCGACTGTCCGGGGGCGGCGGGCAAATACTGGGGCTTCCTGTGCGCCTACCTGCTGTTGCTGGGCCGCGATGCGGAGGCCGAGGCGCTGTATGGCGAGAAGCTGGCCGGTCAGCCGAAGCGCTTGGCCCTGGTGGAGGCGGTGACGGCGATTCGCCCGCGGTTGGCACAAGACGTCCGGCTGTTCGGAGTCGGGGCGGAACTGCTGCGCTTCGCGCTGGAGCGGGCGGAGGTGCCCGGTCTGGTGCTGGAGTTCGGCGTGCGCCGCGGCACCTCGCTGAACCAGATCGCCGACATGGCCGGGCAGACCGTGCACGGCTTCGATTCGTTCGAAGGGTTGCCGGAGGGCTGGGTGAACGCGCCGCGCGGCGTGCTCAGCACCGGCAAGAGCCTGCCGCCGGTGCGCGACAACGCGGTGCTGCACGCGGGCTGGTTCGAGGACACGCTGCCGCCCTTCCTGGCGGCCCATGACGGCGCGGTGCGCTTCGTCAATGTGGACAGCGACATCTATTCCTCGGCGCGGACGGTGCTGACCGCCCTGGCGCCCCGCTTCCGGGCGGGGACGGTGCTGGTCTTCGACGAGTTCATCGGGAACCGGACGTGGCGCGAGGACGAGTACCGCGCCTTCCTGGAATACGCCGCCGAGTCCGGTGCGGCCTGGGAGATCGTCGCCGTCAGCCCGCACACCAAGCAGGTGGCGATCCGGCTGACCGCGCTTCCAGCATCCTGACGGGGGCTCCCGCCCCGGCCGCCAGTTCCGCAGAGTGCGGCGGGACGGCCGGGGTGGGGGCGTGCCGGGTGTTAGGACACGATGCGCCAGCTGCCGTCCGGCTGCTGGCAGGCGGTGCCGTTGGCCCGCTCGGCCTTGCCGCCGACATAGACGGTCTGCTGGTACTCGCGGCAGTAGTTGCCGGAGTTGTCGCGGCCGTCGCGGATCGGGGTGATGGTGCCGCGGTTGCCCGATTCCGGGTTGTTCCACTGGATGGTCGAGCCCATCGGCGCCGCGTAGGCCTGGGTGGCGGCGCGCTGGGCGTAGCCCTCGTCCGCGCGGTCAAGCGACTGGCCGAGCTCGCTGCCGAGATAGGCGCCGAGCAGCGTGCCCACACCGGTGGTGATGAGCTTGCCGGTGCCGCCGCCGAACTGCGAGCCGATCACGCCGCCGGCCGCCGCGCCGCCGAGCGCGCCGACCGTCTGCTTGGTCCCGATGCCGCTGCCGCCGCTCTGGCAGGCGGCGAGCGACAGGGCGACAAAGGCGGTTACAGCGATCTTCTTCATGGGGTCTCTGCCTCTTGGTTCCGTATAAGCCATCAACACGTAAGGCTTCTCTTTAATCCGGGGGAGCCTGCGCTTTGGTGCGTATGACTCCCGTTCAACCGCCTCTCCCGTCATAGGCGGTGGCGGATACAAGCACGGACCCGGTGGCCCTCGCCTGTTATCAAAATGGCGCACAAATGTCCGGCCGGCCCCGCCATGCTCGCGGCCGTTGAGCATAAGAGCGAGGGAACCATCCAATGGCTTCGACCACCACGGGCAAGACCGACGCCAAGATTGTCGTGAGTGCCTATGGGCAGTCCGCCGGAGGCATCTGGCCGCATTTCCGCCTGTTGATCGACGGCGTCGAGGTGGGCCAGGCAACCGTCAACGCCACCAGCCCGGCCGCCTACAGCTTCACGGTGCCGGTCACCGCGGCGCAGGCGCACAAGGTGCAGATCCAATACGACAACGACGCCGTGGTGAACGGCCAGGACCGCTCGCTGATCGTCAGCGGGGTCTCCATCAACGGCAAGACCCACAAGCCGACCGACGCCAACGTCACCTACGACAAGGGCGCGCTCGACGGCAAGGACGTGGTCAAGGGCCAGTCCGGCATGTGGTGGAACGGCACGCTGGTGGTGGACACCCCGGCCGCCGACTTCCCCGCCCCGCCGGCGCCGGTCGCCGGAACCTCGACCTTCGTGGTGAACGCGCAGGGCATCGCGGCGGGCGGCACCAACGCGCATTTCAACCTGTTGGTCGACGGCAAGAAGGTGGGGGAGGGCACGGTCGGCACCGCGGCCAAGGACTACAGCTTCACCGCCAACGTGGCGCCGGACCAGGCGCACAAGGTCCAGGTCCAATACGACAACGACGCCGTGGTGAACGGGCAGGACCGCTCGCTGATCGTCAACAAGGTCACCATCAACGGCAAGTCCGTCTCCGCCACCGACAGCATCGTCACCTACGACAAGGGTGCCCTCGACGGGAAGGACGTGGTCAAGGGCCAGTCCGGCCTGTGGTGGAACGGCACGCTGGTGGTCGACGCCGACAAGAGCTTCTTCGCGACCGGCGGGTCCACGCCGGCCCCCACGCCCACGCCGACCCCGAACCCCACGCCGTCCCCCGCCCCAACCGGGCCGGCGTTCTTCGTGGCGACCAACGGCAACGACAAATGGTCGGGCAAGCTGGCCGCCCCCAACGCGGCCGGCACCGACGGGCCGAAGGCGACGCTGACCGCCGCCCGCGACGCCATGCGCGCCGATCCGAACATCGACGTCACCTACGTCCGCGGCGGCGACTATTACATGAAGGACATGCTCTGGCTGGACGGCCAGGACAGCGGCGTCCGCTTTGCCGCCTACGGCAGCGAGAAGCCGGTTTTCCACGGCGGTTCGCTGGTCGACAACTGGGTGTCGCGCGGCAACGGCCTCTACAGCGCGCAGCTTCCCGGCGGGTCCAAGGCGGTGCTCGACCTGTCGATGGACGGCGACCGCCAGACGGTGGCCCGCACGCCCAACGCCGACCCCAGCCACCCCATCGACGGCGGCTGGCTGATCGCCACCAAGGCGGGGGCCAACGCCTACACCCAGTTCGGCTTCAAGGCGGGGGCGATCCCGACCTATGCGAGCACGGACGGGCTGATGGTCAGCGTCTTCACCCAGCACGGCTACGACAACATGACCGTGCCGGTGAAGAGCATCGACTACGGCAGCAACACCATCACGCTGGCCCAGAGCACCTACGACGCGCTCGGCGCCGGCAGCCGCTTCTACCTGTTCAACGGCAAGGACCAGCTCGACGCGCCGCGCGAGTGGTTCTTCGACAAGGCGTCCAACCAGGTGCTGTTCAAGCCGGAGGGCGGGGCGGTCGCCGGGCACAAGGTCGTCGCGGCGCAACTCCCCGTGCTGGTCGGGCTGGGTGGCGCGAAGAACGTGACGATCGAGGGGCTGACCCTGACCGACGGCGCGCCGGACGGTCACGCGGTCTACGCCAACAACGCCGCCGGGCTGACCTTCAAGAACAACACCGTCACCAACACCGGCTACGGCATCACGGTGGAGGGCAGCGCCAACAGCACCGTTACCGGCAACCACTTCGCCGAGACCGGGCGCGAGGCCGTCTACGTCAAGGCCGGGTCCAACTTTACCAAGGTGTCGGACAACTTGATCCAGCACGCCAGCGCCGTCGACCACGGCGGCGACGCGCTGTGGGTGAACGGCAGCAACGACGTCTCCATCACCCACAACCAGATCGAGGACACGCCGGGCAAGGCCATCGCGGTCGGCTCCGTCCAGGCCTCGGGCGACGCCACCTACCGGGCGACGATCACCCACAACAAGATCGTCGGCGCCAACCAGGAGACCAGCGACGGCGGCGGCATCTACCTGATCAACCGTCAGCAGGATCTGGCCGGGCACACGGTCGCTTACAACGAGGTTTCGGGCACCACCGCCTTCGGCAACGTGACCTGGGACGGCAAGGTCTCCCCCACCTTCCTCGACCCGACGAAGCTGGTGAGCTGGGGCATCTATCTGGACGACTGGACCAGCGGCACCACGGTGAAGGGCAACGTCGTCCACGACAACGTCGGCGGCATCTTCCTGCACGGCGGCTGGAACAACACGGTGACCGACAACATCCTGGCCGACAATCTGGGCACCCAGATCGGCCTGCAGCAGAGCGTCGGCTGGGGCGGCTGGAAGGGCACGCCGATGGCGAACAACACCATCACCCAGAACATCGTGGACGCCGGCGACGGCCGGGCGGTCGCCCTCGACGGTCCGAAGACGGCGGGGACCTTCACCGGCAACTTCTACGCCGACCTCGACCCCAACGAGGCGCTGTTCCAGGCCTGGCCGCAGGTGATGGCCAACGGCGCCACCGGCACGCTTGCGCAGTGGCAGGCCGCCGGCTACGACAAGGGGTCCTTCACCTTCGACCCGCAGTTCACCGACGCCGCGCACGACAACTTCGCGCCGGTGGCGGGCTCGGCGGTGTACCAGCACGGGTTCGACCACCTGCCCTTCGACCAGATCGGCCTGCTGGGCTGAGGATCGCGAAGGACGAAGGGAACCGCGGGCGGGGCGGGAGCGTTATCGCGGCATGGACATCATACGCATCATCCTGGCGCTTCTGCTGCCGCCCGTCGGCGTCTTCCTCCAGGTGGGGTTTGGCGCCCAGTTCTGGATCAACGTGCTGCTGACCCTGCTCGGCTACATCCCGGGCATGATCCACGCGCTGTACGTCATCGTGAAGTACAAGGACCGCTATCCGGCGTGAGGTCCGATATAGCCCTCTCCCCTCTGGGGAGAGGGTGGCCCGAAGGGCCGGTGAGGGGGGTGCGCTTATGCCGGACGTTCCGACACGCGCAACCCCCTCACCCTAACCCTCTCCCCGGAGGGGAGAGGGAATAAAGCGCCTCCTTACGCCGCGCGGACCTTCGCGAGGAAGCCGCTGACCTCCGCCCGCAGACGCGCGGCGGAGCGGCTCAGTTCCTGCGCGCTGCCCAGCACGCGGCCCGCCGCGGTTCCGCCCTGCGAGGCGGCGCCGCTGACCTGGACGATGGCCCCCGACACCTCCGCGGTGCCCGCCGAGGCCTGCTGGACGTTGCGGGCGATCTCCTGGGTGGCGATGCCCTGCTGCTCCACCGCCTGGGCGATGTCGTCGGCGATCTGGCTGCTCTCTCCGATGACCTGGGCGATCTCCCGGATCGACTGCACCGTGCGCAGGGTCACGTCCTGCACCCCGGCGATCTGGGCGGTGATGTCCTCGGTCGCCTTGGCGGTCTGGTTGGCGAGATTCTTCACCTCGCTCGCCACCACCGCGAAGCCCTTGCCGGCCTCGCCCGCGCGGGCCGCTTCGATGGTCGCGTTCAGCGCCAGCAGGTTGGTCTGCTGGGCGATCGAGTTGATGAGCTGCACCACCTCCCCGATCTTCTGCGACGTGCTGACCAGACCTTCCGCGGTCGCCTGGGTGTCCTCGGCGTTGCGGACGGCGCGGTTGGCGATGTCGGCGGACTGGCGGACCTGCTGGCCGATGCTGCTGACCGACCCGGCGAGTTCCCCGCAGGCCGTGGCCACCGATTCCACGTTGGCCGTCGCCTGGGTCGCTGCGGCGGCCACGGTGCCGGCCTGATCGTTGGCGCGCTCCATGGTGGCGTTCAGCGTCTGGGCGGCGCCCTCCAGCTCGGCGGCGGCGTGGGAGACCAGCTCGACGATGGAGCCGACGCTGCGCTCGAACTGGTCGGCGAGCCCGTTCATGGCCTCGCGCTTCTCGGCCTCGGCGCGGCGTTCCGTCTCCTCCTTCTCCGACTCCATGCGGCGGGCGCGGACCATGTTGTCCTTGAAGACCTGGACGGCGCGGATGATCTCGCCAACCTCGTCGCGGCTGGTCGCCTGCGGCACTTCGATGCTCAGATCGCCCTCGGCCAGCTTCAGCGTCGTGTCGGTCAGGCGGCGCAGTGGCCGCACCGTCAGGATCGACCACCAGGCGAGCCCGGCGCCGAGCAGGACGGTCACCGCGCACAGTGAGATCATCAGCACCTGGAAGCTCTCGGACACCGTGCGGGCGTGCTTGGCCACCGCCTGGCTCTCGGCCTCCTGGAGGTCGATGAAGGCGTTGATGCGGGCCAGCCACTCGGTGAAGCCGGGGCGGGCCTGCTCGACCAGGATCTTGACGGCGCGGGCGGCGTCGCCGGCCTGGCGCGCCTCGATGACGCCGCGGGCCAGGGGCAGGGTCTTGGCTTCCGTCTCCTTGATGGAGGCGAGGATGTCCCGTTCCTTGGCGGTGATGTGGGTGCCGACGGCGAACATGCGGTCCAGCTGCTCGGCCGAGCGCGCGTAGTCGGCGGCCAGCCGGTCGATGGTGGCGAGTTCGGCCTTCAGCGCCGCGGCGTCGGACAGGAGCGTGACGTCGCGCAGGCTGATCGCCCGGTCATGCACGCTGCCGCGGAAGTTGATGGCGTAGCGCTGCTTGACATTGTTGACGTCGTTGATCGTGGAAAGGCTGTCGTTGATGCTGTTGACCTTGTAGATGGCGATGGCCGCCAGCGCGACCATGAGCACCAGGATGCTGGAGAAGCTCAGCATCAGCCGAAGGCCGACCTTGGCGTTTCGGAACCAATTCATTGTCCACACTCCCGCCGGTCCGTGTCGTCGAAGACTCGTTGGATGCCGCCGGTCGCCAATGGCCCCCTTTGGGATGACCCATCCTGCGGCGGAACCGACGATAGCACCAAAGAGTTGATACGGATTTGCCGAGAGATTGGATCAAAAGGAAAATTTTTCAGGAGGTGGGAAGGGATGGCTGGGTTGTGGGATTTGTCACAGAAAATCGCCGCCCGTCCGGCTACAGTCGCGCGCGTTCGCAAACCCCTTACGAGATGAAAATGGCCGGCCCGATGCTCAAGCTGCTGCTCGCCCTGTTGCCGCTCGGCGCGTCGCTGCTGATGCTGGCGACGGTTCAGTGAGAAAATGGGTCATGAGTTGATGACCCGCCGCACCATCTCGTAAATCCCCATCCGCCGCAGCCCTCCCTGAAGGGCGGCACGCAAGGGGGCCGGAATGGACAGCAGGCGCCGCGGCTCGATCCCCGCCCGGCGCGTCTTCTCGAACGCCGCGCGGTCGTCGTAGGCGACCCGCCGCACGCTCACCGTCTTCCGGCCGGTGTCGAACAGCATCCAGGTCGCCCGCCGCTCCTCGCTCCGCGGCTCCCCCACCGTGCCGGGGTTGAGCAGGTAGCAGGAACCGCCGCGCAGGGGGACCTCGCTGCCGGGATCGTGCTCCCACAACTCACCGTTGCGGTATTCGTGGATGCCGAGCCGGTGCGTGTGACCGTAGGCGCAGACGCGGGCGCCGGAGGGGTGGACGAGCAGGGCCTGCGCGGTCCGCCGCATCCGGTCCTCGCTGTTCAGCCGGACCAGCTCGCAGCCCCGGTCCACATGAAGCGCTCCATGGACGGCGACGAGATGCTCGCCGACATTGGTCTTCAGTGGCAGGGCGGACAGCCACGCCACATCCTCCGGCGGCAGGCGCTTGCGCGTCCAGGCGATGGCCCGGATGGCGCGGACGCTGAAGCCGTCGGTGGGGATCTGGCGGGTCACCGCGCGGTCGTGGTTGCCGGCGACGCAGACCGCCCCGGCCTCGCGCAGCAGCCTGATGCAGGGCGACGGGTCGGTGTTGTAGCCCACCACGTCGCCCAGGCAGACGACGCGCTCCACCCCCGCGCCGCTCATGTCGGACAGCGTGGCCTCCAGCGCCTCACGGTTGGCGTGGATGTCCGACAGGATGCCGATCCTCATCGCCGCGGCACCCTCACTGGGCCTTCATCGCGCCGTCGGGCGCGTCGTGGTGCGCGCGCGACGGCAGGAAACGGGCGAGCTGGTTGTGCAGGAAGGGCATCGGGTCGTCGAGCGCGATGGCCTTGGCTTCGCAGCCCAGCACCCAGGGCAGCCACGCGGCCATCGACAGGCCGCTGTCCTTGGCGGCCAGCCGGTCCTTGGTGATGTGGCACCAGCGCGCCCCGGCCCGCGCCTTGCCCACCGCCGGGCGCGGCAGGCCGAGCTGGTCGGCGTGGACCAGCGCCGGCAGGTTGACCCCCGCCACCGCCCCCAGATGGTGCCACAGGTTGAAGCGCGGGTTAACCTCCAGCAGGTGCAGTGCGCCGTCCGGGGCGCGCTTGAAATCGAACTTGGCGACGCCGCGCAGCCCCAGCCGTTCGGTCAGCGAGCGGCCGAGCGCCGCGACGTCCGGCGCATCGGTGATGGTCAGGGCGGTGCTGTGCCCGTAGGCGAGCGGGTAGGTGCGGATCTTGGCGCCTGTGAACTCACCGGCCACGCTGCCGCCCTCGTCGACATAGACGTGATAGCTCTCGATCCGGGTCTCCGGGCCGGGGATCATCTCCTGCACCAGCAGGTCCAGCCCGACCGCCGCCAGCCGCGGCCACAGGGCCCGCAGCTCCTCCGCGGAATCGACCTGGATGGCCTTGGCGAAGCCGTCCGCCTCGTCCCACACCCGGCGGCGGGTCAGCGGCTTGACGATCAGGGGGAAGCGCAGGTCCACCACGTCGGGTGCGGCCTCGCGGGTCGGGGAGAGGCGGCGGGTTGCCGGGACGGGCAGGTTCAGCCGCTCGGCCAATGCCTGGAAGCGGCCCTTGTCCACCAGATCCTCGACCAGCTCGGCGTCGGCGATGGCGAAGCGGAACCCCTCGGCCAGCCGGTCGCGGTTGCGCGAGACGAGCAGGAGCTGGGTGTCGTCCTGATAATAGAGGACCGGCTTTTCCGGCTGGCCCTTGGCGAAGGCCATCATCACCTCGACCAGCCCGTCCGGGTTGCGCGCCGGGTCGTCCCACAGGATGGCGTCCCTGGTGAAGCGGGAGTGCAGGGCGGCAGCGCCGGGATGGGTGACGACGGCGCAGCGCAGCCCGGCCAGCCCCAGCGGGCGCACCATGTCCATGTCGCCCATCACGCAGGCCAAGGCGGGGTTGGTGGCGGGGGTGTTTCTCATTTTCGGCATCCTCCAACCGCCCGGTCGGCGGCCCTGCGGTTGCGGCGTTGGTCTTAACGGAGTCAGCGGTTCATCAGGGGAAGCGGGCTGCGGATCAGCCGTCTCATCCGGTCCGCCACTCCGGCTTTGACGCGGCGCAGGCGGGTGTCGAGCTGGCGGCTCAGCCGGTCGGGGCCGAGCGCGATCCAGTTCATCGGCTGCTCGGTGTTGGAGAGCAGCGGCTTGTGGCCCGCCGGGGTGGACATGAAGTCGTAGCAGTTCTCGCCGCGGGCCAGCGTGTCCTCGATGGCCAGGACATGGGCGACCAGACCGGGTTTCAGCCGATTGTCGGCCTCGTAGGCGAAGCCGCCCTGGTAGTTCATCACCCGCCCGCGATGGACGAAATTGTAGAGATAGCCGATGACCGCGTCCCCGGCGCTGACCCGGCACAACCGCACCGTCCCTGCCGGCACGCCGCTGGCGATCAGCCGCTCGTGGAAGGGGCGGAAGGCCGGGTTGGAGAAGGCGCCGGACTGGCCGCGGGCGTTCCAGCTCGCCTGATGCAGGACCTCCATGGCGTGGAAATCCTCCAGCGCTTCTTCCGCCGTCGCGGCGACGCGGTAGGTCAGCGCGCCACGCTCCGTATAGAGCCGCATGGCCCGGCGCACCGCGGCGCGGGTGTTCTTGCCAAGGCTGGCGAGATAGCCGGCGCCCTGCCGGCGCACGCCCTCCAGATCGACCCATTGGCAGCTGTCGGCCACCCGGACCTGCAGCGCGTGGCCCTGGCGCGCCGCGGCGAGCCGCACCGCCGCTTCCGCCTGCGGCTCCAGCCCGCCCAGCACCAGCTCGTCCCAATTGGTCAGGCGCCGCCCCAGCCAGTCGAAACAGGCAGCCAGCACCGCGTCGGCGCAGTTCCGGTCGGCGAGGATGCCGTTGTACTCCACGAAAATTCGGTCGAAGGTCCGCTCCCCCGTCTCGTGCAGCAGCCAGCAGCGGGTGCGCAGAAGACCGAAACGCCATTGCGTCCGCGGGCAGAGGAAGGCCAGCCCGACGACCTGCCCGCCGCGTCGCGCCACCAGCGCGTGGGGCCGCGTGCCGTGGGGCAGGGAAGCCAGCCAGTTGCCGATCCACTGCCAGCTCAGGAAGAAGGACCCGTCGGCGCGCCGCTCCAAATCAATCCAAATCTTTTCAAATTTTCCGCGATCTTCCAGAGGCTGCAAGGTGATGTCGATGGTGTTGCCGTCGTCCTCAACAAGAGTCCTCATGTCCATGGGCTTGGTCTTCCCCGGGGGATGTTGATGAAGGGGCGGCTTCGGACGTCTACGTGCAAAGAATGGGATTGGATCGACGTCTCAAAAACTTTGACCTCATCCGATCTTTCCTGTTTTCCAGCGTCTGCATCATGTACGGACGACTGTGACAAAAAACGCTGTGGCGGAAGGTGGGGGGCGGCGTCCCGGTGGGGGAACCCGTCCGGGTCATCCGGGGTATCGGGCGGTGATGCGACCGCGAGATGGGGATGTCCGTCTGCCCTTGGGATGATCTTCCGCCCGATGCGATGGGCCTATATCCGGCCATTCGTCCAGGTCTTGCGGATGACCGTTGTTCTTTTGGGCTTTCCTCTCCATCTCTTGAGTCCATGGGTTAGGCATCGGAAAGGACCGGCCCCGTGACCACGCCCGAAGAAGCCCTGCCGTCGCGGCTGGAACGCGCCTGCGCCGAGCGGGGGTTGAAGATGACCGGCCAGCGCCGGATCATCGCGCGCGTCCTGTCGGAAGCCGCCGATCATCCCGATGTGGAGGAGGTCTACCGCCGCGCGGCAGCGATTGACGCCGGGATCAGTCTGGCGACCGTCTACCGCTCGATGCGGCTGTTCGAAGAAATCGGGATCATCCAGCGCCACGATTTCGGCGATGGACGTGCCCGCTACGAGGAGGCGCGTGGCGACCACCACCATCACCTGATCGACATCGAGACCGGCGAGGTGGTGGAGTTCCAAGACCCGGAATTGGAGGCCGCCGTCACTCGCATCGCCCGTCATCTCGGCTTCGACATGATCGGGCAGCGGCTGGAGATCTTCGGACGTCGCATCCAGCGCAAAGGCCCGGAGACGGCCTGATGGCGGCGGAGCGGAGAAGCGGGCCGGCGCGCGATCCGGCGGAGCGTTTTGCCGCCTGCGAGGCCGCGGTCTGCGGCTGCCGTCCCGTGGTGGAGCGCGCCTACCGCGAACTGGTCGATTGCGGGCGCCCCGACCGCCACGCGCTGGAGGCGGCAACGGTGGTGCTGCGCTGGCATCATCCGGAACTGGACGTGCCGCAGGCGCTTCAAATCGTCGAACGCTGGGTGATCGCCCAGGGCCGGCTGCATTGATACCGGATGCGGTGATACCGGCTGCATTGATGGCGCATTGATCTTGCCTTGCCCGGTGGTGCGGTTCTAAAGCTCTGTTCCGACCGCGACACCGCAGGGCCATACATGGACGCCGACGCCGAAAGACGCCTGACCGAGCTGGAATCCCGCCTCGCCCATCACGAGCGCATGGCCGAGGAGATGTCCGCCGTTCTGTTCGAGCAGGGGCGGACCATCGACCTCATGACGATGCAGATGCGCCGCCTGCGCGACCGGATCGCGGAGCTGGAATCCGGTTTGCCCCGCGCGCCACAGGACGAGCCGCCCCCACCCCATTACTGATCGTCCTTTTTGGATCGTCACCGCATCTTCCAGCCGCCGCGCGGGCCGCACCAGCTGAGCTGCGGGCCGGCGGGCGGCTGGCGCGAGCAGTCGGCCTGGGCGCAGTTGCAGGCCGGGAACAGGCAGCGGTCGCCGTTCACGTCGGTGGCCTGCACGGCCAGTTCATAACGCGTGCCCCGCATCAACTGCGCGCCCGCCGCGCTGTTGCGTTCGTAATGCTCGACGACGGCGAGCAGACGCAGCATGCGGGCCCGCTGTCCCTTGGTGTCGAGGCTCATCTTCCAATCTCCCGCCATGGCCGTCCGAGTCGTGCTCCGATGGACATGAAACGGCAGAAAAGGGCCAAGGCTCCAGCGTGCAACGGCTTTACCCACCGCTGGCCGCCGGCCTGCCAGACGCGGTTCCCCGCTTGGCGGAGGCTTGGCCGCGGGGCTTAGGACGCCGCGCTCCTTGTCGCCTCTGCGGCTATGCCCTGGCTCTCGGCGGGAGCGGGCGGCAGGCCGGCCGTCCAGCGGATGCCACGGTTGCGCCCGGCGCGCTTGGCTTGATAGAGCGCCTGATCGGCGCGGCGCAGGGTTTCCGCCACGTCGGGCGAATCTTCGGGCCACAGGGCGATGCCGAGGGAGCAGCCGACCCGCACCGCTTCACCCTGTACGCTGACGGGCTCGTTCACCGCCTCGATGATGCGGCGGGCCAGCCCGTCCAGGTCCGGCGGTTCGGCGCCGGCGCGCTGCGGCAGCACCGCCGCGAACTCGTCGCCGCCCAGCCGGGCCACCACGTCGTCGCCGCGGAAGCAGGCGGCCAGCCGCTCGCCCACCTGACGCAGCACGAGGTCGCCCGCGTCGTGGCCCAGCCGGTCGTTCACCGGCTTGAAGCCGTCCAGATCGATGTAGAGGAAGGCGGCGGAGCCGTTGCCGGCGGTCGTGGCCTCCACATATTGCTCGAAGTAGCGGCGGTTCGGCAGGCCGGTCAGCCGATCCTGATAGGCGATGTCCTCCAGCCGGACCAGGGCGGCGTCACGATGGGTCAGTCCGTCCACGAGATCGCGCAAAGTCGCTGACAGCGACGTGATCTCGGCGCTGCCGCCCAGCACCGGCATTTCCGCCCCGCGCTCGCCGCTGCGGATGCGTTCCGCCGCCTGGGCGATGCGGCGCAGCGGTCGGGTGACCCGCCCGGCGGCCATCCAGCCGAGCGCGCTGAACAGTAGCACCATGGCGCCGCCGGCCAGCACCGTCTCGACCATCTGGGCGGTGGCCGGGGCGTAGGCGACGGCCAGAGGCTGGCGGGCCACCACGCTCCAGCCCAGACCCGGATAATTCAGGTAGCCGTTGCCGTAGGCGTAGCCGGTCAGATAGCGCTGCCCGTCCGGCCAGCGTTCGACGATCCAGCCGCTCTCGTTCTTCTGCGCGCTCCGCACCGCCTCGATGTCGAGGGGGGTGCCGAGCAGTTCGCGGGGGCCGAGCAGCACCGTGCGGTCGGCCGCGACCACGATCAGCTCCAGCTCCGCGCGGCCCCGCATGGTGTCCATCAGGGAACGGCGGATCTCGCGCGTCCACTCCCAGCTCAGATGCGTGGCCAGCACGCCGACGACCTCGCCCCGGTCGTTGTGCACCGGGGTGGAGATGTCCACGAACTTCATGGCCTCGCCGGTCGGGTTCGGCAGCAGGAAGGCCAGCATCACCGCGTCGTGCACGTCACCGACGAACTGTGATTTCTGTCCGTTCTGAAAGACCGGGCGCTTGGAAATGTCCACGCCGTCCAGCAAGCCGCCCGTGGCGGCCAGAACCTTGCCCTTGGTGTCGGTCACGCCCATCCAGGAAACGGTCGGGAAGAAGCCCTGGAACTGATCCAGCAACCAGCGCAGCCGGACCGGATCGTCCATGGCCGGTGTGATGCCGAGCTTGGCCAGCATGCTGATCTCGCTGGCGCGCGACCACATGGAGCGGTCCAGCCGGTCGGCCATGTTGTGCGCGGCCTCTGCCAGGGAATGACCGATCTCGCTCTCGATCCGCTCGCGGGAGCGCAGGCCGGTCAGTGCCGCCAGCACGACGGAGACGCCAAGGACCAGAACGGCGCCGGTCAGAGCCACCGTTGTCCGCAGACCGCGTTCCCTCGCCATGACGCCCGGCCACTCCCTTCAACACCCCGCCGCCGTTCCGTCAGGAAGACCGCTTACGAAGGTTCTATCAACTTCGGCCAGGTTTCAAAAGTGACATTGGCTTCAGAGGAGGCATACCGGCGTATGGAATTGTCGGGAAGGCGTTCAGCGGGCCGGCCGCGCGCCCACCGCGGTGCGGCGACAGTCGGAAAGGATGTTGCCGACGGTGACGCGCTCCCGCTCGTCCATGGTCAGTTCCCAGCGCGCCTTCACGGCGATCCAGCCCGCCACATAGGCGCAGATGTACTCCTCGCGCGGCGGCAGCCAGTCCTCCGGCCCCTTCGATCCCTTGGCGCGATTGGCCGCCGCCGAGACGGTGACGAGGGTCAGCGGGTCGCTCACGTCGTTGGCGTAGGCGGCGCGCTTCTCGCGCGGCCAGTCGTAGCCGCCGCTGGCGTAGGTCTCCTCCAGAGGCACGCGGTGGTCGATGTCCACCTGCTTCGGCTCGGTGAAGGTCTCGCCGGTGTAGGGATCGTTCCACACGCCGGACAGCACCGAACAGCCGTTGGCCGACAGCTTCGCCGGCTTGACGGAATCGCGGATCAGCACCTGCTCGCGCGTGTTCAGGCATTTGGAGTCGATGGTCAGCCAGTGGGGCCACTCGTCCCGCACATAGCCGCGGCGGCGCTCCTCCTCCACCCGGATGCTGTCGAGCTGGGCGGCGACCGCGGCGTAGTCGATGCTGGCGTCGGGGACGGGGCGGGGGATGGGCCGTTGTCGCTGGGTCTTCTCCTCCCCGAGGATGGAATCCAGCGTGCCGGGCGGGACGAGGTGGAAACGCTCCGCCGCATAGACCGCGGCCAGCACCAGCAGAACGGCGACCAGCCCGCCCAGCGTCAGCGGACGGCCCCTCCGGCCGCCCCGCGGTGCTCCGCTTCTCCGTCGCGCCATGCCCCTGGTCCCTCAACCCTGTTCTTCGCCATACCTGGATATGGTTCCTGGGCTGTTCTATGGCGCTTTGGGGACGTGGCGCAACGGTGCGAGTGGAGTGGTCGGGCCGGGGTCTCCGTCACGCCCAAACCGGTTCCGGAAGACTCTCCACCAACAGCCCGGTGACCATCTCCACCCCGGTTCCCCGCACCGCGCTTCCGGTCAAGAGCGCCAGCTCCGTCTCCGGCAGGGCCGGCAGGCCGTCCGCAACACCGAGGAAGCGTGCGCCGGGCGGCAGGGCGCTGTGGGGAAGCACGCTGACGCCCAGCCCGCCGGACACCGCGGCGCGCACTCCGGCGTGGTTCGGGCTGGAATAGGCCACCCGCCAGCGCCGCCCGGCGCGTTCCAGCTCATGCACCGCGCGGTTGCGGTAGACGCAGCCCTGGGGGAACAGCACCAGCGGCAGCGGGTCCTCGCGGTGCAGGTCCTCCGCCGCCGGACCGACCCAGCAGAGCGGTTCCCGCCAAGCGCGCAACGCTCCGGGGCGGCCGGGTTCCTGCTTGACCAGGGCGATGTCGAGGTCGCCGCACTCCACATCGGCGCGCAGCCGCACCGACAGGTCGCAGCGCACGTCCAGCCGCAGCCGCCGGTTCGCCCGCGCGAAATCGGCGAGCAGGCGGGGCAGCCGCTCCACCGCGTAATCCTCCGGCACGCCCAGCCGCACCACCTCTGCCGCCGGGCGCCCGGACAGCACGGCGTTCGCCTCGTCGTTCAGCGCCAGCAGCCGGCGGGCGTAGCCGAGCAGCCGCTCGCCGTCGTCGGTCAGCGCGACGGCGCGGCTGTTGCGGTCGAGGAGCGGCTGCCCGATCTGCTCCTCCAGCCGGCGGATCTGCTGGCTGACCGTCGATTGCGTCTTGTGCACCCGCTCGCCGGCCCGCGTGAAGCCGCCGGCGTCCACCACGGAGACGAAGGTGCGCAACAGGCCCAGATCCATCTCGCGCATCGGACCGACCATTCAGGTTTCGAATGCAATGGATGATATCATCCAATTTCCAAATGAAAAGAGTCCGCGCCATCCTTTCCCTGACGCACACCATTCCGCATGGAAGAGGACTGGCCATGACCCACGCCGCCACCCACCCTTTGCCCCTGACCGACCCGCGGACGGCGCCGCTCGCCCTGGTCGTGCCCTTCTGCCTGGCCTGGAGTTCGGCCTTCGCCGCCGGGAAGATCGGGTTGGCCGACTGCCCACCGCTGCTGCTGCTGGCCTTCCGCTTCCTGATCGCTGGGGCTCTGTTGGCCGCCGTTGCGGCGTGGCGGGGCGAGTATCGGGGAATGGCCGGGCGGACCCTCGGCCTGCTGGCGCTGCTCGGCCTGCTCAACCACGCGCTCTATCTGGGGCTGAGCTACAGCGGCATGACCTACGTGTCCTCGGGCCTGACGGCGTTGATTGTCAGCGCGAATCCGGTGCTGACCGCGGCGCTGGCCGCCCTGCTGCTGGGCGAGGCGATGAACCGGCGCAAGGCGCTGGGACTGGCGTTGGGAGTGGTCGGGGTGGCGCTGGTGGTGCGCGGGCGGCTGGGCAGCGGGACGGACGCGCCGCTGGGCATCGCGCTGGCCGTCGGCGCGCTGGTGGCGCTGTCGGTCGGAACGCTGCTGTTCAAGCGGCTGGCGCCGCGGACCGGGCTGCTCGCCGGCACCGGGGTGCAGGTGCTGGTGGCGGGGCTGGCATTGCTGCCCATCGGGCTTCTGGTGGAGGATGCCGGGTCGATCCGGTTGACCGCCGGCTTCGCCGGGTCGCTGGTCTATCAGGCGTTGGTGGTGTCGATCGGCGGTTATCTGCTGTGGTTCCGCCTGCTGCAACGGACGAGCGCCACGGAGGCCAGCGCCTATCATTTCCTGATGCCGCCCCTCGGGATGCTGTTCGGCTGGGCGCTGCTCGGCGAAACGGTGCAGCCCTGGGACCTGCTGGGCATCCTGCCGGTGGCGCTGGGCATCCGGCTGGTGACGCGGGGGTAAGGGCCGCATCCTGGCAAAAGGGATACGCCTTTCGCGGGGGATCAGGTTGCGCCCTGCGATTGTTACGTTTTCATGACGCCCCACTCTCCATCGTCCTGTTGTTGAGGCCCACACGCCGGGAGGCCCGCCATCACGACCGCCGCCATCTCGCCCACTCTGGTCCTGATCGACATCCTCGGCGCCGTGGCGCTGCTGCTGTGGGCGCTGCGGCTGGTGCGGACGGGCGTCTTCCGGTGGGGTGGGGCGGCGGTCCGCCGCTGGGTCGGCTATGGCACGCGCAACCGTCTGGCCGCCTTCCTGGCCGGCGTCGCCGCCACCATCGCGGTGCAGAGCAGCACGGCCACCGCTCTGATGACCGCCTCAATGGCCGGGCAGGGCTTCATGACCACCTCCATGGCGCTGGCGGTGATGCTGGGGGCCGACGTCGGAACCAGCCTCGTCGCCCGGCTGCTCGCCATTGACCTGCACTGGCTGTCGCCCAGCCTGCTTCTGCTCGGCGGGGCGCTGCACGCGCTGGGCGGCGAGCATCGCGGGCGGCGGGCGCTGGCCCGCATCCTGGTCGGCATCGGGCTGATGCTGCTGGCCCTGAAACTGCTGGGCGCGGCCACCCTGCCGGTCCGGGAGTCGGCGCTGGTCCAGGCGATGCTGGAGGCGTTGGGCGGCGAGCCGTTCTTCGCCCTGATCGTCGCGGCGGCGCTGACCGCGGCGGTGCATTCCAGCCTCGCCACGGTGATGCTGGCGGGGTCGCTGGCCGGGGCGGGGGTGATCGGGACCGAGACGGCGGTGGCGTTGGTCCTGGGCGCCAATCTGGGCGGTGCCGTCCCGGCGGTGTTGGCCACATCGGCGGACGGCGCGGTGGCGCGGCGGGTGCCGCTGGGCAATCTTCTGGTCCGGATGACCGGGTCGCTTCTCGCCCTGCCGCTGGTGCCCATGGCGGCGGCGTCCCTGGCCGGCATGGCCCCGCTGACGGCGGTGGTCAGCGCGCATGTCGCCTTCAACGCGGTGCTGGCGCTGTTCTTCCTGCCGCTGGTGACGCCGCTCGCCCGGCTGACCGAACGGTTGCTGCCCGAGCCGGAGGACGTGGGGGAGGACGCGGCGACGCCCCGGCATCTCGACGAGTCGGCGCTGGAAACACCCACCGTCGCCATCGCTGGTGCCGTGCGCGAGACCCTGCGGCTGGGTGATCTGGTGGAGGACATGCTGTCCCGCAGCCTGACCGCCCTGCGCCAGAACGACGAACGTCCCATTGCCGAGGTCAGCCGTGCCGACGACCGGGTGGACCGGTTGCACACCGCCATCAAGCTCTACCTCGCCAAGCTCGGGCGCCGCCACTTGGATGCGGACGAGACCCGGCGGGTCGACGATCTGATGGCCTTCGCCATCAACCTGGAGCACATCGGCGATATCATCGACAAGAGCCTGATGGAACTCGCCGCCAAGCGCATCCGCCACCACCTGCATTTCGCGCCGGAGGATTTCCGGGAGGTCGAGGAGTTGCATCGCCGCACGGTGGAGAACCTGCGGACGGCGCTCGGCATCCTGATCGGAGAGGACCGGCGGCTCGCCCGGCAGCTCATCGCGGGCAAGGACGCGGTGCGGGCGCTGGAGCGCACCGCCACCGCCCGCCATCTCGACCGCGTGCGCCGCGGCAACGCCGCCAGCATCGAGACCAGCGCCCTGGTGCTGGACATCCTGCGCGACCTGAAACGCATCAACGCCCATGTCGCCGCGGTCGCCCTGCCGATCCTGGATCAGGTGGGGGAGCTCAGCGAAAGCCGCCTGAAGGTCGTCGGTCTGCCCCGGCTGGAAAGCCGGGATCTGTAGGGGAAAACCCCCGCGGGTTTACCGTGGCATCTCCCCGGTCAGGGTAGCGCTCAGCCCTTGCAGCAGGCCGAACCGGCACCCCTCGCCGAAGGAGGCGCGCAGCCGTGCCGGGTCGCCGATCGACACCCGGATGTCGCCCGCCCGCGCCGGCTGGTGCAAGCGGCGCACCCGGCTCGCGCACAGCTCCTGCAACACCTCCAGCAGCATCAGGAGCGAGGTCGGGCGGCCGGTGCACAGGTTGAAGACCTCGGCCCCCTGGGGACGGCGCTCCATCGCCTTGATCTCCATCGCTTTTACGAGGAAGCGCACGACGTCACCGACGAACACGAAGTCACGCACCTGTTCGCCATCGCCGAAGACCGTCACGTCCTCGCCCTGCGCCACCCGGCGGGCGAAGATCGAAATCACCCCGGAATAGGGGGAGGACGGGTCCTGCCGCGGCCCGTAGACGTTGAAGAAGCGGAAGCCCGTCGTCGGCACCCCGTGGATGGCCCAGGCGACGTTGGCGTGCATCTCGCAGCCCAGCTTGTCCACGCCGTAGGCGGACAGCGGGCGCGTCGCGGCGTCCTCGCGCAGCGGGGTGGCGGTGTTGTCGCCGTAGACCGCGGCGGAGGAGGCGTAGACCACCGGCACCGGGTTGCCGTTGCGGGCGTTGCGCGCCGCCTCGAAGACGGTGACGGTGCCCGACAGGTTGGTGCGGTGGGTTTCCGCCCACAATTCGCGCGAGCGCTGGACGGAGGCGACGGCGGCCAGATGGAACACGCCGTCCACCCCCTGGATTGCCTGTCGGACCGCGTCCGGGTCGGCGACGTCGCCGACCACCAGCTTCGCCAGCAGCGGCTTGTTCTCCAGCCGGCCGGTGCTCATGTCGTCCAGGATGGTGACCCGATGCCCATCGCCGATCAATTGGTCGGCCAGATGCGATCCGATGAATCCGCAGCCGCCGGTCACGAGAAAATGGGCCATGCGCCGTCCTTTCCACCTTCGCAATGCATGCTGTCATAGTGGAGAGGCAGGGCGGGGCGGACCAGCCCATCTTAGGGGTAGCGAAGGGCGCAAGGGGTGCGCCGTTTCTGGCCGTTCGGGGTGGCGCATCCCGAATCGGCGCCGTTTCAGAGGTCTTTTCCGGCACCCTCGCGGCGGGCAGGCGGAACCGAAGGTTCAACAGCCTTATCCACCATCTTATGCACTTTTTTGTGGATAACTCCGGTCAAGGGGACCGATGGCCGCCGAGGAGCGGAAGGGATGCCGCCGTGTGTCCAGAGCAACAGCGCGAAGACATGGCCCGGCTGTCGGCCGGCTCCCTTTCAGCCGGTTTCCGACTCGCCCGCCATGGACAGCAGGCGGGCCACGGCCTTGCGCAGTTCCTCGTTCAGGAAAGGCTTGTAGAGCACGGCGTCCGCCGCGAACATCTCGGCCATCTTCAGGGCGTAACCGGCGGGCAGGTTCGGCGCCCCTCCGGACATGGCGAGCACCTTTCCGCCGGGATTGCGGGTGCGCGCGGCCTTGATGACCTCCACCCCGTCGGCCTCGGGCATCAGCACATCGGTGACGATCAGGTCGAAGACCGCGCCGCTGTCCAGCAGGGTGATGGCGACGCGTCCGTTTTCCGCCTCGACGACCTCGTGGCCGGCCTGTTCGATCACTTCGGTAACCGCCAGCCGCACGGCGGCCGAATCCTCAACGACCAGCACCTTCGCCATGAACCAGCATCCCATGTGTCGTTTGGCCCGGTCCGCCGGTCAGGGCGGTGGGCAGGTCGATGATGAAGGACGTTCCGCGTCCGGGGGCGCTCTCCACCAGAATGTCGCCGCCCCCGTTCCGTACGATACCATATACCACCGAAAGCCCAAGCCCAGTCCCGGTGCCGACCGGCTTGGTGGTGAAGAAGGGGTCGAACACGCGCTGGCGCGTGGCCTCGTCCATACCCGTGCCGGTGTCGGCGACGGTCAAGCGCACATAATCACCCTCGCCGAGCTGGCGGCGGGATGCGTCCCGCTCCCTCAGGAGCAGGGAGCGGGCGCCGATGGTCAGGGTGCCGCCCTGCGGCATGGCATCGCGGGCGTTCTGGATCAGGTTGAGAAGGACCTGGGTCAGTTCGGTCGCGGTGATCGTCACCGCCTTCAGACCGGGTTCCAGCCGCGCGAGCGTCTCGATGGACGCCGGCATCGACGGGGCGGCGAGTTCCAGGGCGGAATGCACGGCCTCCTCCAGGTTGCCCGGCGGCGACTCGGCCACCTCGACACGGGCGAACTGAAGGACGTCGCGCATGATCGTGCGGGCTTTCACCCCGCTGTCGTGGATGGCGTTCAGATAGGTGTGGAGCTTGCGATCCTCTCCGGCGCGGCCGCGCGCCAGATCGGACAGGCTGATGACCGGTTGCAGCAGGTTGTTGATCTCGTGGGCAAGGCCTCCGACGAGGCTGCCGAGCGCCGCCATGGTCTGCTTCTGCCGCGCGGCTTCCGCCGACTGGCGCCGCGCGCTGATGTCGCTGGTGGTGCCGCGGTAGCCGAGGAAGGCGCCGTTGCCGTCATAGCGCGGCGTGCCGCTGACCATGACCCAGCGCCCGCTCCCCCCCGGCGAGGCCAGCGGGAAGGACAGGCGGCGGAAGGGCTCCCGCCGGTGCAGGGCCTCCGTCAGGGCGGGGAAATCCTCCTCGGGACGGTTGCGGTCCAGAAGGTCGGCGTGGGTGAAGCCCAGAAGCTCCGCCCCGCCACGCCCGGTGGATTCCTGGGCGCGCGGCGACAGGGCGGTGAAGCGCCCGCGCTCGTCGGTTTCCCAGAACCAGTCGTTGGAACATTCCAGAAGCGCCCGCCAACGCGCCTCGCTCTCGCGCAGTTCGGCGGTGCGGGTGGCGATCAGCGATTCAAGCCCGCTCAGATGATCGCGCAGGGCCTCCTCGCTGCGGCGCATCCGGTAGAAGGCGAGATCGTAGGGATTCTGCAGGGCGGTGACGATGATCGCCCGGTACAGCAGGTAGAAGGACAGGATCTTGATGAAATGCCCCAGCGCGTTCATCGCCCCGTGGGGATCGGTGTAGAGCGTGAAGATCAACTCCTGCGGGGCCAGCAGGGCGATGCCGGCGAAGGTCAGGCCGAACACCTTGGGCTCGAACTGCCGGCGCTTGCGGCACAGCAGCAGGCAGGCGACGACCGCCGCGGTGCTGAACGCGTATTCGGCGCTCACCTTAAAGGGGGTCAACCCGACGTCCGGAACGAAGCTGTCCGGCATGATGTCGAAGGTGAAGATCGACAGCAGGGTGCAGGCCACGACCGCGGCCTGGATCAGCAGAACGTCGCCCGTGCGCAGCCGCTTCTCCGTCAACAGCGGCGCGGCCAGGAAGACCGCGGCCTGAAGGCCGCGGGCGGCGATCCAGAGTTGGGTGGATTGGTTGGCGCCGGCCTCGCCGATGACGTTCATGCCGGGAAAGGCGATGGCGTGCAGCAGGTCCAGCAGCGCGATGCCCGGCATGGACAGGCCGACGAAGGCGAGGAAGGGCGATTGGTTCGTGTCCCGCGTGTTCCAGGCGATCGTGAAGATCGTCATGGCGACGGCGACGGCGAACAACTCTGCACAGAGATGGAACAGCAGGTAGTTGTGGCGCATCACCGTGCCCAGAACCGCCATCAGGATCAGCAGGGCGGTCAGGCCGGACAGGAAGGAACGGTCCCGGAGCCAGCGGGTAAACGTCGATCTGATGGCGGACGGCTGGGTCCCGCTCATGAACGGTCGGCTCCGCGGTGGACGGTAGGGGCGGCCCACGGATGGCCCAGTCAGCCGACCATGGCTATGCCGCTGGACCGATCAACACACCAATTCCCGTCGCGGTGCAAGCCGGACGTTGCGTCGTTCAATCCGACGCGGCGATTCCTCACAGGCGAGTGGTTGAAACCGTCCCGTTGTCGACACACGCGCGGTTCGGCGGGATGCCGCCAGGAAATCAGCCTTCCTTGGCCGGCTGGGCGGGAGGCAGGTCGAAGGGGGTGCTGACGAAGGGGTCGCCACGACCATGGCCGGCGCGGTCGTGACCTTTCTCGGTCGCCGCCTTGCGGTAGTAGCCGACGATGAACACACGGACCGCGTTGGCCAGCGACACGGCGCCCCCGCGCGACCGTCGGGACTGAGAATCGAGGCGGTCCTTGAGATCGCTGCACAGCTCATCCACGGTCAGGTCTTCCCGGTTGCAGATGTCGTCCAACGCTTCCCAGTAGGAGGGCTCCAGCCGAAGCTGCGTCGGATGTCCGAACAGCTTGACGGTGCGCGCCACCAGCGGGATGGCGCTCAGCGGCGATGGCGCGTTGGACGCCCGTGAATCCTGACCCGACATAGCCCTGTATTCCTTGAATGTCAGCCGTGTTTAAAGCCACGCAGCCAATATAGCGCGATTGAAAAAATTTGCGACGATAAAACTCCTCAGACGTGCAGGGTGGCCTTACGGCACGTCGCTGGACTCTCCAGCCATGTCCTTCAGCATGTACAGATTGGTAACGACAATAAAACCTTTGTTATAGGTAATAGCTCCGGCGTTGCGCAGTGCACGCAGGCTTTTGTTCACCATCTCGCGAGTGACACCTAACATTGCCGCCAGGGCTTCTTGTGACACGGGTTGGTTGATCCGCAAGCCTGCAGGGGTCTTCTGGCCATAAGTGTCGCCGAGCAACAGGATGCGCCGGGCCAGCCGGCGCGGAACGTCATGGAAAACCGCATCCTCGATGTTCTCCGATACCCAGCGCAGCCGCTCGCACAACACGCCCATCATCCGGATGCACAGGGAAGGGTGCCGCTCCAGGAAGGAAATGAATTCCGGACGGTCGATGCGGAACAGTTCCGCTGGGCGGAGCGCTGTGGCCCCCGCGGTGCGGTCCTTGCCGTCGATCAAGGCGATTTCCCCCAGCACGTCACCGGGGTTCAGGATGTTGAGCAACATCGTCTTGCCGTCCTCGGACGAGGTCGAGACGGCGATCTGCCCCTTCATGATGGCGTACAGGCAATCGCCAGGATCACCCTTGCTGAACACGGTCTGATTCTCGCTGAACCGCGACACCCGGCCCAGCGCGACCAGTTCCTGCATCCGGGCGTCGTCGAGAACGCCCAACATTCGGTTGCGCTGCAGGATGCCGGCGACGTCCTTCAGTAAGGCCATGGCGTTCGCGGTCCCGGTTGAGTGCCGTCGAACCGTTGATGGCACCCGGCGGACGATCAGTCCAGCGGATTCCCCGTCTGGCAACGCCCGCCGTCCCGCAGGGCGCGGTCCCACAGGACGGTGTGCTCGAAATGGAAACGCGCCTCCGGCGCGCGTGCGCCGCCCGCGGCCCAGCGGCGCATGGTCTGGAGCAGGTCCAGCGCATCCTCCCGCTTCTGGTCGCACCGTCCAGTGGGCAGCCAGTTGCGGAGATCGGCGAGTTCCTCCTCCGGCAGCCCCTCGGCGGCGGCGAGGCGGAACACCCGGCCAAAGCCGCGCTCGCGATAGGGCAGGGCCTTGGCGATGGCCTCAAGCCGCCGCGCCGTGGCCGCGGGGACGACGCCCTCCTGCGCGGCGTCGGCCAGGGTGCGGCGGATGTTCACCATGGCCTCGGACAGGCTGGGATAGCCGAGTTCCGCTGGGCCGTGGATCACCGCGACCTCGTCGTCGTCCTCCAGTCGCCCGTCGCGGAAGGCTTCGAAGACCGCACCGACGCCGATCATGCCGAAGGGGTGCAGTTCCGCGGCGCGCAGGGCGCCCATGCTGGACGCGCCGAACACGGCCACCCCCTGATGGATGGCGTGCAGGATCTCCTTGTGCCAGACGGACGGAACGTTCTCGAAGTAGCCGTCCACAATGCCGATGGCCCGCGGCTTGCGCTCGCACAGCCGGATGACGTCGCCCTGGGCGACCGGCGGCAGATAGGTGGCGTCCAGGTATCGGGCCGCGTCGGTGCGGGACAGGGTGGGGCCGAGGAAGACGTAAAGGCCGTCCGGCGTCTGCATGGGAGTCTCCGCCTTCGCTCTCTCTATCATAAGGCCACTGTCACAGGCCGGCGACGGCGCGCGCCCGCGCACCCATCGCGTAGTCCGGGGAGGAGTCCAGCCCTTCCAGGCCGGGAATGACCAGACGGACCACGGCGATGCCGAACTCCGGCTTGGTCAGGTCGACCGCCACCGCCTCCTCGATGCCGGCGGCGCGCAGCCGGTCGAGCTGGCAGGCCAGATCCTCTTCGACGGTGCGACCGGCGAGGCCGGGGACGGTGGCGAAGTCGCGACGCCCGGTGTCCCCGGTGATCAGCGCCTTCCAGCGCGCGTGCTGCGCAGGGTCGAGATGGCGTTCGTATTCGGAGCGGGGCATGTCGTCGCGTGCCCCGGCGATGAAGGTCAGCCGGCTCTGCGCCGCTTCGGTCAGCGCGCGGGACAGCGAAACCTCCGGCGCGGCGTGGCAGCCCATGCCCATGGCCGGGCGGATGCTGTGCTGCGGAGCGTCTTCCCGCGTCGCGATGCGGCAGAGGAAGGCCGGCAGGCCGATGTCGCTGGTGATGTCCCACAGGCCGACAGCGACTCCCGCGTCGTCGAAGCGGTCGAGCAGCGAGCGGCAGACCGGGTCGGCGACGCTGTCCGGATCGATGCGGGTGGCGGCCTGGGCCTCCGGAGAGGAGAGGCGCCACAGGGTGGCGGCGTCGCGCTCGACCAGTTCGGTCATGGCGTGCGCGGTCGCCTCGGCGAGGCTGTTGCCCGAGGCCAGCCCGTTCGACCCGGCCAGGAAGCAGCCGGACCCCGGCGGCATCGGCAGCGTGAAGTTCAGATGCACCGTCTCGAAGGGCACCCACGTCCGCCCGCCGCCCAGCAGATCGTCGCCTTCGATCCACAGCATCGGGGTGTGGGGGGTGAAGGCGCTGGTCGACAGCCGCGGCAGGCGGGTCACGTCCACCACCCGGTGGGTCCAGCGCAGCTCGTCGTAGCTGGCGAATTTCAGGGGCAGGGTGATGCGTTCGGCGTGATAGCTCTCGATCGACTCCATGACGCCCGAAGCCTTGGCGGCGGCCAGGGTCACGCCCTTGCCCTGGGCGACGGAGATGGAGCGCGCGTTCGGCCGGGTCACCATCACGACGGGGATGCCGACATGGTCCAGCCCCGTGACGTTCGCCACCCGCGTGATGCCCATGACGGGAAGAAAGGGAGCGACACGGGCCAGCGTCTGGTCCGGCGTGGCGATCCGGTGGGTTCCGGTGGTGTGAACCTTCAGCGGCTGATCGGACATGGCCGGATCCCGCGCGATGGCGCGGACGAAATCGAGGGGCATGGGAGAGGCTCTCCGCCGTGAAATGCCCGTTGTGGACCGGAATGGAAACAGGCGAAGGACGAGGGAGCGGGCGGGGACCGTGGCAGGCCGGCCAGGGAAACACCGGTCGCCACGGCCCGAAGAACAGGCCCGGATGGTGGGCCTTGGCAGGGTTGCCCCGCCGATCAGAGGCCCGGAGTGATCGCGTGGCGGGCGGCCTCGTGATCGTCGCTGTTGAAGGCGCGGCGGTCGCCGATGCGGGCGGCGGCGGTCAAAGCGGTGGCCTGTTCGGCAACCTCGGTCACGCCCTGGGCGGTCACGGCGAAGAGACGGCCGTCGGCACCACGGATGAGGGCGGTCTGGTCGATGATGGCGGTCATGGGAACAGCTCCTGGGCGTGGGTTTCGAGGAACCGCGAATACTGCGGTATGTCGAAACCTTGGCCGCTATGACCCGTCCGGACTGTGAAGAACTTCACATGCCGGACACCCCGGCGCCGGGTAAAAATCGCCTACACGCGCACACACGCATGTTTAGTCCCGGAAAAATTCCGGCGACCTGGGAAAAATTCGCCAAGCCGAGAACCGGCCAGCCGAGACAGGAGCGTACCGATGAAGTTGGACCGCCGCATTCCCCGCAGCCTCGACGAGATGGCCGACCTCAGCTCGCTCGCGGCTCCGCCCGCCGTGGTGACGCGCTCGCTGACGATCGGAGGACGCCGCGCCAGTCTGCGGCTGGAGGCGACGATCTGGGACGGGCTGAAAGACATCGCCCAGTCTCAGGGCAAGTCGCTGGAGGCGCTGTGCGCCGAGATTCACGACAGCCGGACGGAGGGAATCCCGTTCGCCACCAGCGTCCGGGTCTATGTGCTGAACCACTTCCGCAGCACCGCCGCGGGCAGCACCACGCTGGTGGCCTGACGCTCCTGAAGGCGGCTCACCGGGGCAGGTCGCCGCGTCAGGTCACTTGGCCTGACGCGGCCAGGCAGCGGCGGAAGGTGCGGCAGCGGTCGGAAAGCGGCAACATGGACAGCTGGCGGCTCATCGTCTCGGCAGCCGCCAGATGCTCCATGGCCTCGCGGTGCTGGGCGGTGGCGGTGAAGGCTTGGGCCAGGGCGAAGTGCGACCAGCCCTGTTCGGACAGCTGCCCGGCGTCCGTCGCGATGCCCAGCGCGTTGGCGGCGCAGCCGATCGCGGTGTCATGCTGCGCCGTTTCCAGGGCCAGGTCCGACATCCAGTTCAGAATCCGCGGCCTGGGCAGGGAGTGATTCAGAATGTGCGCCTGTTCCAGGCTGGCGTTCAGCAGGCGCGCCCCCTCCGCAGCGCCACCGGTGCGGGCGATGGCGTAGCCCAGCGCGCCCAGCGTGATCGGTTGGAAGATGTGCAGTCGCGTCGCCTCGGTGATCGTCACGGCGTCCTTCAGCAGCGGCAGCGCCTCGGCGAAGCGCCCGCCAATGATATGGACCAGCGCCAGATGCACCTTCACCGACGATACGGAGAAGGCGTGTCCAACCTCTTCCGCGATGTCGAGCGCGTGGAGCATCACCTGGACGGCCTCGTCGTCGCGCCCCAGTTCGGCGAGGCAGCGGCCCTGGTAGGCGGCGGTGATGGCGACCGCCACCGCGGTCAGGCCGAACCGTGCGCGTGGCGCATGGGCCAGCGCCAGGGTGCGTGCCTGCTCCAGCTTCTCCTGGGCTTCGGGGAAATGCCCCTTGTCCACCAGCATGCCGCCCAGCCGCATCAGCCCCTGGATGCGCAGTTCCATCGTCCCCTGGTTGCCCAGATGGTCAAGCGCGCTGCGGCTGAGCGCAATGGCTCCGTCGAGCACGCCGTAAACCCACTGGAAGGACGCCTTAAGGGAGGTGGCGCGGGCGTAGCGGATGCGGTCGTCGATGCCCAGCGCCATGTCCCGCGCCTCCTCCAGCGGGTCGCCGGCCAATTGGCGCCCCTGCGGCAGCAGGACGAGGGGAATGCCGACCCACAGGTCGATCCGCCGCTGGATGTTGCGGCGGGTGTCCGGCAGATGGTCCAGGGCTTTCAGCGCCTGTTCGTAGAAGCGCCCGGCATCGAAATGCTTGCAGCGCATCTCCGCCCGGCGCCCGGCCCGGCGGCCGTAGGCGCAGGCGAGCGGCCAATCCTCGGCGTAGAAGGCGTGATGGGCGACCAGTTCCGCCCGGTTCGGCAGGTTGCGGTCGGACCGCCGCCGCAGGGCGTGCAGAACCCGGCCATGGAGTGGCTGGCGCTCCCGCTTGGTCAGGGTGGCGTAGGCGACCTCCTGGACCAGCGCGTGGCGGAAGGTCAGCTCCAGGTTCGGCAGCAGGCGGGAGCGCGCGAAGAAGCCGCTCTGCTCCAGCCGGGCCAGAGCCGACGGCAGGTCGGCGGCGGGGATTGGGGACACCGCGCGCAGCAGGCCGAGATCGACCGACGTGCCGATCACCGCCGCGTGCATCAGCACCCGCCGCGGTCCGGGCTCCAGCGCGTCGATCCGCGAGGCCAGCAGGCCGTGCACCGTGGCCGGCAGGGACATCCGGGCGTCGGCCTTGCCCAGGCTGTAACGCCCCGGACTGCCGACGATGACCCCGGTCGTCTCCAGCGTGCGAAGCGACTCCTCCAGATAGAGCGGTACGCCCTGGCTTTGCGCCGCGACGCGCGCCTTCAGATCGGCCAGCGATGGGCTGTGGCCCAGCCAATGGTCCAGGAATTCGTCGGCCTGCAGCGGCTCCAGCGGTTCAAGCGCGATGGCGTGGACGGAGTCCGCTGCGGTCCAACCACCCGGGGTGTCCGGCCGCGAGGTGACCAGGACGAAAACGCGGGTGTCCTCCACCCCTTCGACGAGGGCGTCCAGCAGGCGGTTGGTCAACCCGCGCGTCCAGTGCGCGTCCTCGACGAGGATCAGCAGCGGGCGCTCCGCGGACAGCTCGCGGATCGCCGCAACCAACCCTTCGACGCTGAAATCGGCTTTCTGGGCCGGGTCGAGCCCCTGCCACAACGGGTGGACGGAAGGCTGGCCGAGCAACTCCCGCATCGCCTCGCCGGCAAGCTCGCCGCCGTTGCGCGTTGCGGCGGCGGTCAGGCGCCCCACCGCCGGGTCGCTCATCTCTCCACAGACCGACAGGGCGAGGCAACGGGCCGCCGCTTCCAGATCGTCGGGGTCGCCCAGGCGGCGGATCGGGAACTGAGGCCAGATGGCGATGGTGAAAGCTGCGGCCTCCGGGCTGCGCATCAGCTCACCGGTCAGCCGGGATTTGCCGATGCCGGCTTCCCCGATCAGAATGGCGCAGGCACCGCGGCCCCGCTCGGCCTGCCGCAACGCGCCGGCCAGTACCGCCAGTTCGGGTTGACGCCCCACGAACAGGGTTCCTTCGGCGGACAGCAGGTCCATCGCCGTGCGCCGCATCGCCCGTGCCGCTTCCAACGCGAAGGCCGTCACCGGCTCCGCTGTGGCGGCCAAGCGCAGTTCCCCCGCCGGACGGACAGTCAGGCCCTTCGGCACGAGGTCCAACGTCTCGCGGCTTAGCAGCACGCTGTTGGGTTGCGCCCGCTGCTGCAGCTTTGCGGCGACATGAACGGTCTCGCCCACCGTGCGGTAGTCGGTCCAGACGCCCGTCTCGATGATCTGGGCCACCACCTCGCCCGAACTGATGCCAATGCGCACCTTGAACTCGTCCGAATCGATGGCCGAGCGGGCGATGTCCTGCGCGGCGAGGCAGGCGCGCAACGCGTGGTCCTCCAGCGCTGAGGGGGCGCCGAACACTGCCATGATGCCGTCGCCCAGCACCTGGGCCACCGTGCCGCCGTAACGCTCCACCGCGTCGGTGAGGATTTGCAGGATGGTGAGAAGAGTCTGGTCGGCTTCCTCCGGGTCGCGGCCCGACACCATGCTGGAGGATTCGACGATGTCGGCGAACAGCACGGTGACGACCTTGCGTTCCGCGCTGTTGCGCCGGGCCGGCCCGCTGTCCGGGGAGTCGGTGGGGGGCGTGGCGCTGGGCGCGGGCATGGGCCGGCATGACGCTTCGCGAGGCGCTGCCGTGGGCATCGATTGCGATTCGCCCAAGTCCATGTCCGTTCCGGCCATCGAAGCCCCCCTGCGGAGCGTCATCGGCATGTTAAAGGAAAGCGTTGGGAATGCGCAGACATTCAAAACAAGCGATGGGTAATTTCACTCCAAGAGGCCTAGCCTAACATATGTTGGTATGTTTCCTCGTGCAATCGGCGAGCGGCAGCCTGTCCCGGCCCGCATTTCTGCCGTGTCCGTCCGCCGCCGACGCACGGATTGAGGTGGCGTGAGAAATAAGGCTTGCCTTGGCCGTCTCCGGGGCGTATACGGGCGCTCCTCCGCTGGAGCGGCGCGGGCGTAGCTCAGGGGTAGAGCACAACCTTGCCAAGGTTGGGGTCGAGGGTTCGAATCCCTTCGCCCGCTCCATTTTCAGCGCGGATGGTACGAAAAAGGGCGGCCTTGGGCCGCCCTTTTCGCATTTCGGGGGTCGCTGCCGGAAGTCGGCGGCGGGCCTTTCCGGCCCGCCGTGCCGCGTTCCAGCTGTCACCACAGCGCCAGCGAGAGCTCATAGAAAAGCGCGCCGACCACGGCGGTCGCCGGCAGGGTGATGACCCAGGCCATGACGATGCCCTGCGCCAGCCCCCAGCGCACCGCGCTGGTGCGGCGGGCGGCGCCGACGCCGATGATCGCACCGGTGATGGTGTGGGTCGTGCTGACCGGCACGCCGAGCCACGTCGCGACGAACAGTGTGATGGCCCCGCCGGTCTCCGCACAGGAGCCCTGGACCGGCTTCAGGTCGGTCAGCTTCGACCCCATCGTCTTGACGATGCGCCAGCCGCCGAACAGCGTGCCCAGCCCCATCGCGGCCTGACAGGTGATGACCACCCAGAAGGGCACGTGGAAGGTTTCGCCCAACAGGCCCTGGGAATAGAGCAGGACGGCGATGATGCCCATGGTCTTCTGCGCGTCGTTGCCGCCGTGTCCCAGGCTGTAGAGCGCGGCGGAGCCGATCTGGATGTGGCGGAACAGCCGGTCGACCGCGAAGGGTGTGCTGCGCCGGAAGATCCAGGACACCGCCACGATCATCACGCTGGCCAGCAGGAAGCCGACCACCGGCGAGACGACGATGGCCGCGGCGGTCTTCGCCAGGCCGGACACCACCACGGCGTCCAGCCCGGCCTTCGCCACGCCGGCCCCGACGAGGCCGCCGATCAGCGCGTGGGAGGAGCTGGACGGGATGCCCAGCCACCAGGTGAAGACGTTCCAGACGATGGCGCCCATCAGCGCGCCGAAGATGACGTGCGGGTCGACCACCCCAGCCCCGACGATGCCGGTGCCGATGGTGGTCGCCACATGCAGCCCGAAGAACAGGAAGGCGATGAAGTTGAAGAAGGCGGCCATCGCGACGGCGGTCCGCGGCGACAGCACGCGGGTGGAGACGACCGTTGCGATGGAGTTGGCCGCATCGTGCAGCCCGTTGAGGAAATCGAAGAGGAGGGCGACGCCGATCAGCCCGATGAGGATGGGCAGGGCGAGGGTAGCGGCTTCCATGGGATCAGACCTGTTCGACGATGATGCCGTCGATGGTGTCGGCCACGTCCTCGCACGCATCGAGCACGCGTTCCAGCAGCTCGATGATCTCGCGTTGAAGGGCGTGGCGGTGGGTGATGGGGGAGTCGAGCCCGCCGCTCTCGTCGCGCAGCCGGTGATTGGCCTCGCGCAGGAGCCGGTCGCCTTCGCTCTCGATCCGCGAGACCTCGGCGGTCATCGCGTGGAGTTGCTCGACGTGTTTGGGGATGTCGCGGAGCAGAGGGATGCCCGCGCTCAGCCGGGCGGTGCAGCGCACGATGGCATCGGCCTGGGCGTGCATTTCCGGTGTGTAGTCGGTGAAGCCCGCCTCCACGAGGTGACGCGCGGTCTCCTCGATGAGGTTGAGAACGTCGTCCATCCGCTTGCCGAGTTCCTGGATGTCCGAACGGTCGAAGGGCACGATGAAGGTGCGGTGGACGGCGAGCTGGATCTCCTTCTCGATGGCGTCGGCCTCGCTCTCGACCCGGCGGATGGTCTGGAACCGCTCCTCCAGGTCCTGGCCGCTGGCCATCATCGCCCGCAGCGCCTCGGCGCCCGTGGCGACGGTCCGGGCATGCTCGGCGAACAGGTCGAAAAACCGTTCTTCGCGCGGCATCAGGGCCCGGAACAAATTCAGCATGCGTGGTTCTCCAACTTACGCCGGCCTGCAGTGCTGGGGACCCGCACGGACGGGCGCGAGCCTCAGCGTCGCGGCTGGTGTAACATCCCCGGCGCCCGTGGGGAGTCACAAAAGTGTCATGCCGGGCCGGCTTGCGGCGAGATTTCACGGGGGTACCCGGCGGAAAGACCGGTGATTTGCCGCGGCGGGCCGCTTATCCTGCCGCCGACGGATCGGCAACGGGGTGGCGCGTGGCAGGGGAAACACGGAACGGCTCGGAAACACAGATCGGGCTGACGGCGGCCATTGTTTCGGTGGGCGTGTCCCCGGCGAACGGCGCCGAGCCGCGCGTGGTGACCGTGCGCAGCGGCTTCGAGATCCCCGAATCGCACCGTCGCGGCGACGAATTGCCGCCCCACCGCGACGCCCTGCCGGGCGCCCCCTTCGATCCCGAGCGCTTCCGCACGCTTCAGGACGGCCTGCGCGCGGTGGCGGAGGACGCGGCCGGGCTGACCCTGCGCTATGTGGAGCAGCTCTACAGCTTCGGCGACCGCTACCGCGACCCGCATGAGCTGTTCGGTGGCCCGCGCTCGTTGGTGGTCGGCTATCTGGCCTTGCTGCGCGAGGCGCCGCTGCGCATCGACGGTGCGGAGTGGCGTGGCCTGTACGAGTTCTTCCCCTGGGAGGACTGGCGCGAGTCGCCGCCGGCGCTGCTCGATTCGGTGATTCGGCCGGCGCTGGCCCGCTGGGTCGCCGCGGCGCCGGACGAGCCCGCCCGCGCCCGCCGCGGCGAGCGCGCCCGCATGGCCTTCGCCCTGGACGGCGGGGAGTGGGACTCCGAACGGGTGCTGGAGCGCTACGAGCTGCTCTACGAGGCCGGACTGGTGGTGGAGGCGTTCCGCGACCATGACCTGGCCCGCCGGGCGGGGGTGGAGGAGCGGACGGTGCGGCTGGAGATGCCCCGCGCGCTGGGCCGTCCGATGGCCCGCGATGGCCGCCGCATCCTGGCGACGGCGCTGGAGCGGCTGCGCGGCAAGCTGAAATACCGCCCCATCGTGTTCGAGCTGCTGCCCCCGACCTTCACTCTGCACCAGCTTCAGCAGGTGGTGGAGGCGCTGTCCGGCGAGCGGCTGCACAAGCAGAATTTCCGGCGCCTGATGATCTCTGGCGGGCTGGTGGAACCGACCGGCCAGTATGAGAGCCAGACCGGCGGCCGCCCCGCCGAACTCTACCGCTTCCGCCGCAGCGCCATCCTGGAGCGCACCAGCACGGGCGCCATCGCCGCCCCGGAGGATTGACCATCGCCGCACTGCGGGTATTCTGCCGCCAACAGCTAAAGAAGGGGAGCGAAACCGCATGACCGATTTCGACAGCACCTGCGACCTCTACGACCGGTTCGAGAAGACCGCCCGCGTCGCCGACCCCGTCTTCCGCGATTTCGGCGGGCGTCGCCGATTCAGCGGTGCCGCGGTGACCGTGAAGTGCTTCGAGGACAATTCCCGCGTCAAGGAGCTGCTGGGCACGCCGGGGCAGGGCAAGGTGCTGGTGGTGGACGGCGGCGGCGGCCTGCGGGCCGCCCTGATGGGTGACCTGATCGCCAAGGATGCGGTGAAGAACGGCTGGGAGGGCGTGGTCATCCACGGCTGCGTCCGCGACGCCGCGGTGCTCGCCACGCTGGATCTTGGCATCAAGGCGCTGGCGGCGATCCCGCGCAAGACCGTCCGCAACGGCGAGGGGCAGAAGGATCTGCCGGTGACGTTGGCCAGCATCCGCATCAACCCCGGCGATCTGGTCTTCGCCGACGCGGACGGCGTGCTGGTGCTGACCCCGGAGGAGTTCGGCGCGACCGCGTGAGTCCTGCGTTTGAAAGCCCTCCCCCGCTCAGCGGGGGAGGGTTGGGTGGGGGCACCAAGGACGGCGCCCCGTCACATCTCAGCCCGCAACCTTCTCCCACCCCATCTTCTGGTACCGGTATTCGAGGATCGTCGGGGCCGCGCAGGCGTAGCCGACCCAGACGCCCAGCGTCATCAGAACGCCGGTCGGCCACAGCAGGAGGGAGATGAGGATCAGCAGCGCGTGAATCCCGGCGTGCAGCCACTCGGCCTTTTTCGCGAAGTAGACGGGGCCGAGCAGAAAGGCCCAGAGGATCTCGCGGTTGGTCACCGCCTCCCGCTGGCCGTTCTCCGGATTCTCGAACACCATCCCGGACGGAGCCGCCGCCATCCCTGCCTCCCCTTGGTTGTTTTCCATTTTATTTGGGGAGGCAGTCTGGACGACGGCGGCCCGGCCTGTCGAGGCCGAAACGACCTTTTTCCGGATGGTGGAGCGGAGACACGTCCGGCGGACTCACGTCGGCTCGCTTGCGGTTCAGGGCTCCTTGTGCGGGGAAACGTTGGGCAGCAGCGCGGCGAACAGGCCGAGCAGGGGAACGACCGAGCAGGCCTGGAAGACGAAGCCGATGCCCTTCCAATCGGCCAGGACGCCGAGCCCGGCGGCGGCCATGCCCCCGATGCCGAAGGCCAGACCGAAGAACAGCCCGGACACCATGCCGACGCGGCCGGGCATCAGCTCCTGCGCGTAGACGATGATGGCCGGGAAGGCTGAGGCCAGGGCCAGCCCGATCACCGCGCTGAGCGCGACCGTCGCCGTCAGCCCGACATGGGGCAGCAGCAGCGTGAAGGGCAGGATGCCCAGGATCGAGATCCAGATGACCGTCTTGCGCCCGATCCGGTCGCCGACCGGCCCGCCGATGATCGTCCCCGCCGCCACCGCTGCCAGGAAGACGAACAGGCAGAGCTGCGCGGAGTCCGGCGCCAGGGCGAAGCGCTCCATCAGGAAGAAGGTGTAGTAGCTGGTGAGGCAGGCCAGATAGACGTATTTGGACAGGATCAGCACCATCAGCACCGCCAGCGCCCGGTTCACCTGCCCGCGGGTCAGGCCGGGGTGACGGACCGCGGCGCCGCGGCGAACCGGGCGGGCGTGGTCGCTGCGGGCGTACCAGCGCCCGATGCCGGTCAGCAGCGCCATGCCGCCCAGGGCGGCCAGGGCGAACCAGGACAGGCTCTCCTGCCCGCGCGGCAGGATGATGTAGGCGGCCAGCAGCGGCCCCAGCGCCGACCCGGCGTTGCCGCCCACCTGGAACAGCGACTGCGCCAGCCCATGCGCGCCGCCGGAGGCCAAACGGGCGATCCGCGACGCCTCGGGGTGGAAGACCGAGGAGCCGAAGCCCAGCAGGGTCGCCCCGATCAGCAGCGCCGCGTAGTTCGGCGCGAAGGCGAGCGTGACCAGCCCGACCAGCGACGCCCCCATGCCGATGGTCAGGGAGTAGGGCGCCGGCCGCCGGTCGGTGGCGAGCCCGATGATCGGCTGAAGCAGCGAGGCGGTGATCTGGTAGGTCAGGGTGAGCAGGCCGATCTGCGCGAAGCTGAGGTCGAATCCGCCCTTCAGGATCGGGTAGATCGCGGGCAGCAGGGACTGGATCAGGTCGTTCAGCAGATGGCAGACGCTGATCGTCCCCAGGACGGGCAGGGCCGTCCCCCCGGCCTTGGGCCGGGACAGGGTGGTGTCGGTCACGAAAGGAAGCCTTTTTTGGCGCTTGGCCGGTGGGCGGGCGGCGCGTTGCTTGGTGTGGAGCAACAGCCTATGGTGAGCCATGGCGGCCTGCCACCGCGGTCAGGCCGATTTCTTACGAGACTGGGCCATGGTCCGGAACCTGCGCATCGACACGGTCGAGGAGTCGCCCCGCCCGCTGATCGCCCTGGGGCAGGATCACGCGGACGGCACCGTGCTGGCCGCCCACACGCACCGGCGCGGGCAGTTGCTGTCCGGGGCGACGGGGACGCTGCTGCTGTCCACCGCCCAGGGGCGCTGGGTGATGCCGCCCCATTGCGGGCTGTGGATTCCGCCGGGCGTCCCGCACGAGGTCCGCATGATCGGGATGGTCATGACGCGGAGCCTCTATCTGGCCCCCGCGCTGGCCGACACCATGCCGGGCCGCTGCGAGGTGGTGGCGCTGTCGCCCTTCTTCCGCAGCCTGATCGGGCGGGCGATCGACGTGCCGGTGGATTACGACCCGGAGAGCCACGACGGCGCGGTGATGGCGCTGCTTCTGCACGAGATGCGGCGGCTTCCGGTGGAGCCGCTGTCGCTGCCCTTTCCCGCCCACGCCGCCCTGGCGGAGCGCTGCCGGCGGTTTCTCCAGGAGCCGACGATCCAGGCGACGATCGAGGCGTGGAGCGACGGGCTGGGCATGAGCCGCCGCAACTTCACGCGGCTGTTTCGGCGCGAGACGGGCCTGAGCTTCGTCGAATGGCGCCAGCAGGCCTGTCTGGTGTCCGCCCTGCCGCGGCTGGTCGCCGGGGTGCCGGTGACGACGGTGGCGCTCGACCTCGGCTACGACAACCCGGCGGCCTTCACGACGATGTTCAAGCGGACGCTGGGGGCGTCACCACGTGCCTACTTGGCGAAGGCCGGTGATCATGGCCCGGAGCGTTCGGTCTGAGGCTCTCTGTGTTTCTGCGATTCAAATCTCGGTGCCAAAGATGAAAAGCCCCGCCGGAGCGATCCCGGCGGGGCTTTTCATTAGCGCAGAAATTCTCGTGCTTGGCCCCCCTCCCGACCTCCCCCCGCTTACGCGAGGGGAGGGGAAGAAGTGCAGGCGGATCAGGCGGCGACCGTGTCGGCCACGTCCTGGAACTCCTTGATCTGGTCGAAGTTCATGTAGCGGTAGATGTCGCCGGCTTTCTGGTTGATGACGCTCACCTGCTCCAGATACTCGGCCGGGGTCGGCAGCTTGCCCAGCAGGGCGGCGACGGCCGACAGCTCGGCGGAGCCGAGATAGACGCGGGTGTCGATGCCCAGGCGGTTCGGGAAGTTGCGGGTCGAGGTCGAGATGGCCGTCGAGCCCTTGCGGATCTGTGCCTGGTTGCCCATGCAGAGCGAACAGCCGGGCATCTCCATGCGGGCACCCGACTTGCCGAGAACGCCGTAATAGCCTTCCTCGGTCAGGATCTGGGCGTCCATCTTGGTCGGCGGCGCGATCCACAGGCGGGTCGGGATGTCGGTCTTCCCGTCCAGGATCTTACCGGCGGCGCGGAAGTGGCCGATGTTGGTCATGCAGGAGCCGATGAAGACCTCGTCGATCTTGTCGCCGGCAACCTCCGACAGCAGCTTCACGTCGTCCGGGTCGTTCGGGCAGGCGACGATCGGCTCCTTGATGTCGGCCAGATCGATCTCGATCACCGCGGCGTACTCGGCGTCGGCGTCCGGCTCGAGCAGCGACGGGTTGGCGATCCAGTCCTCCATCGCCTTGATGCGGCGGCCGAGCGTCCGGGCGTCCTCGTACCCGTTGGCGATCATCCACTTCATCAGGGTGATGTTGGAGCGCATGTACTCGATGATCGGCTCCTTGTTGAGCCGGACGGTGCAGGCGGCGGCGGACCGCTCGGCCGAGGCGTCGGACAGCTCGAACGCCTGCTCCACCTTCAGCTCGGGCAGACCCTCGATCTCCAGGATGCGGCCGGAGAAGATGTTCTTCTTGCCCTTCTTCTCCACCGTCAGCAGACCCTGGCGGATGGCGTAGAGCGGGATCGCGTTGACGAGGTCACGCAGCGTGACGCCCGGCTGCAGCGTGCCCTTGAAGCGGACCAGCACCGATTCCGGCATGTCCAGCGGCATGACGCCGGTGGCCGCGGCGAAGGCGACGAGGCCCGAGCCGGCGGGGAAGCTGATGCCGATGGGGAAGCGGGTGTGGCTGTCGCCGCCGGTGCCGACGGTGTCGGGCATCAGCAGGCGGTTCAGCCAGGAGTGGATCACGCCGTCGCCCGGACGCAGCGCGACGCCGCCGCGGGTCGAGATGAAGGTCGGCAGCTCGCGGTGGGTCTTGACGTCCACCAGCTTCGGATAGGCCGCGGTGTGGCAGAAGGACTGCATGACCAGATCGGCGGAGAAGCCGAGGCAGGCCAGATCCTTCAGCTCGTCGCGGGTCATCGGGCCGGTGGTGTCCTGCGAGCCGACCGTGGTCATCTTCGGCTCGCAATAGGTGCCCGGACGCACGCCCTGGCCCTCGGCCAAGCCGACCGCGCGGCCGACCATCTTCTGGGCGAGCGTGAAGCCCTTGCCGCTGTCGACCGGGGAGGACGGCAGGCGGAACAGGGTCGACGGGGCGAGGCCCAGCGCCTCACGGGCGCGGGCGGTCAGGCCGCGGCCGATGATCAGCGGGATGCGGCCGCCGGCGCGCACCTCGTCGAAGATCACGTCGGACTTGACGGTGAACTCGGCGATCACCGCGCCATTCTTCAGCGCCTTGCCCTCGTAGGGGCGCAGCTCGACCGTGTCGCCCGTCTCCATCTGCGAGACGTCGAGTTCGATCGGCAGGGCGCCGGCGTCTTCCATCGTGTTGTAGAAGATCGGGGCGATCTTGGAGCCCAGACAGACGCCGCCGAAACGCTTGTTCGGGACGTAGGGGATGTCTTCGCCCGTCCACCACAGCACCGAGTTGGTGGCCGACTTGCGCGAGGAGCCGGTGCCGACCACGTCGCCGACATAGGCGACGAGGTTGCCCCGGGCCTTCAGATCCTCAAGCTGCTTGATCGGGCCGCGGACGCCGGCTTCCTCCGGCACGATGCCGGGGCGCGGGTTCTTCAGCATGGCCAGGGCGTGCAGCGGGATGTCCGGGCGCGACCAGGCGTCCGGGGCCGGAGACAGGTCGTCGGTGTTGGTCTCGCCCGACACCTTGAAGATGGTCAGCGTCAGGCTGGCCGGGACCTCGGGGCGCGAGGTGAACCACTCCGCGTCGGCCCAGGACTGGATCACCGCCTTGGCGTTGGCGTTGCCCTTGTCGGCCAGTTCCTTGACGTCGTGGAAGTAGTCGAACATCAGCAGCGTGGTCTTCAGACCGGCGGCGGCGGCCTCGCCGCACTCGGCGTCGCCCAGCAGGTCGATCAGCGGCTTGATGTTGAAGCCGCCGAGCATCGTGCCCAGCAGCTCCGTCGCCTTGACCTTGGAGATCAGCGGCGAGGTCTCGTTGCCCTTGGCGAGCGAGGCCAGGAAGGCGGCCTTGACCTTGGCGGCGTCGTCGACGCCCGCCGGGACGCGGTGCGTGATGAGATCGACCAGGAAGGCTTCCTCGCCCTTCGGCGGGTTCAGGAGAAGGTCGACCAGCTCCTCGGTCTGCTTGGCCGAAAGCGGCAGGGCGGGAATTCCGAGCGCGGCACGCTCAGCGACATGCTGGCGGTAAGCTTCAAGCACGGTGCGGTCCTCTCATCCAAGGTTGCTCAACAGTCGTCCGATTCCCCGACCCGGGGGGCGCGCTCGCGGACCCGGCTTTTTTGCCCTTGCGGCGTCTTGCCACGCCGCTGGTCCTACCATTCCGGAAGGAACCTTCCGCGGAACGGAGATGTCTTACGTCGCCGCCTTGGGAGTCGTCAAGTCAACGCTCCGCCTGCGACACGTTTTCAGGCGCCGGTCATAGAAGTGGTATTACAACTTGCTCCCGCTGGCCCTGTGGAGGGGTGGTGATTTCCTGAATTTCTCATGGTTTTTGCAATGAACGCCCCGGTGGGGTTTCTGCGCAGGCCGCCGCATCACCATGGCTAACCCGCCGGGGAAGAGGTTGATGGCGAACAATTGGGCATGTAGGGTGTTCTGGCCGGCATCCACGGCACCGCGCAGGCTCCATGCCCTCAGGCTCCATACCCCTTCGACACCGGATCACCGCCCGGTTCCTCAGCGTTCTTCTGGCGCTGGCGCCGCTCCAGCCGCTGCCCGCCGCCGCTCCCGCGGCGGTGCCCGCCGGGCTGGTCGCGGCCACCGGCGCGCTGCTCTGGCCGCAGGAGGTCGAGGCGCGGGCCGGCGGAGGCCGAAGCTCCAGCGGGGGATACAGCCGCCCGGCCGTGCGCACCCCGTCCTTCTCCACCCGCTCCGCTCCCTCGCGCACGCCGTCCACCGGCAGCGGCGGCTACAGCCGTCCTCAGAGCGGGCCGTCCTATGGCTTGCCCGGCGGGTCGCCGTCCGGCGGCGGCGATCTGGGCGTGTCGCGGCGGTCGAGCGGCGAGGCGCTGGACCGCTACCGGGCGCAGCAGCAGCAACAGCAACAGCGGGAACGCACCCCGCCGGTCGCCGCGCCGCCTCCCCGTTCCGGGTCCGGGTCCGCTTCCGGGTCCGGCTGGGGCGGAGGGGGATGGCAGGGCGGCGGCTGGGGGTCGGGTTCCGGTGCGGGCTGGGGGCAGCGGCGCACCGGCGGCTATGGGCCGGGCGGCTGGTACGGCGGCTGGCGTGCGCCGGGCTGGGCCTCCGGCGGCCGTTCCAGCTTCGGGCTGTGGAACGGGCTGTTCCTGTGGTTCCTGCTCGACAACCTGTCGCGCCCCGGCTACGCCGACTGGTTCCACAACCACCAGGGCGACCCCGGCTACGCGGAATGGCGCGCGGAGGCGGAGCGGCGCGCGCAGGACGACCCCGACCTGCGCCGCCGCCTGGACGATCTCGACACCCGCCTGCGTGCGCAGGAGGACCGGCCGCGCGATCCCAACTACCTGCCGCCCGATATCCCCCGCGACGTCGCGCAGGCCGCACCGGAGACGCCGTCCGCCCCGGAGGGGTCCTCCGGGGGCGGCGGAGGTGGTTTGGGAACCCTGCTTCTTCTGATTGTGCTCGTCGGGGGGATGGTGGCGGCGGTGACCCTCCTGCGCCGCCGCTCGTCGGGCTCCCGACCCGGAGGTTCCGCCATGACCCGTTCGCCCTGGGGCGCCGCCGCCAGCACCGCTGCCGGCATCGTGAAGGCCAAGGCCACCGGCGCGACCTACGAACCGTCGCTGTTCCGTGTGGGCATGACGCTGACGCCCGATCCCACACCCTTCCTGCTGGGCGGCGGCGCGATCAAGGCCACCGCGCCGGAGGGCGCCGGCTCGATGGTCAGCGTCGAGGCCGTCGGCACGCTGACGGGCGGCGGCGTGACGCTGCACCGGCTGTATCTTCCGGGCGGAAGCGGCTTCTACCAGCTTCATCTCGGAGCGGGGGGGGCGCCGGACGAATGCCGCTGGTTCTCCATGCTGGACGAGGTGCACCCCACCGACAACGACGAATGGGGCTTCTGGCTGGACCCCGCCGACGGGATGATCGGCTACCCGCAGTTCCAGACCAAGGACGGCAAGCTGTACGGGCGGCAGTGGTCGCCCGGCGCGTCCCGCATCGCCCCCGTCACCTTCGACGAGACGCTGACCGACCACCGCGGCAGCCGCACCCGCCGCGTGACCGCCATGCTCTACGCGGCCCCCACGGGCGCCGCGGACCCCGCGCCCCGCACCGAATATGTGCTGGTCGCGGCGGTGGAGGACGGCGGCGAGGCGTGGGTGGAGGTCCGCGCCGGCATCGACGTCAACCCCGCCTCGCTCTCCCTCTCCTGAGTTTCCTTATCCGATCCCGCCAGCCCCTACGGAAGACACCATGGACACCAGCGTCGCGCAAATCCTGCAGGGCCTCGAATCCGGCCTGCCGCTGCTGCTTCTGCATTTCGGAGCGACCCTGGCTCTGTTCCTGATCGGGGTGGCCGTTTACGTCGCGGTCACGCCGCTGCACGAGCGCGAGCTGCTGGCGAGCGGCAATCAGGCCGCCGGCGTGGTGCTGGGCGGCACGATGGTGGCGCTGGCGATCCCGCTGGCGGCAACGCTGGCGACCAGCCTCGTCCTGGCGGACATCCTGATCTGGGGAGCCGTTGCGCTGGTGCTGCAATTGATTACCTTCCTGATCGCCATTTGGCTGTTCCGCGACCTGCGCACGATGATCGAATCCGGCAACGTCGCGGCGGGCACGGCGCTGGCCGGACTCCAGATCGCCGTCGCGCTGCTGAACGCCGGAGCCATGGCAGGCTGAATATCCGCTGAAAACAGACCCGCCCAAACTGAGAGGAACCGCAACCATGATCTCGTTCATCCGCAACCTCGTCGGGGTGAAGACCGATCAGGCCGTCCAGTCGGCGGTGGAAGCCCTGGTGCGCTGGGACCCCAAGGCTGCGACGGAGGCCGAGCTGCGCACGATGGAAGAGCATCTGGACAGCCTCGGCCTTCAGGTCGCGCAGGCCCGCGCCGCCTATGAGAAGGAGCAGAAGGAGGCCGACGCCATCCTTCAACTCTCCCGCCAGCGCATGGCCGCCGCCGAGCATCTGCAACGCCAGTTGGAGGCTGAAGCCGACGCCGGCCGCAAGGCCCAGCTCGAAAAGAGCCTGGAGACGCTGGTGGGGATGCTTGAGCAGATGGCTCCGGACATCGACCGGGAGGAGCAGGACGCCGTGGACGCGCGCGAGTTCCTGACCATGCTGGAAACGACCTACGCCGAGGCCGGCGGCAAGCTGAAGGCCGCCCGCAGCGCGTTGCAGCGGGCCGAACGGGACATGGGCCGCGCCGCCCAGCAGCGCGACATGGCCGAGCAGCGGGCGGAGGCGGCCCGGCAGGCGGCGGGGCTGAGCGGCGCCACCTCCAGCCTCGGCACGGCGTTGAAGGCGATGCAGGACGCGGCGGCCCGCGATCTTGCCCAGGCGGAAGCGTCCAGCGCCAAAGCCCGCCTGCTGAAGCCGTCCAAGCCGGAAGAGGACGATCCCAACATCAAGGCGGCGCTCGATGCCGCCACCGGAGCGAAGCCGGCGCCCAGCAGCCTGTCCGACCGTCTGGCCTCGCTGAAAAGCCGACATTGAGCGGCGTGATGAATAGGCTCATCCTATCGTTGAGATAGGATAAGCCATATCGATCCTATTGAATTTCTCCGCCATGATGCGAGCAGTAAAAAATCTGCTCGCTGGAGGAAGCCATGCGTCGGTCTATGGCGGAGCTGTTGAACGAACTGGAACGGCACGGCGTCCGGTTGCTGCCGGGCGGACGCCTGCAAGTGCCGGGCAACGTTCCGGCGCCGCTGCTGATGCGCGCGCACCGCAACCGCCGCGCCCTCAGCGCCGCCTTGACGCCGCCGCGCGGTTGACGGCGCACTTGACCCCAAACCGCGGAGCGTTGTTCCTGCGCGGACGGCGCCCCACGTCAATGCAACGCCCCCGATGTTCCGGGCGATCCCGTGCCCTACCAGGAGACCCTGTGTGACGATCCAACTGACCACCCTCGCCAACGGATTCCGCGTGCTGACGGACCACCTGCCGCATCTCGGCACGGTGACCAGCGGCGTCTGGGTCGGCGTCGGGGCGCGCAACGAACGGCCGGCGGTGAACGGCATCGCCCATTTCCTGGAGCACATGATCTTCAAGGGAACGGAAAGCCGCGACGCGCTGGGCATCGCGCTGGAGATCGAGAACCGCGGCGGCGAGTTCAACGCCTACACGGACTACGACGTCACCGCCTATTACACGCAGATGGCGGCCAAGCACGTCGACGTCTCCTGCGAGATCATCGGCGACATCGTCCTCAACTCCGTCTTCCCGGAAGAGGAGGTGGAGAAGGAGCGTGGCGTGGTCATCCAGGAGATCGGCCGCTACGCCGACGAGCCGGAGGACGTGGTCTACGAGGCGCTGCGCCGCACCGCCTTCGACGGGCAGGCGCTCGGCCGCCCGATCCTCGGCCCGAAGGAGAACGTCGCGGGCTTCGGGCGGGACCATCTGTTCGACTATGTGTCCCATTACGACCCGCGCCGCATGGTCTATGTGGTGTCCGGCAACGTCGATCACGGCACCGTGGTGCGCCGGGCGGAATCGCTGTTCGGCCATCTGACCGCCAAGGACGATCCCTTCCACGAGACGGTCGTCAACAAGGGCGGTGCGGCGCTGCTCAAGCGCGACGCCGAGCAGGTGCATTTCATGGCGGCCTTCCCCGGCGTCGGCACCGAGGATTCGGCGAGCTACGCGCTGCGCCACCTCGCCAACATCCTGGGGGGCGGCATGACCTCGCGCCTGTTCCAGGAGATCCGCGAGAAGCGCGGGCTCGTCTATTCGGTCTACGCGGCCCCCATCCAGTATGCGGACGGCGGTGCGCTCAGCTTCTACGCCGGCACCGGGCCGGAGGAGGTGGCGGAACTGGTGCCGGTCTTCTTCGAGGAGCTGCGCAAGGCCCGCGACGGCGTGACCGCGGTGGAGCTGGAACGGTCGAAGGAGCAGATGCGCTTCTCGGTCGGCAAGTCGCTGGAATCGACGATGCGCCGCGCCGACCGCTTCGCCCGCACCCTGCTGCGCACCGGCGAGGTGCGGACCATCGAGCAGATCTTCGAGCGCATCGACGCCGTGACGCCGGAGGCTGTAGCGGCGGCGGCCAACCGTGTGTTCGCCGGCCCGATGGCGGTGTCGGCGGTCGGCAAGCTGGACCATCTGCCGTCCTACGAGGACATGCAGGGGATGCTGAAGGCGGCGTGAGGGTGTGGTGTAGCTGCGTCTTGCCCCCTCCCTAACCCTCCCCCGCTAACGCAGGGGAGGGGACCAATCTCCCTCCCCTGCGAAGCGGGGGAGGGCCGGGGTGGGGGCAAGACGTCGCCCTACCAGACCACCGCCGGCAGCGCCGCGACCTTCAGCGGCCCCAGGAACAGCCCGCGGTTCTGCACGGTGACCGGAGCAGTCAGGACCGGCTCGCCGTTCGGCCCGGAGGGACGGGCCAGCAGTCCCAGCATGGTGCGGGCCATCGCCAGTTCCTTGGGCCGGAACATCCCCTGGAGCGCGTCCAACACCGCCTGATACCCGCGCACCTCCGCGGTCAGCGCGGCCTGCGGCTGCAAGGCGGCATCCAGCGCCAGCGTGCCGTTCATCGCGAGCTTCAGCGGTCCCCAATCCACATTCAATCCGTCGAGCTGGAGCGTGCCGCCATCGCGGCTCCAGGCCGACAGGCTGACCGGTTCCGGCTTCGGCGGCTGGCCGAGGATGCGCGCGGTCAGCAGGAGCCGCTGCACCTCGCGGCCCAGCGAATCCGGCGCGCCGTCGGGCAGGGTGGCGCCGCGCGCGTCCAGCGTGACCGACAGGCCGGTGTCGCTGTGGCTGGCCGGCGGCGCGGCCGGCTGGCTGGCGGTCAGGTCCAGGGCGGCAATGGGAACGGGCAAGGCTTCGGGCTGCGCCACGAGGTTGGTGAAGGCCAGTTGCGCCTCGACCGGCTGGCCGGTCAGGGTGAGGCCGACATGCCCCCGGCCGCCGTCGCGGGCGACCAGCGTGAAGGGCGGCTGGTTCGCCTGCACCACCGTTACCCTCTGCTCGCCGGGCAGCGACAGGGCGATGCGCGTGTGGTTCCAGGGCGGCGCTTCCGCCACCAGACGGGCGCCCCGCCATTCCGCATCGCGGGTGGCGAGGTGCGGTGCCTCCAGCGCGGCACGGATGGTGAAAGGATAGCCGCCGACGCTCAGCCCACCATGGGCCACCACGGCGCCCGCCGCCCGCTGCTCGTCCATCCAGGCGAGCACCCCGCGCTCCACCGCCGAGGCGGCCTGCCACCACCACACCGAATAGGCGCCGGCCAGCAGGGCCAGGGCGAGAACGGCGAAGCCCAAGATCTTCCGAACGCGCATCTGTGGCATTTCCGTTTTGTGGCACCCACCTTATAGCGGGCGGCCAGGGGCCGTGCTAGCATTCACCGTGTCGCCGCCAGTCGGCGCACGCTGCATTACTTAAGGGTCATGCTGCTCGATACGCAATCGCCTGTTGCCGAGCTTCCGGTCACCGCACCGACGCAGCGTCCGGCACCATCCGCCTCTTCCTGGTCCGCCGACATCGTCGTGACGCCCGGCGCCGACCTCTGGGTCTTCGCCTACGGCTCGCTGATGTGGAACCCGGAATTCCCCTTTCTGGAACGCCATCCGGCGGTGTTGGGCGGCTATCACCGCCGTTTCTGCGTGTCCTCCCACCGTTACCGCGGCACGCCCGAGCGGCCCGGTCTGGTGCTCGGGCTGGACCGCGGCGGCTCCTGCCGGGGCATCGTCTTCCGGGTGGCGGCGGAGCGGGTGCCGGAGACTCTGGACTATCTGTGGGACCGGGAGATGCTGAACCGCGTCTACCGGCCGAAGCTGCTGCCGGTGCGCCCGCGCGACGGCGGGGCGCCGGTCACCGCCTGCACCTTCGTGGTGGACCGTCGCCACCGGCAATATTGCGGCTGCATGGACGAGACCGCGATGGCCGAGCGCATCGCCTGCTGCCGCGGCGAGCGCGGCCCGAACCTGGACTATCTCGCCAACACGGTCGCGCATCTGGAGGCCATCGGCATCCACGACCGCGGGCTGTGCAGCCTGCTGACCGCGGTGCGCACGCGGATGGGGTGATGCGGGTGGGGGCAAGTGCTGGCGCGGCGCAGCCCAAGCCTTATATTGCTGGGCCATGCGCATCCTCCTCGCCCTTCTGGGCATCCTCGCCGCCGCGCCCGGCTGGGCCGCCGGCCTGCACCATGACCTGACCGTCACGCTGGACCCCGCCGCGCGGCGGCTTGAGGTCGAGGACCGGCTGCGTTTGCCCGCCGGGACGCACCGGCTGCTGCTGGCGCCGGGGTTGACGGTGGGGGAAGCGCGGCTCGACGGCCAGCCGGTCGCGGTGCGCGGCAACGCCCTGCCGGTCACCGTGCCGGAGGGCGGCGGCGAGCTTCGCCTGCGCTACGCGGGGACGCTGCCGCCCCTGACGCCGGAGTCGCGCGGCGGCGGCGGGGGGGCGGAGGGCGCCTATCTGCCCGCCGGCACCGGCTGGATTCCAACCCCCGAGAATGCGGAGTCCCCGCCCTCCTGGCGCCTGTCGGTCCGGGGGCCGGCGCCCTTCGTGGCGGTGGCGACGGGCCGTCTGGTCGAGGAGACTCGCGACGGCGTGGGCTACGCTGCGACCTTCGCCGAGGATCGCAGCGTCGAGGAGCCGTCGCTCTTTGCCGGGGCGTGGCAGGTGACGGAGCGGGTGCACAATGATGTGCGCCTGCGCACCTACTTCCATCCGGAGCAGGCCCCGCTGGTCGAGGAGTATCTGGACCTCAGCGCCCGGACCATCGATGCGCAGGCGGCGCGGATCGGCGCCTATCCCTTCGCCGGCTTCGCTATCCTGTCGGCGCCGCTGCCGGTCGGTCTGGGCTTTCCCGGCCTGACCTACATTGGGCGTCAGGTGATGCCACTGCCGTTCATCCGCGCCCAGTCGCTGCCCCATGAGATCCTGCACAACTGGTGGGGCAACGGGGTGCGCGTCGGCGACGGCGACGTCTGGCCCGGCAACTGGTCGGAGGGGCTGACCACCTTCATGGCCGACTATGCGGCGGCGGAGGTGCGCGGGGAGGACGCGGCGCGGGCCATGCGGCTGGACTGGCTGCGCGACTACGCCGCCCTTCCGGCGGAGCGCGATTCCGCCCTGACCGATTTCCGCGCCAAGGTCCACGACGCCGCCCAGATCGTCGGCTACGGCAAGGCGGCGATGCTGTTCCACATGCTGCGCGCCGAAATCGGGGAGGAGGCCTTCGACGCGGGCATCCGCCGCTTCTGGGAGGAGAAGCGATTCCAGGACGCGGGGTGGGACGACCTGCGCCGCGCCTTCGCGGCGTCGTCGGGGCGGGACCTTGGGCCGTTCTTCAAACAATGGCTGACCCGCGTAGGGGCGCCGACGCTGGAACTGGCGGGAGCGAAGGGGGATGGCGACGGTGTGGCGCTGACTGTGCGCCAGGGCGAGCCGGCCTATGGCCTGACCGTGCCGGTGGAGGTGCAGACCGCGGCGGGGATGGAACGCCACGCCATCCGCCTCGACGGGCGAGAAACGACGGTGACGATCCGGACCGCCGCCGCGCCGCGGGCGCTGGCGGTCGATCCCGGCTTCGGCCTGTTCCGCCGTCTGGCGCCGGGGGAAGCGCCGCCGACCCTGCGCGACGTGACGCTGGACCACGCGGCCACCACGGTCATCGCCACCGCTGACGGCCCGGCCGCCGAATCCGCGCGCGCGCTGGCCGAGCGGCTGGCCGATGGCAAACCGCGCATTGCCGCCGCTGAGCGTTCCGATCCCGCCGCTCCGCTCGCCGTGATCGGGACGGCAGGGGAGGTCGAGCGGCTGCTGGCCCGGCTCGGCCTGCCGCCGCTGCCGGACAGCCTGAAGGGGCGCGGCACGGCGCGGGTGTGGACCGCAAGAACGCCGCAGGGCCGCCCGCTGCTGGCGGTGGCCGCGGACGACGCGGCGGCGCTCCAGGCGCTGCTGCGCCCATTGCCCCATTACGGGCGGCAGAGCTGGCTGGTCTTCGAAGGCGCCCGCGCCGTGGACCGTGGCGTCTGGCCCGCCGGCGACAGTCCCCTGCGTGTGTCTTTCGAGTAGTTCCGCCCGCCCGTCCTCTGTCCATGGAGCATACCCCGCCTTTGCCTGTTGTAGGGGAAACGGCGCGCGATGCGCGCGTTCTGCGGGAGAATGCACATGTCTCGGATGACGAAGACTTTCCTCGGAACCCTGGCCGGCTTCGGCGTGGCGGCGGCGCTGGCTCTGCCCGCGGCGGCGGCCCCCGGCGACATCCACACGGTGACCGGCGAGAAGGTCAACTTGCGCGCCGCCCCGTCCGACAACGCCTCGGTCCGCTCCACCGTCACCCGCGGCGACGAGGTGATCGAGTTGAAGCAGGAGGGCAACTGGATCGGCGTGCGTTCCATGCGCACCGGCGAGGAGGGCTGGGTGTTCGGCGACCTCGTGAAGCGGCAGACCCCCAGCACGCTTGGCGGCGCGTCGTCCGCGGCGTCGGACGCCGGGTTCGGGCGGATCTCCTCGGGCTTCGACGGGCTGCTGGCCGGCATCAACAACCAGCTCGGCTACCGCTTCGCGGAGAAGGTGGAACAGTCGGGCAACGGCGCGCTGCGCGTCATCCCGACCCAGGAATGGCTCTACAACACCAGCCGGGAGGCCAAGATCTACGCGGCGCTGGCGCTTTACGAGATGTGGAAGAACCATAACAATGGGCGTCCGGTCAGCGTGGCGCTGGGCTCCCCCGGCTCCTCGGCCATCGCCATCGAGGATTCGGGGCGGGGGCCGGAGCTGTCGCTGCCCATGATGGGCGCCTCCAAGTAAGAGGGTTCGCGGCGCGGCAAGCATGATGCCGCCGCGCCGCGCCCCATTCTTGATCCGCATCAACGCCAGCGCTTCCCGACGCCGTCCAAATGCCGGTATGGCAGGCCGAAGGGGCGGGAGCGATGAAGTACGTCGATGAATTCCGGGACGCGGCGCTGGCCCGCGGCATCGCCGCCGCCATCGCGCGGGAAGCGGCAACCGGGCGGCCCTATCACCTGATGGAATTCTGCGGCGGCCACACGCACGCGGTGTCCCGCTACGGCATCCCCGATCTGCTGCCGGACAATGTGCGGATGATCCACGGGCCGGGCTGTCCGGTCTGCGTCTTGCCAGTCGGGCGGATCGACGACGCCATCGCCATTGCGCGCCAGCCCGGCGTGATCCTGTGCACCTATGGCGATGTGCTGCGCGTGCCGGGATCGGGACGGGTCAGCCTGCTGAAGGCGAAGGCCGAGGGGGCGGATGTGCGCATGGTCCTGTCCACCATGGACGCCCTGCGCATCGCCGAGGACAACCCGGACCGCGAGGTCGTCTTCCTCGCCATCGGTTTCGAGACGACCACGCCGCCGACCGCGGTGGCCGTCCATGCGGCGCAGGCCAGGGGCCTGAGGAATTTCAGCGTCTTCTGCAACCACGTCCTGACCCCCGCGGCCATCCGGGGCATCATGGACAGCCCTGAGGTGCGGAACCTCGGCACGTTGCCGCTCGACGGCATCGTCGGGCCGGCCCACGTCTCCGTGGTCATCGGCAGCCGTCCCTACGAGTTCGTGGCGGAGACCTATCGCAAGCCGGTGGTGATCGCCGGGTTCGAGCCGCTGGACGTGCTCCAGGCCATCCTGATGCTGATCCGGCAGGCGAACGAGGGGCGGGCCGCGGTGGAGAACCAGTTCACCCGCGCGGTGACCCCGGAGGGCAACCGGAAGGCCCAGCGGCTCGTCGCCGACACTTTCGACGTGCGCCCCAGCTTCGAATGGCGGGGCCTCGGCGCGCTTCCCGACAGCGGCCTGCGGTTGAAGGAGGCGTTCGCCGCCTTCGACGCGGAGCGGCGCTTTGCCGTGCTGGGGCGCGCGGTGCCCGATCACAAGGGCTGCGAATGCGGTGATATTCTCCGCGGGGTGAAGAGACCCAGCGATTGCAGGCTGTTCGGCACCGTCTGCACGCCGGAGAATCCGATGGGCTCCTGCATGGTGTCGGCGGAGGGGGGCTGCGCCGCCCATTACACCTATGGGCGCTTCCGGGACCACCGATTGGCGGTGTCGTGACCGTTGGTTTCAACCGCGAACCGTTTGTCACGAAATATTTCGTCGGGGAAGCTATTCGCCCATTGCACGGCTAACCTTTTGCGGGGGTTCGGAGGACGCTGATAGGTTCGTTCCTGAACAAAAGAACAGGAGGGGACTTCCCGCATGAAACGCCGTTCATTCCTCGCCAGCGCCGGTGTCGGCGTCGCGGCCAGCACCCTGGCGGCTCCGGCCATCGCGCAGAGCACGCCGGAAGTGCATTGGCGCCTTGCTTCCAGCTTCCCGAAGAGCCTGGACACCATCTACGGCGCCGCCGACGTGATTTCGCGCCGCGTCGCCGCCATCACCGACAACAAGTTCACGATCCGCCCCTTCGCCTCCGGTGAGATCGTCCCCGGTCTCCAGGTCCTCGACGCCGTGCAAAACGGCACGGTCGAGTGCGGCCACACCGCCAGCTATTATTATGTCGGCAAGGACCCGACCTTCACCTTTGATTCGACGGTCCCGTTCGGCCTGAACGCGCGTCAGCAGAACGCCTGGATTCTCCAGGGCGGCGGCATGGAGCTGCTGCGCGATTTCTTCAAGGGCTACAACGTCGTCAACTTCCCGGCGGGCAACACCGGCACCCAGATGGGCGGCTGGTTCCGCAAGGAGATCAAGACGGTCCAGGATCTGAGCGGTCTGAAGTTCCGCATCGGCGGCTTTGCCGGCCAGGTGCTGACCAAGCTGGGCGTCGTGCCGCAGCAGATCGCCGGCGGCGACATCTACCCGTCGCTGGAGAAGGGCACCATCGACGCCGCCGAGTGGATCGGCCCCTACGACGACGAGAAGCTCGGCTTCAACAAGGTCGCCAAGTACTACTACTATCCCGGCTGGTGGGAAGGCGGCCTGAACGTGTCGCTGCTCGTCAACCAGCAGAAGTGGGAAGAACTGCCGAAGACCTATCAGGCGGCTCTGGAAGCGGCGTGCTTCGAGGCGCTGGCGATCATGAACGCCAAGTATGACGCCGACAACCCCGCCGCCCTGAAGCGTTTGATCGCCGGAGGCGCCCAAATCCGTCCCTTCCCGCGCGAAGTGCTGCAGGCTTGCTATAAGGCGGCGTACGAGCTGTACGACGAGACCGCCAAGACCAACCCGAAGTTCGCCAAGATCTACGAACCTTGGAAGAAGTTCCGCGACGAAGAGTTCCTGTGGTTCCGCGTTGCTGAGAACAGCTTCGACAACTTCACCTTCACCGCCGATCAGCGACGCTGATGAGAGACCGGTGCGGCGCGTTTCAGCGCCGCACCGCTTCGGCCGTTACTGGGCGACCACTTTCTGGGACAGGCGTTGCAGATCCTGCGACGCGCGGTCGGCGATGCGCTGGGCGGCGACCAGCGTGTCCGTCAGGTTACCGACGTCCGGCGCGATCTCGCCCGCGGCGTCGGACATCTCGTTCAGGGCCTTCACCGCGGTGTCGATCAGGCGGATGACCAGCCCCGCGGGGCCGTTGGCGTTGTCGTACCCAGCCATTCCAAAATCTCCATGGTTGCGCAACCCAGCCCGAACGACACGGGCACGAGTTTCCATGGAGGGGGCGGCCCGCGCAAGCCGCTTGTTGCGGCGCACGCATCCCCGCTTAGACCGGCCGGCGTCAGTGGATGCCCGGCGCTTCCTGCCCGGTGCTCGCCACATACTCGGTGTAGCCGCCGCCGTACTGGTGGATGCCCTCCGGCGTCAGCTCCAGCACCCGGTTCGACAGGGCGGCCAGGAAATGGCGGTCGTGCGAGACGAACAGCATGGTGCCCTCGTACGCGCCCAGCGCCGAAATCAGCATCTGCTTGGTGTCGAGGTCGAGGTGGTTGGTCGGTTCGTCCAGCACCAGGAAGTTGGGCGGGTTGAACAGCATGATCGCCATGACCAGCCGGGCCTTCTCGCCGCCGGACAGCACGCGGCACTTCTTCTCGACATCGTCGCCGGAGAAGCCGAAGCAGCCGGCGAGCGCGCGCAACGCTCCCTGGCTCGCCTGCGGGAAGGAGGTCTCCAGCGATTCGAAGATGGTCTTGTCGCCGTCCAGCAGGTCCATGGCGTGCTGGGAGAAATAGCCCATGCGCACGCTGCCGCCGACCGCGACGGTGCCGCTGTCCGGCTCGGTCGCGCCGGCCACCAGCTTCAGCAGCGTCGATTTTCCGGCGCCGTTGACGCCCATGACGCACCAGCGCTCCTTGCGGCGGATCGTCAGGTCCAGCCCCTCGTAGATGGTCCGGCTGCCGTAGCCCTTGTGCACGTTCTTCAGCACCGCGACGTCGTCGCCGGAGCGCGGAGCCGGCGGGAAGTCGAAGGTCACGATCTGGCGGCGCTTCGGCGGCTCGAAGCGCTCGATCTTGTCGAGCTTCTTCACCCGGCTCTGGACCTGGCTGGCGTGCGAGGCGCGGGCCTTGAAGCGCTCGATGAACTTCAGCTCCTTGGCCAGCATGGCCTGCTGGCGCTCGAACTGCGCCTCCTGCTGCTTCTCGCGCAGCGCCCGCTGGCGCTCGTAGAAGCCGTAGTCGCCGGAGTAGCTGGTCAGCGACCCGCTGTCGATCTCGATGATCTTGTTGACGATGCGGTTCATGAACTCGCGGTCGTGCGAGGTCATCAGCAGGGCGCCCTCGAAGCCCTTGAGGAAGCCTTCCAGCCAGATCAGGCTTTCGATGTCCAGATGGTTGCTCGGTTCGTCGAGCAGCATGACCTCGGGGCGCATCAGCAGGATGCGGGCCAGCGCCACGCGCATCTTCCAGCCGCCGGACAGCATGCCGACGTCCATGTCCATCATTTCCTGGCTGAAGCTGAGGCCGGCCAGCACCTCGCGCGCCTTGCCCTCCAGCTCGTAGCCGCCCAGCTCGTCGAAGCGGGCCTGGACCTCGCCGTAGCGCTCGATGATGGCGTCCATCTCGTCGGCGCGGTCGGGGTCGGCCATGGCGGCTTCCAGCTCGGCCAGTTCCGCGGCGACGGTGCTGACCGGGCCGGCGCCGTCCATCACCTCGGCGACGGCGGAGCGGCCGGACATCTCGCCGACGTCCTGGTTGAAGTAACCGATGGTCGCCTGCTTCTCGATCGCCACCTGTCCGGTGTCCGGCAAATCCTCGCCGGTGATCATGCGGAACAGCGTCGTCTTGCCGGCCCCGTTGGGACCGACCAGCCCGATCTTTTCGCCCCGGTTCAACGCCGCCGATGCTTCGAGGAAGAGGATTCGGTGACCATTCTGCTTGCTGATGTTGTCGAAGCGGATCATGTGCGGCTGCGTTCCTGCGGCGTTGTTCCCATGGCGTGGCGGGGGCTCTTATGCCACAGGATGTGCGGTGCGATGGAGTCCAGATCGGCGCCATGCGAAAATCGCAATCCGAAAACCGTGTGATGGGGAGAATCGCCGTCATGGAACGTCCGCCGCAGGTTTGGGACTATTGGCGCCCCAACGGAAGCGGCATCGTCGAGCTGGGGACGGTACGCGGGCTCGACGTGGCCTTGCCGGTGCATTTCCATCGCGAGGATCAGCTGACCTTCGTTCTTGCCGGGCGGCGGCGCTTCGTCATCGAAGGGGAGTTGTGCGAGGCCGGTCCCGGCGAGGGGGTGCACATCCCGACGGGAACGCCGCACCGCTCGCTGTGCGGGGCGGACGAGGTCGTCTGCATCAACCTCTACACGCCGCCCGGCCTGTACGCCGCGCCAGAGGCGATCGCTGGGCTGGCCCGGCACTGGCGGCGGACGGGCGGGCTGGGTTGGCCCGACCTGACGCGGATCGCCGAGGAGCATCGCCATTCCCTCGGGACCGGGGTGGAGCCCGCATCCGCGTTCACGGGGGGCGAGGCGTGGGACAGCGTCGGCGAGGCGGCCCGCCGCGCCGGGATGAGCCGCGAGGGGTATTCCCGCCGGTTCCGCAAGCACCACGGCGTGCCGCCGCACGCCTTCGCGCTTCAGGAACGTCTGAACGAGGCGCGGTTGCTGCTCCGCGCCGGGGAGCCCATCGCCGCGGTCGCGGCGGACACCGGATTCACCGACCAGAGCCATCTGGGGCGCTGCTTCCGCCGTGCTTTCGGCGTGACTCCGGGCCGCTACCGGGCCGGATAGGTCACATCCGTACCAGACCGCCGCCGCTCCGCCTGCTACCCATCCGGCATTCACCCACAGCCAATCTTGGGAGCATGGCATGTCCATCGCAGTGTCCGCCGTCTCGTACCTCCTGGTGGTCGGCGCCGGGGTCAGCGTTGCGTTGCAGCAGGTCCTCAACGCCAACCTCAGGGCCGACCTCGGCTCGCCCTGGTGGGCGGGCTTCGTCAGCTACGTCGTCGGCATGCTGGCGATGCTGGCGGTGGCACTCCTCGCGCCGGGCCCCCGCCTCGCCGAAGCGGTGAGCGGGGTGGGGTCGTGGGTGACCTGGACCGGCGGGCTGTTCGGCGCGCTGTTCATCGGGACCGCCATCCTGATGGTGCCCCGCCTCGGTGCGGCTACGGTGCTGGCGCTGATCGTGGTCGGCCAGATGCTCGGCTCGCTCGCCTTCGACCATATCGGTCTGCTCGGCCTGCCGCAGCAGCCGATCAGCCCAACCCGCCTGGCCGGCGCCGCCTCCCTGATCCTCGGCGTCGTCCTGATCCGGCTGTAGCGCTCTCAGGCGGTGCGGTGGAGGGCGAAGCCCGACGCGCCAGGGGCTTCCAACTCCGGGCGGAGTTCGAGGCTGGGGATCGCATAGTCGCCGCCGTTCTGGCGGCGGAAGGGAATCGGCGCCGTCGTCTCCAGCGTCCGCATCCGCTCCCGCAAGCCCTCCGCCGCCTGCGCGAAGCCGGTCTCGTCGAAGCGGTCCACCCGGTAGGCGACGAAGGGCGGCAGCACGTCGTAGCCGGGGTAATGCAGGATGCCGTGGTTGATCGGGAACAGCAGGTCTTCGATCGGGCCGTTGATGCCGCGCGGCGCGTAATGCTCGGCCCAGCCGCCCGTCGTCACAACGAGCATGGCGCGCTTGCCGGCGAAGCGACCCTCGCCGTAGCGGTCCCCCCAGCGGCGGTCGCTGTGCTCGCCGACGCCGTAGGCGAGGCCGTAGGCGTAGACGCGGTCGACCCAGCCCTTGAGGATCGCCGGCATGGTGAACCACCAGAGTGGGAATTGCAGGATCAGCGCGTCGGCCCACAGCAGCTTCTCCTGCTCGGCCTTCACATCGTCGGTCAGCGCGTCGGCGGCGAAGGCGGCGCCGGAGGCGGCGGCCACCTTCAGGCGCTCCCCCTCGCCGAGGCTGGGGAAGTCGGCATGGTCCACCGCGGCCTTCCAGTTCATGGCGTAGAGGTCGGAGACCCGCACCGCGTGGCCCTGCGCCTCCAGTTCCGCAACGGCGGTATCGCGCAGGGCGGCGTTGAGGGAGCGGGGGTCGGGGTGGGCAAAGACGATCAGCACGTTCATCACAGGCACCTGTTTGCTTGAAACGCTTGCGCCTCACGCTATGCGGGTGGAGATTGATCCGGTAGACGGGATGAATGGATAGAACTCTGCTGTAAAATGGATCAATCGAGCGCCCTACCCGCCAACGTCACGCTGGACCGCATGCGGACCTTCGTCCGCGTTGCCGAACGGGGAAGCTTGTCGGCGGTGGCGCGCGAGATGGCCATCGGGCAATCCAGCGTCACCCGCCACATCCGCGAGCTGGAGGAGGCGCTGGGCGTCGCTCTGTTCAGCCGCACCACCCGGCGCGTCGTCCTGACCGCGGAGGGCGAGCGCTACCACGCCAACGCCGTCCAGATCCTGCGCCTCGTCGAACAGGCGGGCGACGAGGCGCGCGACACCGGCCGCGCCTCGGCCGGGACGGTGCGCGTGTCCTGCACGGCGGCGCTCGGCGTCCGGCACATCAGCCGGCTGATCTTCGCCTTCCAGGACCGCCATCCGGACATCGCCGTCGATCTCGGCCTGACCGACGAGCGCATCGACCTCGTGCGTGACGGCGTGGACATCGCCATCCGCCTTGGCCCGCTCACCGACAGCTCCCTGAAGCGGCGGGCACTCGGGCTGAGCCGGCGTGTGCTCGTCGGGGCGCCGGCCTGTCTGGAGCGGCACGGCCGGCCGGCGGCGCCGGCCGACCTCGCGCGGTTCGACGGCGTGCGCATGTCGAACATCGCGGGGAGCGACCGGCTGACGCTCGAAGGACCGGACGGCGCCCTCCACGCCGTGTCCCTGGGGGGACGGCTGCGGGTCGATCACGGGCTGGCCGCGCGCGAGGCCTATCTCGCCGGGCGCGGCATTGGCCCGGCCCATGTCTGGCTGGTGGACGACCTGCTCGCCGACGGCCGCCTGGAGGTTCTCCTGCCGGACCACGCGCCGCCCGCCGTGCCGCTCAACCTGCTGATCGTGCCGGAACGGGCCGGCATCGCGCGGGTCCGGCTTCTGGTGGAGTTCCTGGCGGAGACGGTCGCGACCATCCCCGGGATCGAGCGGTCGTCCCGGGGATAGCCGCCCGGGGATAGCCGATGGGGTGACTACGGGGTCGCCCCCTCGGTCACCGCCTCTTTTCTGACCGCCAGGCTGCGGCGGGGCAGGCGCAGGCGCCCGTTGAGGACGAGGTGGGCGACGAGGCCGATCAGCAGACCCCAGAAGGCCCCGCCGATGCCGAGCAGCTTGATGTTCGCGGCGGACGCCAGGAAGGTGATGAGCGCCGCCTCGCGGGACGCCGGGTCGGCCATCGCCCCGGCCAGGCTGCCGCCGATGGTGCCGAGCAGCGCCAGACCGGCGAGCGCGGTGATGAAGGTCGCGGGAAACGCCATGAAGACGGCGGCCAGCGTCACCCCGAACACCCCGACGAGCACGTAGAAGACGCCCGCGGCGATCCCGGCGATCCAGCGCTTGGACGGGTCCTCGTGCGCCTCCTTGCCGGTCGCGATGGCGGCGGTGATGGCGGCGATGTTGAAGGCGTGGGAGCCGAACGGGGCCATGAGCAGCGAGCCGAGGCCGGTCACCGTCACGATGGGGTTGGCGCTCGTCGTGAAGCCGTCGTTCCGCAGGACCAGCATTCCCGGCATGTATTGGCCGGACAGCGTGATCAGGAACAGCGGCAGAGCGACCGACAGCAGCGCGTTCAGCGAGAAGGCCGGCGCGGTGAAGACCGGTGCGGCGAACTCCAGCGACAGCCCCGACAGATCGACGCGGCCCTGCGTCAGCAGGAAGGCCAGCCCGAGGACGAGGATGCCGACCACGGCGTAGCGGGCGGAGAACCGCTTCAGCGCGACATAGGCGACGATCAGCAGCCCGACCAGCAGCGGATCGACGCTGGCCCCGCCGAAGGCCCCGATGCCGAAGGGGAGCAGGATGCCGGCGAGAAGGCCGGAGGCGATGCCGGGCGGGATCAGCCGGATGACCTTCTCGAAGCAGCCCGACAGGCCGAGCGCGACGAAGGCCGCCGCCGAGATCATGTAGGCACCGACCGCCTCGGCGTAGGGTGTCGTCGCCAGCGCGGTGACGAGGAACGCCGCGGCCGGGGTGGACCAGGCGGTGATGATCGGCTCGCGATGGCGCCAGCTCAGGAACAGCCCGGTCAACCCGACGCCGATGGAAACCGACCAGACCCAGGAGGCGGTGAGGTCGGGGCTGAGGCCCGCGACCTTCGCCGCCTGGAAGACCAGGATGAAGGTGCCGCCGTAATTGACGATGACGGAGATCAGGCCCGCCACGACGGGGTGGGTGAGATCGTTGAGGCGGATGGGGGCGGAATTGGGTGGCATGGTTGCGCGAAACCTCCGGACGGTTCGAGCCGCAAGGGCGATGAGCGGCCTTGACAACTACCTGACCAATGGCCTGATGTGCCCATCCGCTTTATCGAAGAAGGCCAGACCAATTGTTCCGGCATTCCCAGCTCGAGTCCGTGAAGGCGTGGATCGCCAACCCCGCCCATGCGGCGATGCCGCTCCACGCGCGGATCCAGCGGGCCGTCCGGCAATTGATCGTCGACGGCGCGCTTGGACCGGGCAAGCCGCTGCCCGCCTCGCGCGCGCTCGCTGCTTCGCTGGGGGTGTCGCGCGACACGATCGAGGCGGCCTACGCCCAGCTTCACGCCGAAGGCTTCATCGACCGGCGCGTCGGCAGCGGCAGCTTCGTCGCGGAAATCACCGAGTTCACCCCCGGCCGCCGCCTGTCCCGGCGCGACACGCTCCTGAGCGACCCGACGCCGGCGCTCAGCCGGCGCGGGGCTGCCGTGTTCGAGGGCGGCGGCGTGCGCGAGATGCCGGTGCCCCGGCCCTTCGCCCATGGCGTTCCGGAAACCCGGACCTTTCCGCTTGCACTCTGGGAACGGCTGGAGCGTCAGGTGCGCAAGGAGGTCGGCGCGCAAAGCCTGTTCCACGGCGACCCGCAGGGGACCGAGCCGCTGCGCCGCGCCATCGCCGACTATGTGAACCTGGAACGCGGCGCGCGCGCCACCGCCGACCGCGTTCTGGTGCTGACCAGTTCGCAACAGGCGATGTCGCTCTGCGCGACCCTGCTGTTCGACCCCGGCGACGGGATTTTCCTGGAGGACCCAGCCTATTACGGGGCGCGCAAGGCGTTCGAGGCGGCGGGGCTGGACTGCGTTCCGGTCCGCGTCGACCGGCAGGGCATCGTCGTCGATCACATCCTGGCCGAGCCGCAGCGGGCGAAGGCGGTGTTCCTGACGCCGTCCCACCAGTTCCCGACCGGCGCGACGCTGGCGCTGGACCGCCGTCTGGCCCTGATCGAGTGGGCGGCCCGGCATCAGGCCTGGATCATCGAGGACGACTATGACAGCGAGTTCCGCTACGCGGGCAAGCCGACGGCCTGCGTGCAGGGGCTCGATCCGCATGGCCGCACCATCTACATCGGCACCTTCACCAAATCGCTCTTTCCCGGATTGCGGATCGGCTACGCCGTGCTGCCGCCGTCGCTCGTGAAGCCGATGACGGTGGCACGCACCCTGCTGGACGGCCACACGGCGCCGATGGCGCAGCTCACGCTGGCCCGCTTCATGGAGGGTGGGCATTTCGGGGCGCATGTCCGGACGATGCGCGGCGTCTACGCCGAGCGCCTCGATGCGCTGGCGGGTCTCGTCCGTAAACACCTGTCGGACTTCGTCGAGCCGCAGGTGCCCATCGGCGGCCTGCAGATGCCCTGCCTGCTGACCGGCGACCTTACGGAGCGCACCGCCGTCGACGCGGCGCGGCGGGCCGGGATCGAACTGCTCGGCCTGTCGGCGCTGCACGCCGCCGGCGACGGCAAGGCCGGTTTCCTGATGGGCTTCGCGGCCTACACGCCTTTCGAAATCGAGACCGCGGTCAGGAGGCTGGAGACGGCGTTCCGCGCGGCGACGAAGCCGTAAATTCGGCGGGTCTCCGGAACAAGGAGAATTGGTCTGGGCCGTTGCTGGAAAATGGCTGGGTACAGCGAGCCATTTGTCTGGTATCCGGGAGCCGATCAATCCACGACGTTCTCGGCGCGGGAGCGGGAGGCGACCCATGCACAAAACGGCACTGGCGATCCGGCACGTCCATTTTGAAGACCTCGGCATCTTCGGCGCGGTGCTGTCGGATGCCGGCTACTCCGTCCACTATCACGATCTCGACGCGGCGCCTTTCGCGACGATCGATCCTCTGGAACCGGATTTGCTGATCGTCCTCGGCGGTCCCGTCGGGGTCTATGAAAGCGACGCCTATCCGTATCTCGCCGAGGAATCCTCGCTCCTGGCGGCAAGGCTGGCCGCGGGGCGCCCGACGCTCGGCATCTGCCTCGGGGCGCAGCAGATTGCCAAGGCGCTCGGCGCGGCGGTGCGTCCCATGGGCCACAAGGAAATCGGCTTCGGGCCGCTCACGCTGACCGATGCCGGACGGGCCGGGCCGCTTCGCCATCTGGAGGGCGTTCCGGTGCTTCATTGGCACGGGGACGCCTTCCACATCCCTGCCGGGGCGGAGGGCTTGGCGTCGACGCCGCTCTGCGCTACCCAAGGGTTTTCGGTTGGCCGCCACACGCTGGCCCTGCAATTCCATCCGGAGGTCGATGTGGCCGCCGGCATCGAGCGATGGCTGACGGGCCATGCCGCCGAACTGGCCGGGGCTGGCATCGACCCGCGCGTGCTGCGCGGTCAAGCGGCGCGGATCGGCCCGGAATTGCGCGAGGCCGGGCAAAGGATGCTGGCCGAGTGGCTTCAGGCCGTGCCCTGATTCCTGTGCGGCGAGGCGGGATGCATTTTCACCGATCTGCACGACGCTGCCGATCTGTGGCACAGTCCGCTCCAACGAGCCGCCTCACAGGGAACTTGAATGAACGACGCCGCAAAGAACGTGCTGATCGACGGCATGGAGCGTTGGAGCGCCTTCATCGAAGCGAACGCCTCCTGGGCGGAGGTGATCTTCTTCCTGTGCGCGTTCGCGGAGTCCCTGGCCTTCGTGGGGTTCGTGGTGCCGGGTGTGGTGTTGATCGCCACGGCGGGCGCGCTGGTCGCCTCCGGCGCCCTCGGCTTCTGGCAGGTCTACGTCGCCCTCGCGCTGGGCGCGGTGCTGGGCGACGCCGTGTCCTATTGGCTCGGCCGGGTGTTCGGCGATCGGGTCCCGGTTGTCTGGCCGTTCCGTCAGCGGCCGGAACTGCTGGAGCGGGGCAGCCGATTCTTCCTGCGCCATGGCGGCAAGAGCGTCTTCTTTGCCCGCTTCCTCGGGCCGCTGCGGCCGGTGGTGCCGATCACCGCCGGGATGATGGCGATGCCGCACCACAGCTTCCAGACCGCCAACCTGCTGTCCGCGGTGATCTGGGTGCCTTTGATGATGGCGCCCGGCATCGCCATCGCGAAGGGGATCGGCATCGACGAACTTCTGTCCGGCGCCACGGCGACGCCGGCCGTTACCCGGAGTGGGGGCGACACGCCCTGCGTGCTGGCACCGCCGATTTCCGGCGAGCCGCCACGGTGCTGAGGGGCAGCCCGGCGTGCCACAGGCTGCATGAGGCGGTGAGCGGCCGAGGCATCAGTGCATCACAAGGGGGTTCCGTAGACCGCATCGACGTTTGAGAACAGAGCGGGTTGTCCAAACCGCCCGCTCCCTCCTCACGCTCAGACAGCGCGGTGTCCCTTATGGAAGACGTCCGTAATGTCCCAAGCGGAGTCATGGGAAACCCATGCCGCTATGCAGGCAATGCGAGGCGCAATCGAACGAAATTTTATATATGGCTGATCGACTGCATGCTAACGTAGTGCATCTGGTTGAATGGTCGCTTATCTATGGGAGAGAAGCATGCGTGTGGGTACGATTGGTGTCTTTCTGGCCTCAGCTTTATTAGCAAACTGCGCCGGAAAAGTGGACTACACCCCACCGCAGGTATATAGCAATGCCACAAATACCAAGGCGATCAACAAGACGAAAGAACAGGTCTGGTCTGAGCTAATCCCTGCGCTTTCTAAGGATTTCTTTGTTATCAACAATCTGGATAAATCCAGTGGCTTGATCAACGTCAGCTATGCTGGCGATCCGTCGAGCTATATTGATTGCGGTACAATCACTTCGTATGTCAAGAATGCTCGTGGTGAGCGTACTTATACATTCAATGGTGCTGAAAAGTATAAGCAATACGAGATCATGACAAATGATAACCTGATTTTTGTGGAGCGAAAAGCTGATCTCGAAGGGCGTATGAATATTATAGTCTCGGAGTCTGGGAAAAACCAATCTGTGCTTACGGCAAATACAAGGTATGTACTGACTGTCTCATCAAGGGTGTCCGATGTCGCTGGGAATCAGGTTTCTCAGAATAATATGATTAGCTTTAACACTGGCGGTGTCGGCCAGGGGCGAGAAACCATATGTCGCCCCAACGGAAAGCTTGAGCAGACGATTCTTGGTCTGGTTAATTGAGAATAGGGCGTCATGCCTCATCGGTATTCATTGTAACGCTTTTTAAGATTTCAAGCGATCCGCCCGTTTCCAACGGTGGATCGCTTGGAGCAACACCCCGTTGTCTTTTGCAAACCGGATGTGGCGAACCGTACCGTTGGTTGGCCGTATCCATGGGACCATGCCCGAACCACCCCACGCGTCGAGTCGATAGAAGGTTTCCAACGCCAGCTTGTCGGACGCGCCGCTGATCGTCGTCACGGACCGCATTTTGAGTAGCCGCAGTTCAGGCAGTTGTCGCAGTTCTCCTGCCGGATCAGGCCGGGCTGGCCACATTTCGGGCATTGGCGAAGAGGTACCGGTTCGGTTCCGATGACCACGGGATCGGGATCGGGATCGGGATCTGAGGCGGGGGGCGGCACGCTCACCGTCCGGTCATCCGGCAGCATATTGATGGCTTTCAGGTGCCGTTCGATCACATCCCCGATGGCCGCCAGCAACGAGGGGACGTAACGGCCCTGCATCCAGGCGCCACCGCGCGGGTCGAAGACCGCCTTCAATTCCTCCACGACGAAACCGACCTCGCCACCGCGGCGGAACACGGCGGAGATCATCCGCGTCAGCGCCACGGTCCAGGCGTAATGCTCCATGTTCTTGGAGTTGATGAAGACCTCGAAGGGGCGGCGGCGTCCGTTTTCCACGATGTCGTTGATGGTGATGTACATGGCGTGGTCGCTGTCCGGCCAGCGCACCTTGTAGGTCTCGCCCGGCAAGGTCTCTGGACGGTCGGGCGGCTTGGCCGTCAGGACGCCCGTGCCCTGAGCCGGGGAGGGGGGCTGGGTTGGGGACGAAGCCGTGCTCTCCTTTTTCACCGACAGGACGGAGCCGGTGACCGCATTCGGGCGGTAGGTGGTGCAGCCCTTGCAGCCCAGTTCATAGGCCTGCCAATAGACGTCCTTGAAGGTGTCGAAGGGCAGATCCTCCGGACAGTTGATGGTCTTGGAGATGGAGCTGTCGATATGGCGCTGGGCCGCCGCCTGCATCACCACATGCTCCGCCGGGGTCAGGGACTGCGCGTCCACGAAGTACTCGGGCAGGGGCTGTTCGGTCCCGAACCGCGCGCGGAACAGCCGGTAGGCGTGGTCGCTCACCTCTTCCGTCCGGCGGGTGCCGTCGGGCATCAGGACGGTGCGTTCGTAGCTGTAGGAGAAGACCGGCTCGATTCCCGACGACACATTGTCGGCGAACAGCGAGATCGTGCCGGTCGGCGCGATGGAGGTCAGCAGCGCGTTGCGGATGCCATGCTCGGCGATCAGGGCGCGCACGTCCTCGTCCAGCCCGCGCACCATCGGGGCGTTCAGATAGGCGTCGCGGTCATAGAGCGGGAAAGCGCCCTTCTCCGCGGCGAGCAAGGCGGAGGCGCGGTAGGCCTCGTTGCGGATGGCCTTCAGCCAGGACTCGGTCAGCGCCACCGCCGCCTCGCCGCCATAGCGCGCGCGGCAGAGGATCAGCGCGTCGGCCAGCCCGGTGACGCCCAGTCCGATGCGGCGCTTGGCGTGGGCCTCCCGCGCCTGCGGCTCCAGAGGGAAGCGCGAGGCGTCCACCACATTGTCCATCATCCGCACGGCGAGTGCCGTCAGCTCCTTCAGCCGGGCGGTGTCGAGCCGGGTCGTCTCCTCGAACGGGTCCAGCACCAGGGCGGCGAGGTTGATCGAGCCGAGCAGGCAGGCGCCGTAGGGGGGCAGCGGCTGCTCCCCACATGGGTTGGTGGCGGAGATGGACTCGCAATAACGCAGGTTGTTCTGCCCATTCACCCGATCGATGAAGATGACGCCCGGTTCCGCATAGGCGTAGGTGGCCTGCATGATGCGGTCCCACAGGCCGCGGGCCCGCACTTCGCGGTGGACCTGCCCGTCGAAGACCAGCGGCCAGGGCCGGTCCTCCCGTACGGCGTCCATGAAGGTGTCGGTGACCAGGACCGACAGGTTGAACATGCGCAGCCGGCCGGGCTCGCGCTTGGCGTCGATGAAATCCTCGATGTCGGGATGGTCGCAGCGCAGGGTCGCCATCATCGCGCCGCGCCGGGCGCCCGCCGACATGATGGTGCGGCACATGCTGTCCCACACGTCCATGAAGGACAGCGGGCCGGAGGCGTCGGCGCCCACACCCTTAACGAGGGCGCCCTTGGGCCGCAGGGTGGAGAAGTCGTATCCGATGCCGCCGCCCTGCTGCATGGTCAGCGCCGCTTCGCGCAGATGGGCAAAGATGGCGCCGAGGTCGTCCTCGATCCGCCCCATGACGAAGCAGTTGAACAGCGTCACCGTCCGCCCGGTGCCGGCCCCGGCCAGGATGCGCCCGGCGGGCAGGAACTCGAAACGGGACAGCGCCCGCTCGAATCGCGGCGCCCAGACCGCCGGATCGGACTCGGGCGCGGCGAGCGCCGTGGCGACGCGGCGCCATGTGTCGGCGATGGTCTGGTCGATGGGGTCGCCCGCGGCGGACTTGAAGCGGTACTTCATGTCCCAGATCCGCTGGGAAATGGTGGCGATCCCCGTCATGCATCCTCCCCTTGCGCGGGCGGCCGGTCCGCACGTCCGGTCCGCCGACAGCGGTGCCCAAGAGTAGGGGGCGCCCTTCCAGGGGTCAACCGTGGGGGCGGCCCGGCTGTTCCTCTTGCGTTCCGGCCTCTTGCTTCCCGCCGTCAGTTGCTGATCCGCTCCCGCTGATCCGGCATCGCCTTGAGCGTCGCAACGATCTGGCTGCTGTCGGCGCTGGACCCGCACAGGCCGAGCGCGGTCTCGCCGAAGTCCACGAGGCTGTGATGGCGCGGGGCCGGCGCCCGCTCCAGCGGCACCAGCCACGCCGCGTGCCCGCGCGCCGTCAGGGCGTCGAAGTAGCCGCGCTGGGTGTCGAACGGGATGTTGGTCTCGCGCGGGTCGCCGATGACGAAGACGCGGCGTTCGGGATCGCGCGGGATGCGGTCGAGCGAGTCGGCGGGGTCGAACCAGCCCTGCGGCCGGGCCAGCACCGTCCGCAGCCCGCGCGCCTCCAGATAGGCCCGGTAGGCCGGCGCGCCGGAGGAGATCACCGCGCAGCGCAGGTCGTGGCGGCGGGCGAGGAACTCGGCGGTCAGCGTGCCGCCGGCGCTGTGCCCGCCCAGTGCCCATTCCGCCACGCCATAGCGGGCCTTCAGGACGTCGAGCAGGGCGTTCATCAGCGCGGCCTCGCGCGGCGTGTGGCGGGTCGTCCAGAAACGGCCGGAGCTGCCATAGGCACCGGGCCGGGCGAGGAACAGGAAGGGGATGCCGAACCGCTCCGCCAGGGCGCGTTCCTGGTCGATCATGGAGGCGACGCCCAGCCCCTCCTGGTGGCCGACGGAGGTCGGCTTGGTCCCCATGATGTCGCCATGCATCCAGGCCGCGGCGATGGGGTTGGGGCCGGGGGCGGGGCGCAGGCCCGCCGCGTAGTAGCGCAGGCACTCCCCGCGCCCGTCCACCTCGACCCAGGCGGCGGTGTGCTGGGCCTCCAGCGCGGCGCAGGCCTTGCGGGTGATGGTGACTCCCCCGGTCACCGCGGCGTTGGAGAAGCGCTCCGCGCTCGGCTGCGACTGGGCGTCGGCGTCCGTCGCCGTCACCATCGACAGCGCAAGACCGGCGAGGAAGGCGAAGGCCGCGCCCCGGCGCATCAGGAAGCGGTTTCGCTCACCGCGGCGGTGGCCGGTTCCGCCGCCTTCGGCCGCACGGTCGCCGGTCCGCCGGCGGCGACGACCAGCCGGTCGGTGGCCGCCTCCAGCCGCTCCTCCAACTCCTGCATGGCCTTGGCGCGGCCCAGGCCCGCTGGGATGGGGGGCAGGAATTCCACGATGATGGTGCCCGGCCGCTTGATGAAGCTGTTGCGCGCCCAGTAGAGGCCGGCGTTCAGCGCCATCGGCACGATGGGGATTTTAAGATGGTCGTAGAGCACGCCGACGCCGATCCGGTAGGGGCGGTAGGCGCCGACGGCGACGCGCGTGCCCTGCGGGAAAATCACGATGGGCCGACCCTCGTCCCGCACCGGACGGGCGTTCCGGACCATCGAGGCGACGGCGCGGCCCTTGGCGCCGCGGTCGACGGCGATCATCCGGGACCTGGCGGCGTACCAGCCCCAGATGGGAATCCACAGAAGCTCGCGCTTCAGGATGATCGCCGGGTCGTTGACGAGGAAGTGCAGCTTCATCGTCTCCCAGGCCGACTGGTGCTTGGCCGCCAGAATGAAGGACCCGCTCCGAGGGACATGCTCCCGCCCGCGCACCTCGTAACGGATGCCGACGAGCGTACGCTCCAGCCACGAGACGGTTCCGAAATACCACGTGATCACGCGGATCATGCTGCGTCGCGGCAGCAGCAGCGACCACAGGATGCCGACGCAGATGACCGCCGTCCACACATAGAAGGCGACGTTGAAGGCGAGGGAGCGCAGGAAGATCATGGCCGGGAACTTGTCAGGATTCGATCAGCTTCTCAAGCTCGGAGCACGCCCCGGACACGGTGCGGCCCATGATGACGCGTTGCGGCGCTCCAAACCCGAGCCACAAGCGCACGACACCTCCTTTTGGTCAAGAAAGCGGCTTTGGCTTTCTTGTAAAACAAGATTGCTTGAGATTTTTTCGCGAAATGGTAGATTGAAATTTGATAAATAATCCATTGGGGTTGCTGTCTTGGCTGATATTCTCGGTGGAGCGGGTGACGATCATCTGGTGGGCGGTGACGGTGACGACACGCTGTACGGCGGGGCGGGTACCGATACCTTGTTTGGAGGCCTTGGAAACGACGTGTTCCGGTTCGCTCCGGAAACGGGCTATCCCCACGCCGTCATCAAGGATTTCAATGACGGCGACCGTATCGATCTGGCGGCGTTGAACCTGCCCTTCATTGGAGAAGCACCGATTGCGGGAATGCCCGCCGGGTACCACGGGATAGGGCACATCCGCTACAGCGTCGTGGCGGGCAACACCCAGATCGTCATCGACAAAAATGGCGACGGCATGTTGAGCCGGACCATCACGCTGGAGGGGCGGCATGCCCTTGAGGAGCTTGCCGGTTCCTCGGGCATTCTGGTTCGCGTGCAGGACCGTGCGGTCGGCGGCACCGGCGGAAACGACTTGCTGGATGGTGGAGGCGGCCACGACACCCTGATGGGAGGTGCCGGGAACGACACTTTGCGCGGGTTTGGAGGCAACGACAGCTTGGACGGTGGTGACGGTGACGACAGTCTCATCGCCGGGGGTGGTGCGGATACGTTGGCCGGCGGAGATGGGAACGACACGCTGGTGAGTGGTGGCGGGCACATCGTCATGACCGGCGGGGCCGGGCATGATGTCTTCCGCATCCTGCCTACGGACCGACATGACCCCGTCCAGATCACCGATTTCAGCAAGGACGACCGTATCGACCTGTCAGCCCTGGGCATGCCCTTTCTCGGGGAGCTGCCGTATCCCGGCGTGCCGGACGGCTATCGGGGTCGGGGATTCATTTATTACCGGACCACTGCCAAATCCACACTGATCGAGATCGATCGGGACGGTGACGGCATGATGGACCGCACCATCATTCTGGACAAGGGGCTGGTCCTGAACCAGCTGCCCGGAGCGCCGGGCGTCCTGGTGTTGCCAGGCTACCAACCGCCTCCGGAGAGCCCGCCTGGCAATGGCGGTCCGTCTGGCAACCACCGCTTTGTTTCCGGAGGAGGGGAAAACGACGCCCTTTCCGGCGGCAGCGGCGACGACTCGCTGTTGGGAGGCGGCGGAAACGATCTCATTGGGGGCGGCGACGGTGCCGACCTCATCAGCGGCGACGACGGTGATGACACGCTGCTTGGGGAGGACGGAACCGACACCGTGATCGGCGGGCTGGGTGACGATGTCGTCTTCGGCATGGACGGTGACGATCTTCTGACCGGCGACGAAGGCGCGGATACCATCGTCGGCGGTGACGGAGCCGATTCGATCCTGGGTGGCGACGGTGACGATCTTGTGGGCGGCGGCGGCGATAATGATCTGATCGACGGTGGCGCGGGCAACGACACGGTGATTGGGGATGCCGGGAACGACACGCTGTTCGGTGGGGACGGTGACGACCTTCTGCGCGGTTTCGCCGGTGACGATTGGTTGATCGGCGGAGCCGGACGGGACGTCTTCTTGTTTGGCTTCGGCGACGGTCACGACCTCGTGTTCGATTTCAACCCGGAGGAAGACACGTTGAGCTTTGCCGACGTCACCGTTGTCCAACTGATCGCGGGAGCCAAAATCTCAGGTGGGAACACGGTGTTTTCCCTGTCCGACGGCAGCACTCTCACGGTGATCGGGCGCACCGGCATTACGGACGCCTGGTTCACCTGAACGGGAGGCCTTACCGGCTGTCGATGATGGACGCCAGCAAGGACCGCGCGTAGGTCACAAGGTATTTGTTGTATTCCGTCATCAACAGGCTGGCGGTGCCCGGCCACAGCCACCAATCGTTAAGACGCACGTTGGGGGAGGCGACGGGGTGGGGCACCACCTCGACCTCCGGGATCACCATGCGGAACTCCAGCAGGCTGCGCATCATGTGGTAGTTGGCGGTCACCAGCCGCATCGAGCCGTAGCCCTGCGCGCGCAGCCAGTCCGCCGTCTCGTAGGCGTTGCCGATCGTGCTGTCCGCCGAATAGCCGAGCGTGATGCAGCATTCCATCTCGCCGGGGAACTGGCGGGAGCGCTTCAGAAGCTCCTGCACCTCCAGCCCCTCGTAGACGCCGGAGACGAACAGCCGGTGCGCCCGCCCGTCGGCCAACAGCTCCAGCCCGGTGCTCAGCCGGCCGCTGCCGCCGGTCAGCACGACGATGGCGTCGGTGTTGCGGGTCGCCTCGGCGCTGCCCGGCGGCGGCGGGCTGCGGGGGATCGAGGCGGCGAACCAGAACAGCCCGCCGAGCCACGCCAGCCCGCCCAGCATCGCCAGCAGCAGCAGCCGTCGGAATGCCCGCAGGAGACGGGCGCGCCGCGAGGGGACCGCCATCCCTCAGCCTCCGGACGGATGGAGCGGGCGGGCGGTCACGGCATCGACTCCAGCGTGCGCAGCACCGTCCAGCGCGCGGTCAGGGCGGCCAGCAGGCAGGCGGCCAGCGGCACGGCGGCCAGCGCGGCGACGGCCCACCAGGGGGAGGTGGCGAGGTCCGGCAGCAGGCTGGCGTGAAGCCCGGCGGCGGCGTGGCCGATCCCGCCCAGAGTCCCGGCGGCCAGCAGCAGCCCGGTCATCCCGCCGCGCAGGGTCAGGCCGATGACGTGCGATTCGAACTGCCGCGCCACATAGCGGTCGGTGGCCCCCATCAGGTGCAGCAGCTCCACCACATGGCGATGGATGGCGAGGCCGGAGCGCACGGCGAAGATCACCGCCATCACGCCCGCCCCGCCGATCAGCGCCACGATGCCCAGTGCCGCCAGATGCATCGCCCCGGCGAAGCGGCGCAGGTCGGCCAGCCACACCGCGTGGTCGTCCAGCGTGGCGCCGGGCGCGGCGGAGGTCAGGCGCGCCGACAGCGCCGCCGTGTCCACCGGCCCGTTGGTCATCACGTCGATCAGCCGCGGCATCGGCAGCAGCGGGTCGGCGGCCTCCTTGCCCAGCCAGGGTTCGAGCAGCCGGCCGACGTCGCCGCCGGACAGGAGGCTGGCGGTCGCGATGCCGGGGGTGGCGCGCAGGACGGTCAGCGCCGCCTCCGTCCGCTCCTCCAGCGGGGCGGCCTGGGCGCTGTCGGGCAGCGGCATGACCTGCACGGTCAGCCCGCCGGCCAGACCGCTGTCCCAGCGCCGGGTCATGTCCGAGACGAGCAGGGCCCCGGCCAGCGCCAGCGCCGCCAGATAGACCATCAGCGCGGTCAGCCACATCAGGAAGCGCGAGGTGGGGTCCTTCGCCAGCGGCAGGTCGGAGTTTCGGCGGGTTAGCGGCGGCAGGGCCATGGCGTGTCTCCTTCCCTCCGCGTCAGGCCCAGCGCGAGGCGTGCGCCGGCAGGACGTGCAGGCGCCCGTTCTCCAGCATCAGGCGCGGGTGCTCGAAGCGGCGGATCAGCGCCTCGTTGTGCGAGGCGATGACCACGGTGGTGCCCAGCTTGTGAAGCTCCTCGAACAGGTAGAGCAGGCGCATGCCGATGCCGTCGTCCACGTTGCCGGTCGGCTCGTCGGCCAGCAGCAGGCGCGGGCGGTTGATGACCGCGCGGGCGATGGCGACGCGCTGCTGCTGTCCACCCGACAGGGTGGAGGGCAGGGAGTTCAGATGGTTGCCCAACCCCACCCAGCGCAGGATCTCCGTGCAGTGCTCCACCACGTCGGATTCGCGCGCGCCGCCCATGCGCAGCGGCAGGGCCACGTTGTCGAGCGCCGAGAGATGGTCGAGCAGGGCGAAGTCCTGGAACACCACCCCGATCTGGCGGCGCAGCGCCGGCAGATCGGTGCGCTTGACCCGCGCCATGTCCTTGCCGAACAGGGTGACCAGCCCGCGCGACGGGCGGAGCGCCAGATACATCAGCTTCAGCAGCGACGACTTGCCGGCCCCGCTCGCCCCCGTCATGAAGTGGAACGAGCCGGGCGGCAGGGTGAAGCTGATGTCGCGCAGCACCTCCGGTCCGGTGCCATAGCGCAGTCCCACATTCTCGAAACGGATCACAGTCCCACCAAAGGCGCAACGGAAGGCCCCGGCGACGTCCCGCCGGGTGCGCGGATGGACAATGCACCGGCAGGGGCCGGCGCGTCCACCGCTGTCCGTCCCGTCCCGCCGATCATCCGGTTCGGGACGCGGTTCGGGACGGTCGCACGCACCGCCCGTGCGTTCCTTGCTTCACACCCCATGACTACCTATAAGGACAGTCTGCAATTTCGGTGACAACGATCGGCATCTATGATCATCACCTGCCCGGCCTGCGACACACGGTACACTCTTGCCGATTCGGCGGTCGGTCCGCAGGGCCGGAAGGTGCGTTGCGCCCAATGCGGACACATGTGGTGGCAGTCGCCGCAGGATGAGGCCGCCTTTCCCCCCGACGCGGTGACCGAGTTCCATCCGGTCCCGCCGCCGTCCAAGGCACCGGCCGCCAAGAAGTCGGCGCCCGGCAAGCCTCCGGCGGACCCGGGCGCGCGGCGCCGGGCGCTGGTCGGCTGGGGGAGTTTCGTTGCGGTCCTGCTGGCCATCGGCGCCGCCGGTTACTTCGGCCGCGCCACCGTGGTACGGTTGTGGCCTCCGGCCGCCCTGTTCTACGAAACGGTCGGCCTGCCGGTGGAGCCGCCGGGCACCGGTCTCCAGCTTCAGAACGTCCGCTCCGAACAGAAGGCCGAGGACGGCAAGACCGCTCTGCTCGTGGAAGGGCAGATTCTCAACGTCTCCGAAGCGGCGCGCACGGTGCCGGCGCTGCGGGTCACCGCGCTGGGCGCCGACCGTCAGCCGCTGAGGAACTGGACCGTCGAGCCGGTGCCGCCGCAGATCCTTCCCGGTGAGATCGCCACTTTCCGCGATGTCCAGACGGACGCCGCGGGGGTGCTGGAGGTCATGATCACCTTCGATGGGGGTCGCTGAGCACCGCTCCATTAGGATGGTGGGCCCGTTAGGGCGCGTAGCCCCGGATGATCAGGGAAACCGCGCCGTCGACAATCCGGGTCAGCTGCTCCTCGGTCGGGCGCTCGGACAGGCACAGCATGAAGCGCAGGTGCGTGTGCGACTTGACGAGTCCGACGAACTGCTCCGCCGCCAACTGCGGGTCGGGAATGCGCAGCAGGCCGCGGCCGTCGAGGTCGGTCATAAAGGCGCTGATGTGCTCCATGGTGCGGGCCGGGCCCGCCTCGTAGAAGGCGCTCGCCAGCTCGGGGAAGCGGTGCGCCTCGCCGACCACCACGCGGTAGCCGGCCAGCGCCTGTGGCGAGAGGATCAGCGTGACGAAATGGCGGGCGATCAGGCGCAGCCCATCGGCCATGTCGAGCGCGCGCGCCTCCTCGCAGACGGCGGCCATCGCCTGACCCTTGCATTCGCGAGCGACCATGACGCGGAACAGCTCGTCCTTGCTGCCGAAATGGGCGTAGAGGGTCGCCTTGGACACGTTGGCCGTCTTGGCGATGGCGTCCATGCTGACGGCGCCGTAGCCATGGTCCAGGAACAGCTTTCCGGCGGCCTCCAGGATCTGCGCGGGCTTCGATCCTGCCTCCGGGGTGGGGGCGACCAGCGTGCTCATGCGTTCCTCATGTCCTGAAGCCGGGTGTCCTGAAACCGGCCCTGCGTCCTGTTCTACCACGGTGCCGGCGGTGCTTGCGGGACTTCGTATGCCGAGTCCCCGCTGCCGTAGCGCGTTCCGCATTCAACCACAATCCCAAACGTTAAAACTAGACCGTTCAGTTCACTCTTGACAACAGGTAGGCCCGCGATCATCTTTTCGCAAGACTAAACTGAACGGTTCAGTTTCGGCGGGGCGGCAGCAAGCCGGACCGTGCCGGGCAAAGAACCGAAACGGGTGGGTTGGATCACGATGAAAGCCGTGCGGAAGATCGTTCTGTCGGGTGTGGCGGTGGCGGTGCTGGCCGGTGGCGGTTACGCCGGCTGGGAGTGGTGGACCGAGGGTCGCTTCTTCGAGTCGACCGACAACGCCTATGTCCACAGCGACATCACGGTGGTGAGCCCCAAGGTCTCGGCCTATGTGCGGGACGTCCGGGTGGCGGAGAACCAGCAGGTCGCCGCGGGCGACGTGCTGGCTGTGCTGGATGACCAGGACTTCCGCGCCAAGGTGGCAGAGGCCGAGGCCAATGTCGCCGCGCAGAAGGCGGCGCTCGGCACCATCGACAGCAAGCTGCAGCTCCAGAAGGCGATCATCGATCAGGCCGCCGCCTCGGTCTCCAGCGCCGAGGCCGAGCAGCGCCGCGCCCAGCAGGATTTCGACCGCACCCGCGCGCTGGCCAGCGACAGCTGGGCCAGCCGCCAGAAGTTCGAGACGGCAGACGCCGACCTGCGCAAGGCGACGGCGGAGACCGCCCGCAGCCGCGCCGCGCTGGTCGCGGAACAGGATCAGGTCGGCGTGCTGAACGCCAGCCGCAGCGAGACCGACGCCCGGCTGCGCCAAGCGGAGGCCGCCCTGCAGACCGCGCGCAATGACCTGAACAACACGGTCATCCGCGCCCCGGTGGACGGGGTGGTCGGCAACCGCGGCGTCCAGGTCGGCCAGTACGCGCGTCCGGGCGTGCAGCTTCTCTCGCTGGTGCCGCTGCCCGACGTCTATGTGGTCGCCAACTTCAAGGAGACGCAACTCGCCCGCATGCGTCCCGGCCAGCCGGTGACGGTGGAGGTCGACGCCTATCCGGACAAGCATCTGCTCGGCCGGGTGGAGAGCTTCGCCCCGGCGTCGGGCTCGCAGTTCAGCCTGCTGCCGCCGGAGAACGCGACCGGCAACTTCACCAAGATCGTCCAGCGCGTGCCGGTGCGCATCGCCCTGCCGCGCGACAGCGCGCTGTCCGGCCTGCTGCGTCCCGGCCTGTCGGTGGTGGCCGAGGTCGACACCCGCGGCGCCGAGGAGCAGCCGCACGACAGGAACACCGTCATGGGCGCGCTGGTCCCCGGCCGGACGGTCGCGTCGAAGTAACCGCACCGACACCCGTTTTACGTTCCAATCTCTTTCGTCCTGGAGAGGGCGACCATGACCGCCATCACCAACGACGACACCCCCACCGCCCGCAACGCCAATCCCCCGGCGGATGCGGGTGGCGAGACCGCCGCGTCCCGGCTCCAAACTCCCCCGCCCCCCGCGGGCCGGGGCGCGGCGGCTCCTTCCCCTTCCAGTGTCGGGTCCAGCGCCGGGCCGCGCCCGGTGAGCACGCGTGACTGGCTGGGCTTCCTGTCCATGGTCGTCGGCATGTTCATGGCGATCCTGGACATCCAGATCGTTTCCAGCTCCCTGTCGGAGATCCAGGCGGGCCTCGCGGCCAGCGCCGATGAAATCTCGTGGGTGCAGACTTCCTACCTCATCGCCGAGGTGGTGATGATCCCGCTGTCCGGCATGCTGGCGCGGATTCTCTCCACCCGCGTGCTGTTCACCATCGCCGCCGCCGGCTTCACCCTGACCAGCGTCGCCTGCGCCTTCACCTCCAGCATCGAATCGATGATCGTGTGGCGGGCGCTCCAAGGCTTCATCGGCGGAGCGATGATCCCGACCGTCTTCGCCACCAGCTTCTCGCTGTTCCCGCCGGAAAAGCGGGCCGGCGTGTCGGTGATGATCGGTCTGGTCGCCACCATGGCGCCGACGCTGGGGCCGACGCTGGGCGGCTGGCTGACCCAGAGCTTCTCCTGGCACTGGCTGTTCCTGGCCAACGTGCTGCCGGGCATCGCCGTGACCTCGCTGGTGTGGACGCTGGTCGACGTGGACAAGCCCAACCCGGCGCTGCGCAAGGGTTTCGACTTCATCGGGCTGGGGCTGATGGCCGCCTTCCTCGGCAGCCTGGAGTTCGTGGTCGAGGAAGGCCCGCGCCAGGACTGGTTCCAGGACGAGTATGTGGCGATCTTCGCCGTGGTCGCCGTGGTGTCCGCCGTCGGTTTCTTCTGGCGGGTCCTGACCTACGGCAACCCGATCGTCGAGCTGCGCGCCTTCCTGGACCGCAACTTCGCCATCGGCTCGCTCTACAGCTTCATCATCGGCATCGGGCTCTACGGGGCGGTCTATCTGCAACCGCTGTTCCTGGCGCGGGTGCGCGGGCTGAACAGCCTGCAGATCGGCACGATCATGTTCGTGACCGGCGCCTTCCAGTTCCTGTCCGCGCCGATCGCCGGCGCGCTGTCGAAGAAGCTCGACCTGCGGGTGATGCTGGCGATGGGGCTGTGCCTGTTCGGCACCGGCGTCTGGCTGAACGCCCACCTGACCAACCAGTCCGGCTTCTGGGAGCTGTTCCTGCCGCAGGCGGTGCGCGGCCTGTCGCTGATGCTCTGCTTCATCCCCGTGAACACCATCGCGCTCGGCACCCTGCCGCCGGAGCAGCTCAAGAACGCGTCGGGCCTCTACAACCTGATGCGCAACCTGGGCGGCGCCATCGGTCTGGCGGCGATCAACACCGTGTTGCTGGAGCGGGCGTCCCTGCACATGAACCGGCTGGGCGACAACCTGAACCTCGCCCGTCCGCTGGTGCAGGAGACGCTGGACGGTCTGGCCGCCAAATTCGACGGGCTGGTCGCCGACCCGCAGGCCGCCGCCATGAAGACGCTGGCCCGCATGGTCGAGCGCGAGGCGATGGTGCTGACCTTCAACGACTGTCTGCTGCTGATGGCCGGGGTGTTCTTCGCCGGGCTTCTGCTGATGCCGCTGGTGCGGCGTCCAGGCGGCAAACCGGCGGCGGCGGATCACTGATCGCGGCGTGGCCGTCGGGGGTGTGGCCGTCCCGGGTGTGGCCGTCCCGTCGCGCCGGTGAAGCGTCCCGGTGACCGGCGCCTGTCTTCGTGCTATAGGGCAGGCCGTCGCGTCGAAGGGTCTTTCCGCCGTCATGAGCAAGCGCCAATACACCCGCGCCGAGGTCAAGGAACTGCTGTCCGCGCTGGAGCGCCAGTGCCGGGAGGCGTCGAAGCTGGCCCAACTGGCCGAGCATGAGGCGAGCAAGCACAGCTTCGGCGCCTACCGCGAATTCCGCGACAAGGTGGGCGAGTTCCAGGCGCTGGTCATCCTGATCGAGCAGCGGCTGCGCAACCTCGTGGACACCCGCTCCGACGACCTGCGCGACCAGTTCGAGCGGCTGGACACGGTGATGCTGGCTCTTCTGGTACGGGCCAGCATGCGCTTCTTCTTCGTGCTGTCGGCCAACCCGATCCTGCCCATGGGCGCCCGCGAGATTTTCGTGGCGGAGCTGCGCAGCCTGCACGACGCCCACGAGAAGCTGAAGCGCCCCAACTACGCCGGCAAGCTGGGCTCGGACCTGGAGCGCGATCTGGAGACCGCCTCCCTGATCCTGGAGGAGATCATCGACAAGGCGCCGAGCCTGCTCAACTTCCGCGGCGGCGGAGGGGCGTAACCGGCCTCAGCGCTGGATCAGCGCGCTTTCCTTGCCGGACAGCACGAACACCTTGGCGTAGCTCTTGAGAAGCGCGTCGATCAGGGCGTTGACCTTCGGGCTGGACATGGCCCGCGGCTTGGCCGGATCGACGTGGAGGACGCAGCTGTCCTTGACGTCGTTGAAGGCGGCCAGGGCGTGGATGCGGTCGGGCCGGAACTCGTCGGGGAAATTCTCGTCCATCAGCCAGAAGCATTGGAAGTTCCGGCAGGACTGCGGACGCTCCTCATAGACCGTGCATCCCTTGCCCTGGTCGCAGGACACGCACCACTTGGCCGAAGGCTTCTTCAGTTCGGGCACGCCCATCAGCTTGCAGCACAGCGTGCATTCTCCGCAGTTGCGGTCGGCCATAACGCGAGATCCTGATCTGTCCCAATGAAAGAGCGCGGACACTCGCACAAAGGGCGGTGCCGGGGAAAGTGTCCGTTGGATGGGGGGCGGAATGGAGCCGGGATTGGAGGATGCGGGCCTTACGCCAAGCTGGGAAGGACCAGCGGTTCCTCCGCCTCGCGGAGCAGCAGCGCCTCGATGGCGTCGGCGGGGGCCGGGCGGGCGTAGAGATAGCCCTGCGCGTACTTGCACATGATGTCGCGCAGGAACTCCGACTCCATCTCGGTCTCCACGCCTTCGGCGACCGCCTCCATGCCCAGGATGGCGGCCAGCGTGGCGATCACCTGCACGATGGCGGCGTTGCCTTCGCCCGACGAGATGGCCTGGACGAAGCTGCGGTCGATCTTCAGCGTGTCCGCCGGGAATTTGTGCAGGTAGGACAGCGACGAATAGCCGGTGCCGAAGTCGTCGATGGACAGGCGCACGTCCATGTCGCGGATGCCCTGCATCAGAACCCGGCACTTGGCGGGGTCCTTCATCAGCAGGCTCTCCGTGATCTCCAGCTTCAGGCTGGAGGGCGGAACCCCGCTTTCCAGCAGCACGTCGCTCACCAGCCCGATCAGGTCGTCGTCGCTGAACTGGCGGGAGGAGACGTTCACGCTCATGAACAGCGGGGTGGGGCGGGGGAAGCTGGTCTGCCACCGGCCGAGCTGGCGCGCCGCCTCGCGCAGTGCCCATCGGCCCATCGGCACGATCAGCCCCGATTCCTCGGCCAGCGGGATGAATTCGCCCGGCGGGACCAGCCCGCGCTCGGGATGTTTCCACCGCATCAGCGCCTCGAACCCGGCGATCTGGCCTGAGGACAGGGCGACGATTGGCTGGTAATAGAGGACGAGCTGGTTTTGCTCCAACGCCATGCGCAGGTCGGTTTCCGTGCGCATCTGGGCCATCGCCTGACGGCGCAGGTTGCTGTCGAAGACGTCGATGCGCGCCCGACCGCCTGACTTGGCACGGTACATGGCGAGGCTGGCGTCGCGCAGCATCTCCTCCGCCCGGTCGTAGCCGGAGACGCTGAGCGCGATGCCGATGGAGGCGGACAGAACGAACTCGTGCCCGTCCAACGCCAGCGGCCGCGCGACGGCCTCGCCCATGCGCTCCGCGGCGGACAGGGCGTCGCCCACGTCATCGATGCCGTCCAAGAGAACGGCGAACTCGTCCGCCGACAGGCGGGCCAGCGTGTCGCCCATGCGGCGGGTGTCGTCCAACCGCTCGGCGATGGTCTTCAGCAGCCGGTCGCCGACGCTGGATCCCAGCGCGTCGTTGATCGACTTGAAACGGTCGAGATCGATGAAGATGACGGCGAAGGCTTTGCCGCCAGCACGCCGGTTGCGGTCGAGCGCCTGACCGATGCGGTCCAGCAGAAGGGTGCGGTTGGGCAGTCCGGTCATGCCGTCGTGGAAGGCGTCGAACAGAAGCTGCTGCTCCGCCCGCTTCTGGGCGGTGATGTCGGTCATCGAGCCGGCGATTCGCACCGACCGGCCCGACCCGTCGCGAACGGCGAGTCCGCGGACCAGCATCCACAGCTCATCCCCGTCGGCGGCCTGGATGCGGAAGACGTGCTGAAGATGCTCCCGCTCGCCCGTCAGATGCAGGTCGAAGGCAGTGCGCAGCCCGGCCAGATCGTCGGGGTGCACGCGGTCGAACCACTCGCCGATGCGGTTGGACAGGCTGTCCATGGCGAAGCCGAGCATCGCTGCCCAGCGTGGGGAGTAATAGACCTCGTCCGTGTCAAGCCGCCAGTCCCACAGCCCGTCGTTGGCGCCCGCGGCGGCCAGCGCGTAGCGTTCCTCGCTCTGCAGCAGGCGTTGCTCGGCGGTCTTGCGGTCAGTGACGTCGGCCTGGCTGCCGACCAGACGCACCGGGCGGCCCTGCGTGTCCAGCACCGCGATGCCGCGGCAGGCCATCCAGCGGATGCCGCCGTCGGCGTGGTGCACGCGGTATTCGATCTGGAAAACGGTGTTGTCGCCGCCCAGGGCGTCGAGCGCCTCGCGCAACGAACGGCGGTCGTCGGAATGGACGCGCTCCATCCATTCATCCGGGCTGTTGCCGACGCTGCCTTCCTCAAGACCGAGGAGCGACAGCCAGCGCGGCGAATAATAGGCGGTTCCGGAGTCGAGATCCCAATCCCACAACCCATCATTGCTGGCCGCGGCGGCGAGGGCGTATCGCTCCTCGCTCTTGCGGAGCTGGGCTTCGGCGTGCTTGCGGTCGGTGATGTCGGCGACCGACCCGACGAGACGCACCGGATCGCCCGATTCGTCGGGCACCGCCATGCCGCGGCAGACCAGCCAGCGCCAGCCGGAGTCGCCATTGTCCGGCGACAAGCCGGCTCCGGCACGGCGGACGCGGTGTTCGATCTGGAAAGGAAGCGAGACGCCAACCATCTGGCCTTCGAAGGAGGCGTAGAGCCAGTCGATGTCGTCGGGGTGGACGTGGTCGAGCCAATCTTCCGGGCGATTGATCTCGCCCGGCGGCAGGCCGAGAAACTCCTTAAAGCGGGGAGACAGGAACATCGTATCGTTGCGAAGGTCCCAGTCCCAGACGCCCTCGGAGCCAGCTTTCTCGGCCAGCAGATATCGCTCGATCGTGCTGCTCAAAGCCCCCTCACCGCCGCGGCGCGCCCGCATTCTGTCATTCGCAACATAGTGCCCGAATGGTGAATGAGAAATGAAGCCCTGTTGCGAAGGATTTGCGCCATGCTGGCGGAAAGCGTGACCGATCCCGCTTCGCGGGCACTCCGTGGCACGCCTGGGCGCCCTGGGCGAGCCCCGCAGATCCCGTCAACGTAAGGAAGCAGCCGTATGGAGTGGTCCGATCAGGGCGTTGTGCTGTCGGCCCGGCCGCATGGCGAGACCTCGGCGGTCGTCACCCTGCTGACGCGGGACCATGGGCGGCACGCCGGCATGGTCATGGGCGGGCGGTCCAGCCGCACGCGGGCGGCGCTGGAGCCCGGCACGCTGGTGTCGGCGCGCTGGCGCGGGCGCCTGCCCGAACATCTGGGCAACCTGACGCTGGAGGTGGTGCAGGGCTATTCCGCCGCCTTTTTGGACGACCCGTTGCGACTCGCGACCTTGACCGCCGCCTGCGCCCTGGCCGAGGCCGCCCTTCCGGAACACCAGCCGCACCCGGCGCTGTTCGACGGGCTGTTGGCGCTGTTCGGACTGCTGGCCGGCGATGCCTGGGCCGAGTCCTATGTGCGGTGGGAGGTCGGGCTGCTGGCGGAGCTCGGATTCGGGCTGGATCTCGATCGTTGCGCGGTGACGGGGGCGAACGACTATCTCGCCTACGTCAGCCCGCGCACCGGTCGCGCGGTGTCGGCGTCGGCCGGGGAGCCCTACCGCGACCGGCTGCTGCCGCTGCCCGGATTCCTGATCGGTCTGGGCGGCGGGGGGCCGCAGGCGGTGGCGGAGGGACTGCGCCTGACCGGTCATTTCCTGGAGCGCCATCTCCTCAACGGCCCACTGCCGCCCGCAAGGCTGCGATTAAGAGAACGTTACGAGAACGCTGTGGCGCGTGGCCGCTAGATTTGGTATCCACACGCCATGACGTCCCGAGACCCTGCCCAAGACCCCGTCCTCGACATCCAGGAGAAGCCGCTCCGCGACGCGCTGAGCGAGCGGTATCTGAGCTACGCGCTGTCCACCATCATGGCGCGGTCGCTGCCCGACGTGCGCGATGGGCTGAAGCCGGTGCACCGGCGTCTGCTCTACGCCATGAGCCAGCTGCGGCTCGACCCCTCGACTCCGCCGAAGAAGTCGGCCCGCGTGGTCGGCGACGTGATCGGCAAGTTCCATCCGCACGGCGACACCTCCGTCTATGACGCGCTGGTCCGCTTGGCGCAGGACTTTGCGGTGCGCTACCCGCTGGTGGATGGGCAGGGGAACTTCGGCAACATCGACGGCGACAACGCCGCGGCCATGCGGTACACCGAGGCGCGCCTGACCGATGTCGCCAAGGCGCTTCTGGAAGGCATCGACGAGGACGCGGTCGATTTCCGCCCGACCTACGACGGCGACGGGGACGAGCCGGCGGTCCTGCCCGCCAACTTCCCCAACCTGCTGGCCAATGGCTCCAGCGGCATCGCGGTCGGCATGGCGACCAACATCCCGCCGCACAACGCCGCCCAGCTCTGCTCCGCCCTGCGGCTGATCGTGAAGTACAGGCAGCGCCGCGAGAAGGCGCTTCTGGCCGGCAAGGAGGCGCCGCCCCCTCCTTCGATCGAGGATCTGGTCACCCTGATCTCCGGCCCCGACTTCCCGACCGGCGGCGTTCTGGTGGAGCCGCGCGCCAACGTGGTGGAGGCCTACCGGACCGGGCGCGGCTCCTTCCGCCTGCGCGCCAAGTGGGAGGTGGAGAAGCTGGGGCAGGGCACCTGGCAGGTCGTCGTCACCGAGGTCCCGTATCAGGTGCAGAAGGCCCGTCTGGTCGAGAAGATCGCGGAGCTTCTGACCAACCGCAAGCTGCTGCTGCTGGAGGACGTCCGCGACGAGTCGGCGGAGGACGTGCGTCTCGTCCTGGTGCCGAAGAGCCGCAACGTCGACCCCGAGGTCCTGATGGCCTCGCTGTTCCAGACGACCGATCTGGAAATCCGCTTCGCCATGAACATGAACGTGCTGGGCAAGGACAATGCCCCGCGCGTCATGAACCTGTTCGAGGTGCTGGACGCCTTCCTCGACCATCGGATGGAGGTTCTTGAGCGCCGGTCCCGCCACCGGCTGGCCAAGATCGACCACCGGCTGGAGGTGCTGGGCGGCTATCTGATCGCCTATCTGAACCTTGACGAGGTGATCCGCATCATCCGCGAGGAGGACGAGCCGAAGCAGGAGCTGATGCGTGCCTTCTCCCTGACCGAGGTGCAGGCCGAGGCCATCCTCAACATGCGGCTGCGCAACCTGCGCAAGCTGGAGGAGATGGAGATCCAGCGCGAGAACGACGCGCTGAGCGCCGAGAAGGCCGGGCTGACGGAGCTTCTCTCCGACACGGTTCTGCGCTGGGAGAGGATCGGCAAGGAGACGGAGGAGACGCGCAAGCGCTTCGGCGAGGACCGCCGGACGCAGGTGGCCACCGCGACGGCAATCATCGACATCCCCGTCGATGCCATGGTGGAGCGCGAGCCGCTGACCGTGCTGTGCTCTCAGAAGGGCTGGATCCGCGCGGTGCGCGGCCATCTGACCGACGCCGAACGTCTCGACGTCAAATACAAGGAAGGCGACAAGGAAGGTTTCTGGGTCCATTGCGAGACCACCGACAAGCTCCTCGTCTTCGGCACCAACGGCAAATTCTACACGCTGTCCGCCGACAAGCTGCCGCGCGGGCGCGGCTTCGGTGAACCGGTGCGGCTGATGATCGATCTCGGCAACGAGGCGGACATCATCACCCTGTTCAAGCACCAACCCGACCGCCGCCTGCTGGTCGCGTCGGAGGATGGGCGCGGCTTCCAGGTCGAGGAGAACGAGGTCGTCGCCCACACCCGCTCCGGCAAGCAGGTTCTCAACCCCGACGACAACAAGGACGCCAAGATCTGCATCCCAGCGGAGGGCGACCACGTCGCCGTCATCGGCAACAACCGCCTGATGGTGGTCTTCCCGTTGGAGCAGGTGCCGGTGATGGCCCGCGGCAAGGGCGTGCAGCTCCAGAAGTACAAGGACGGCAGCCTGTCCGACCTGAAGGTCTTCACCGTCGCCGAGGGGCTGAGCTGGAAGCACGGCGAGCGGCAGTTCAACGTCACCAACCTGACCGGCTGGCTGGGCAACCGCGCCGGCGTGGGCAAGATGCCGCCCAACGGCTTCCCCAAGGTCAACCGCTTCACGTAAGCCGGCCGTTTCCCGGCCCCATACACCTAACGTTGCGCGCAAACGGGGGGCTTTCGGCCCCCCGTTTCACTTTTGGCGGAATCTCCGACGGAAAATTCCCGAATTGGTAGGGCTGAGCCATGCTCGGGCTTGAAGTCTGCCCCGCGATTCCGGCATAGTCGTTGTATCAAAATGAACTCGGTGCCGCCGACCGAAGGAGTGCCCGAAGGGCGCGCCGGGGGCCGGAGGAACACCGGGCGACAGGGAGGCACGCGCATGGTCACCACAGATCCGTGTGAAGGTACAGCGGCGACACAGGGGCCTGTCTCCATCAGCCCCGGTCCGTGACCCGCACGGTGACGTCGATCCGGCGTTGCCAGACAACTTCCTCAAAAACAACAGCCTTTCGGTTCGCACGCCGCGCTCCCTTTCCGGGGGCCGGAACGGCGGTGTGCGCCCACGCCGGGACGAGAGGACCCAAGGAGACCGCCATGAAACGCCGTACCTTCATCACCAGCGCCGGTGTCGGTGTCGCCGCCAGCACTTTGGCCGCTCCCGCCATCGCGCAGAGCAACCCCGAGATCAAGTGGCGCTGCGCGTCGAGCTTTCCCAAGAGCCTGGACACCATCTACGGCGGGGCCGAGCGGGTGGCCAAGCGCGTTGCCGAGATGACCGAGGGCAAGTTCCAGATACGCACCTTCGCCAGCGGTGAGATCGTCCCCGGCCTTCAGGTGCTGGACGCCGTGAAGGACGGCACCGTGGAGTGCGGCCACACCGTCTCCTACTACTACGTCGGCAAGGACCCGACCTTCGCCTTTGACGCGGCGATGCCCTTCGGCTTGAACGCGCGCCAGCAGAACGCCTGGATGACCCACGGCGGCGGTATGGAGCTGATGCGGGAATTCTTCAAAGGCTACAACATCATCCAGTTCGCGGCGGGCAACACCGGTACCCAGATGGGCGGCTGGTTCCGCAACGAGTTGAAGACGGTGGAGGATCTGAAGGGGCTGAAGTTCCGCATCGGCGGCTACGCCGGCACCATCCTGCAGCGTCTGGGGGTCGTGCCACAGCAGATCGCCGGTGGCGACATCTATCCGGCGTTGGAGAAGGGCACCATCGACGCGGCGGAGTGGGTGGGCCCCTACGACGACGAGAAGCTGGGCTTCAACAAAGTCGCCAAATATTATTACTATCCCGGCTGGTGGGAAGGCGGCCCGCAGGTGTCCTTCCTCGTCAACATGCCGCAGTGGGAGCAGCTTCCCAAGCATTATCAAGCGATTCTGGAGGCGGCCTGCGCCGACGCGACCGCCGACATGCTCGGCAAGTACGACGTGGTGAACATGCTCGCGGTGAAGCGTCTGGTCGGCACCGGCACCCTGCTTAAGCCTTATCCACGAGAGATCCTTCAGGCCTGCTATCAGGCGACCTTCGACGTCTACGAAGAGGAAGCCGCGAAGAACGAGAAGTTCCGTAAGATCTACGAGCAGTGGCGAAAGTTCCGTGACGAAGAATATCAGTGGTTCCGCGTTGCTGAATACACCTTCGATACCTTCGTCTACTCGACTCCGGCGCTGAAGAAGAAATCGTAAAGGAACATTGGTCACGAAAAAGCCCCGCTGAAGCGGGGCTTTTTTGTTTGCCGATGATCGAGCAAGATTCCCGGTTCCGACTCCTCCCCCGTCGGGCGGGAGAGGAGGGAATGGAAGGCCGGTTACTTGCCCTGCAACTGCCGCATGAGGTCGGCGTTGGGGTCCTCGGCCGGTTGTTCCGGCGCGCCGAAGGGCGGCGGCGGCTCGCCGGTATCGAAGGACGGGATATCGATCTGGATGTTGTCGATGTTGATCGGCTCACCACGGTCCAGGCCGCTGAAGACCATCTCCGGGAATATGATGACCAGAGCCACCATGATCAGCTGGATGCAGACGAACGGCACGGCGCCCCAGTAGATCTGGCCGGTGGTGATCTTTTTGATGATCTTCCCGGTGATCTTGTCCTTGTAGTCCTCCCGTGGAGCGACGCTTCGCAGGAAGAACAGGGCGAAACCGAAGGGCGGATGCATGAAGGAGGTCTGCATGTTGACGCCCAGCAGGACGCCGAACCAGATCAGGTCGATGCCCAGCTTCTCCGCGACCGGGGCGAGCAGCGGCACGATGATGAAGGCCAGCTCGAAGAAGTCGAGGAAGAAGGCGAGCAGGAAGACCATGATGTTGACGACGATCAGGAAACCCAGTTCGCCGCCCGGCAGGCCGGTCAGCAGATGCTCCACCCACAGGTCGCCGTTCACGGCGCGGAACACCAGACCGAAGACCGTCGAGCCGATCAGGATGAAGATGACGAAGGAGGACAGCTTCGCCGTCGTGTCCATCGCCTGACGCATCAGCGACCAGCTGAGCTGCCGCTTCATGAGTGCCAGGATCATGGCGCCCGCGGCACCCATGGCGCCGCCTTCCGTCGGCGTCGCGATGCCGAGGAAGATGGTGCCCAGCACCAGGAAGATCAGGACCAGCGGCGGCACCAGCGAGGTCAGCACCCGGAACAGGAGCTGGAAGCCGCGCAGGGAGCGGGCCTCCAGCGGCAGGGCCGGAGCGAACTCGGGGCGGACAATGCTGACGACCAGGATGTAGCCGGCGTAGAGGCCGGTCAGCACCAGGCCGGGGACCAGGGCGCCGGCGTACATGTCGCCGACCGAGCGGCCGAGCTGGTCGGCCAGGATGATCAGCACCAGCGACGGCGGGATGATCTGGGCCAGCGTGCCCGACGCCGCGATGACGCCTGACGCCAGTCGCCGGTCATAGCCGTAGCGCAGCATGATCGGCAGCGAGATCAGGCCCATCGAGATGACCGACGCGGCCACCACGCCCGTCGTGGCGGCGAGCAGCGCGCCGACGAAGATCACCGCGTAGGCCAGGCCACCGCGCAGCGGACCGAAGAGCTGTCCGACCGTGTCGAGCAAGTCCTCGGCCATGCCGGATCGTTCGAGGATCAGCCCCATGAAGGTGAAGAAGGGAATGGCCAGCAGCGTGTCGTTGCGCATGATGCCGAAGACGCGCTCCGGCAGCGCCTGGAACAGCGCCGGGGTCAGCAGACCCAGCTCGATGCCGATCAGACCGAAGAGGAGGCCGTTCGCGGCGAGCGCGAAGGCGACCGGGAAACCCATCAATAGGAAAAGAACAAGCGCCGCGAACATCAGCGGCGCCATGTTCTCAATGAGGAAGGCGGCCATCGTGTGTGGTCCCCGGTCTCTTAGGAGTGGCTGTGCATCTTCTCGCCGGGCTGGTCAATGAGACCGGCCAGGAAGGCGATGCGTTTGATCAGCTCGGACACCGCCTGCATGGTCAGCAGGAAGAAACCGGCGGGAACCAGGATCTTGGCCGGCCAGCGGATCAGGCCGCCGGCGTCGCTCGACATTTCCTTGGTGATGAAGCTGTCCCAGAACATCGGCCAGGAGAGCCACATGATCAGGATGGCCATCGGGAACAGGAAGAAGAGGATCCCGAAGATGTCCACCATGCACTGGACGCGTCTGGAGAAGCGGCCCAGCACGATGTCGATGCGGATGTGTTCGTTGCGCAGGAACGTGTAGCCCGAGCACAACAGGAAAATTGCAGAGAACAAATACCATTGCAGCTCAAGCCAGGCGTTGGAGCTGTAATGGAGGCTGTAGCGGATGGTCGCGTTGCCGGCGCTGACGATCACGGCGACCAGCACCAGCCAATAGACGAGCTTGCCGATGCCGTCGTTGACAGCATCGATCAGCCCGCTGATTCGGAGCAGGAACCTCAACGGAGAGCCTCCCTGTTGGTTTGGAACGGGTGTATCCCCGTCCGTTCCTTTTGTTGCCCTGTGAACGGTGGCGCTGGGCGCCGGTTCAATCTTTTATGGTAACACCATGGGGTGTTTGCTGCGGCAATATTCCGCAGGAGGCCCCGGCAGCGCAAGAGCTTGAAAGCCTTTATACGTGATTGCCCCAATAGTCTCCGATCTCAGGCAATCCGGCGTGCGGTCCGTCAGTCTTCCGGATCGTTTGGCAGGGGGAACCAGCCGTCGCGGCCCAACGCTTCCAGGGGGCGGAACTTGGCCTTGTAGGCCATCTTGCGGCTCTGGGCGATCCAATAGCCGAGATAGACGTAGGGCAGCCCGTCCGCCTGGGCGCGCTCCAGCAGGCTGAGGATCATGAAGCTGCCCAGGCTGCGGCGGTCCTGGCGGGGATCGTAGAAGCTGTAGACGGCGGAATAGCCGTCGGTCAGCCGGTCGGTCAGCATGCAGCCGACCAGCCGCCCCTCCGCGTCGCGGGCTTCGAACAGGCTGGTGTCGGCGCGGCCCTCGTCGATCATGGCGGCGAAATCGGCCATCGCCATGCGCGCCATGTCGGATTCGCCGTGGCGGGAATTCTGATAGAGCGAGAACAGCCGGTACTGCTCCGTCGTGGCGGCGGCTGGCGCCTCCGCCAAAGTCAGGTCGCCGTTGGCTCGGCGGACGCGCTTCTGCGACCGGGTGGGGGCGAAGGCCCCCACCGGGATGCGGACCGGGACGCAGGCTTGGCAGTTCGGGCAGACCGGCCGGTAGACGATGTCGTGGCTGCGCCGGAAGCCGGCGCGCGACAGGGTGGAATTGACCTCCGCCGAATAAGGACCCAACAGCCGGGTGAACAGCTTGCGCTCCACCCGTCCCGGCAGATAGGGGCAGGGCATCGGCCCGGACCGGAAGAACTGCTGGAGCGGGCGGAGTTGCGGCTGGATGACCGACATCGGGCTGGCTGACTTCTGAATCACCGGCCCATGGGCCGGCTGTTGGGGTTCGGCGGTTGGAGACGGTGCTGAACGAAGGCTACTGGGACTGGCTCTGGGTCATGGGGACGGTGTCCTGGCCGAAGAAGGCGCGTCCGATCTCGGTGGTGATGCCGCAGAGCTGGGCCTGCACGCCGTCCAGATACTCGTGCAGGCCGAGTTGGATCACCTCTTCGATCGGGCGGGCCAAAAGCGCGCCGAGCAGTTCGTCCACCTTTTCCATCGCGTCACTGCCATTGCGCAGGGTGTAACGGGACTTCAGGCGGGTCAAGAGGCCGTCGATCTGTCGCACACACATCACAACGGACCGTGGGAATCCCTCGTTGAACATCATGAAGCCGGCGACCGTGGTGGGCGACATGCCGCGCGGGTAGACGCGCCGGAAGGCGTGGTACCCGGCGGCCGAGCGCAGCACCGTCGTCCACTGGCTCATGTCCAGCGTGGAGCCGACCGCCACGGGGGAGGGCAGCAGCGTGTGGTACTTGATGTCGAGCAGGCGGGTGGTCTGGTCCGCCCGCTCGATGTACTTGCCGAGCTGGTAGAAGTACCAGCCCTGGTCGCGGTAGAAGGTGCCCTCGGTGATGCCGGTGTGGGTCTGGCACTCCTCCTTGATCCAGGTGCAGACCTTGGACAGGTTGGGCAGCGCGACGCCCTTGCCGTTCATTTCCACCAGCTTGTTGTGGAACACGTTGATCTGCGTCCACATCTCGGTTGAGATCCAGGGGCGCAGGACGCGGGCGTTCTCCCGCGCCATCCGCAGCATGGACACCAGCGAGTTCGTGTTCTGGGTGTCGAACATGTAGTAATGAACCACCGCCTCCGCCGTGGGGCGGTCGTGGCGGCTGAAGAAGTCCTTCTCGTCGGCGTTGAGCTGGACGATGGAGAACCAGTTGGTCATTCCCCGCGTGTCGCGCGCGAAGGTCTCATGCACGTCCAGGATTCGGGCGAGGTTTTCGGCGCGCTCCATGTAGCGCGCCATCCAGAAAATGCATTCGGCGTAACGGGCCAGCAGATTCACGACGCGCTCCCTTCCTGTGCCCCATCCTGAAGAACCCCATCCTGGAGAACCCAGGTGTCCTTGGACCCGCCGCCCTGCGACGAGTTGACGATCAGCGTGCCCTTCTTCAGCGCCACGCGGGTCAGGCCACCGGGCAGCACCCAGGTGTTCTTGCCGGTGATGGCGAAGGGGCGCAGATCGACGTGGCGGGGATCGATGCCGTCGTCGGTCACGGTGGGGCAGACCGACAGGTCGACCACCGGCTGGCTGATGTAGTTGGACGGATCGGCCAGCAGCTTGGCCCGGCACTCCGCCAGCTCCTCCTTGCTGGCGCGCGGGCCGATGGTGATGCCGTAGCCGCCGGCCTCGCCGACCGGCTTGACCACCAGCTTGTCCAGGTTGTCCAGCGTGTACTGCAGCGCGTCGGCCTCGCGGCAGATGCGCGTGTCCACGTTGGGGATGATCGCCTCCTGGTCCAGGTAGTATTTGATCATCCGCGGGACGTAGCAGTAGATCGCCTTGTCGTCCGCCACGCCGGTGCCGATGGCGTTGGCCAGCGCCACGTTGCCCTTGCGGTAGGCCTCCATGATGCCCGGCACGCCCAGCATGCTGTCCGGGTTGAAGGCCTTGGGGTCGAGGAAGGCGTCGTCGATGCGGCGGTAGATCGAATCGACGCGCGCCAGACCGTTGGTGGTCTTCATGTAGACGCGGTCGTTCTCCACCACCAGATCGCGCCCCTCGACCAACGGCACGCCCATCTCGCGCGCCAGGAAGATGTGCTCGAAATAGGCGGAGTTGTAGGAGCCGGGCGACAGCAGCACGACCTGCGGGTCGGCGACGTCCTGCGGCGCGATCTCCATCATCGCGTCGAGCAGCTTGTGCCCGTAATTGTCCACCGGGCGGATGCCGATGTCCTGCATCAGGTCAGGGAACACGCGCTGCATCATGTGGCGGTTCTCGACCACGTAGGACACGCCGGACGGCACGCGTCCATTGTCCTCCAGCACGCGGAAGGTCCCCTCGCGGTCACGGACCAGATCCGTGCCCATGATGTGAATGTAGGTGTCGAACGGCACGTCCAGCCCGACCATCTGCGGCCGGAAGCAGCCGTTGCCCAGCACGAGGTCGGCGGGGATCACCCCGTCCTTCAGGATCTTCTGGTCGTGATAGATATCGTGGAGGAACAGGTTCAGCGCCGTGACGCGCTGGGTAATCCCGGCTTCCAGATGCGCCCATTCCTTTGCCGAGATGACCCGGGGAATGATGTCGAAGGGCAGAATCCGGTCCACCGCGTCCTTGTTCGAGTAAACGAGGAAGGTGATGCCCAGATTGTACAGTTCACGTTCGGCGTCCTGCGACCGCCGCAACAGATCCCCGAAGTTCAGACCGGCCAGTCTCTGCCGGATCAGCGCCGAGTGCTCGGCTGGATAATCACGGCCTCCGAACAATTCGTCGTAGTAAAGGCCGGGATCATAGTTCGTCAAAAGGTCAGTCGCCTTGCCTTCGGGTACGCTCACAGACTCCCCCGCAGCTAACGCCCTTGATTGACCGATGCCGTATGGCAATGGTGTCTGCCGCGAAGTATGAACCATCGCTTCGCCATTTGAACAGGGCAAACATTCCCCGCGTTGTGCAGCGCATCGACAAAACAAGAAGAGGTACGTTCAAAGGCAAGGAACTAACGCCTTGGTACCAACGCCACATCGGCTTTGGTATCAATTCGTGGCGGCGGGCGCGGCGGCGGTCTTGCTTTCGCGCAGCAACACCATGCTGATGCGGCGGTTGCGCGGACTGCCGGGCTGGTCGGGCACCAGCAGATCGCGGTCGGCGCGGCCGATCACGTCCTGGACGCGCTCCTCCGGGATGCCGCCGGCGATCAGGGCGCGGCGCGTGGCGTTGGCGCGTTCGGTGGAGAGGTCCCAGTTGTCGCGCCCGGCCCCGGAGGTGAAGGGAACGCCGTCGGTGTGGCCGCTGATCGACAGCTTGTTGGGCAGCTTGGCGAGCGCCTTGGCCACCTGCATGACGAGCTGGCGGGTCTGCGGGTACATCTGGCCCGACCCGCCGGGGAACATCGAGACGCGGTCCTGGTCGACGATCTGGATTCGCAGACCCTCCGGCGTCTGGTCGATCATCAGATTCTGGGCCAGCGGCTCCAGCTCCGGCACGGATTGGATGGCCTGCCGGATCTCGGTGGCGGCCTGCTGGAACTGGCGGGCTTCCTTCTGGGCGTCCTGCAGCTTCTCGCCGCCCTCCTTCACCCGTTCCGCGAAGTCGGACAGCCGCTCGCCCGGCTTCTGGCCGGGAATGCCGAGCTGCTTGGCCTGCTCCTCCAGCCGCTTCTGGTAGTCGAGCCGCGACTCGCTGGACTTCTGTTCGGCGGTCGAGGCGGGCGGCGGCGGGGCGGCGTCGGTCGGGTCGTTCGCCTCGTCGTCCTCCTGGGTCGAGTGGCCGGGCGGACCGGAGACCGGAACGTCGGCGGACATCGGCGAGGAGGGGGAGATCTGGGCGCCCGGCGCGGTGATGGTGCGCCCGCCCAGCATGCCGCCGGACCCGGAGCTCTCACGGCTGACCGAGGTGGGCGAGAAATAGTCCGCGATGCCCTTGCGCTGGTCCGACGTGGTGACGTTGAGCAGCCACAGCAGCAGGAAGAAGGCCATCATCGTCGTCACGAAGTCGGCATAGGCGACTTTCCAGGCGCCACCATGGTGGCCGCCATGGCCGCCCTTCTTCTTCTTGATGATGATCGGCCGTTCGCCGCCGGACGGGTTCGCTGACATGAAGCCTTGCTGAGTGGGGCCCTGTGGTCGGGAATTCGTGGCCAGTGCGGACACCCGGAGGGTGGGGTGTTATCCTTAAGATCCATTTAATGCGGCGCATAGCGGCTTCCGCCCGCTTCCGGACGCATCGCGGCAGATGCGGCTTGCACCAAGGGTCTGGCTGGGTTAATCCCGCTGTTTCGCCGCCGCACCCTCGCCCCAATAACCGACGAGCCCACACAGGCCGCCATGACCATCGATTCTCAGGCCTTCGACTCGCGGGCCTTCCGCAACGCCCTCGGATGCTTCGCCACCGGCATCGCCGTGGTCACCACCGTCGCACCGGACGGCGAGCCGATCGGCGTGACCGTGAACTCCTTCTCGTCGGTGTCGCTCGACCCGCCGCTGGTGCAGTTCTGCCTGGGCCGTGCGGCCATGTCGTTCGAGGCCTTCACCACCGCGCCGTCCTTCGCGGTGAACATCCTGGCCGAAGAACAGGCGGAGCTGTCCAACCGCTTCTCACGCCGCGACCTGCAGGAGCGCTGGGACGGGGTGGGTGTCGAGCGCTGGGACAGCGGCGTGCCGATCCTCACCGGCTGTCTCGCCAGCCTGGAGTGCGACCGGGAGCATGTCTATGACGGCGGCGACCACGTGATCATCGTGGGCCGCGTCCGCCGCCTGTCCGGCAGCGAGGACGGAAAGCCGCTGCTCTATTTCCGCGGCGTCTATTCTAAGCTTCCCTGAGCCGGGTCCGGGTCAGGAAATATCCGTCATCAGCTCCGTCGGAAAGCCCGCCTCCTCCATGTGGGCGACGAGGCGCTGGACGTGGCTGCGCCCGCGGGTTTCCAGCACCACGTCGATCTCGGCCATGCGCACCGGCACGTCGTGGAACAGGCGCTGGTGGTGCACCTCCACGATGTTGGCCCCGGCCTCGCCGAGCAGGCGGGCCACCCGGGCGAGCGCGCCGGGGGCGTCGGTGATGCCGATGCGCAGCCGCACCATGCGCCCCTCGTAGACCAGCCCGCGCGTCAGGACCTGCGCCAGGATGCGCGCGTCGATGTTGCCGCCGGACACGACGATGCCCACCCGCTTGCCGCGGAAGCGCTCCGGATCGTCCAGCACCGCGGCCAGCCCCGCCGCCCCGGCCCCCTCGGCGACCAGCTTCTGCACGGTGGCGAGGCGGTAGACGGCCTCCTCCAGCCGCGGTTCGCCGACCTCCAGCACGGCGTCCACGTACCGGCGGACCAGCGGCAGGGTGACGGCGCCGGGGGCCTTGACGGCGATGCCGTCGGCGATGGTGGCGCCGCCGCAGGTGATTGGCTGCCCGGCCAGCGCTTGGCGCATCGACGGGAACATGGCGCATTCCACCCCGACCACCGCAATGTCCGGCTTCAGCGCCTTGGCCGCCACCGCCATGCCGCCGATCAGCCCGCCGCCGCCCACCGGCACCACCAGCACTTCCAGGTCCGGCGTGGCGTCGAGCAGTTCCAGGGCAGCGGTGCCCTGGCCGGCGGCGATCAATGGGTCGTCGTAGGGATGCACGAAGGTCAGCCCCTCGCGCGCCGCCAGCTCCTGCGCGTAGGCCGCCGCGTCGCTCAGCGTCTCGCCGTGCAGTTCGACCCGCGCGCCGAGGCTTTCCGTGCGCTCCACCTTGGTGAAGGGGGTGAAGGAGGGCATCACGATGACCGAGCGGATGCCGAGCCGCGTGGCGTGGCAGGCCACCGCCTGGGCGTGGTTGCCCGCCGACATGGCGATCACCCCGGCCTGCCGCTCCGCCTCGCCCAGGGACAGCAGCTTGTTGAGCGCCCCGCGTTCCTTGAAGGAGCCGGTGAGATGCTGGTTCTCCAGCTTCAGGACCACCGAGCAGCCGGTGATCTCCGACAGGCGGGGCGAGGCCTCGGTGGGGGTGACGGGGAGGTGGCTGCCGATCCGGGCGGCGGCGGCGCGGACGTCGTCCAGAGTCAGGGTCAGGGGCGGGTTCGGAGACGGTGCGGCCTCGGTCATGGCGAGCTCCCTGGACGGGTGGGGGAAAGCGTCAGCAGCGTGGCGCCGTCGCGGGCGAGCGTGCCGCGGTCGCCGGCCAGCCGTAGGCCCGCCCCGTCGCGCCAACCCTGCACCAGATCCCCCCAATGGGGCGACAGCGGGTTGCCCGACTGGCCGGTGGCGATGGAGAAGCGGGAGTTGCCGAGATCCGCCATATCGTAGACCGCGCGCAGTCCCGGACCGTGGACGTGGGAGAAGGGTTCCTGCGGGTCGCGCACGCGGGTGGTGCCTCGGTTGACGGTGAAGGCGCCGCCGCCGGTCGGGATCGACAGGTCGAACATCGAACCGAGCAGAGGCACCCGGCCGAGCAGCCGGTGATTCAGGGCGGCCTTGTGCTCCGCCCCCCAACGCCAGCCGTTCATGTCCGTTCCGTGGCGCCGTTCGATCTCAGCCAGTGCCGATTTCAGGGAACTGGCGAGCATGGCGGTGCAGTCCTCGCGGGCCGGCGTCGTCCGGTCGTCGCACCACTGCGGCGCCTGGGTCAGCACGCGGCGCAGGGCGCGGGGGCGCAGGTCCCAGTAGCTTTGGAACAGCGGTCCCAGCTCGTCGGCGAAGACGCGGCGCACCAATTCCCGCTCCCACCAGGAGAAGATCAGCGGCTCGGGCCGGTCGCGGTCCATGCGCCCGTCCCAGCCGGCCAGACGGTCCAGCGCGGCGTGGGCCTGTCCATTGAGATCGGGCACGCTGCGCAGCGGTTCCAGCATCAGGGGCAGCAGGTCGCGCGCCGGCAGGGACAGCTCGTCCATCTGCTGGGCGGCGACCTCCTCCACCGTGTGCGGGCCGTCGCCGAGCAACTGCACGATCCGCTCGGCGCGGGCGGGGTCCGGCCATTCGGTCGCCAGGGCATAGGGGTAGCCGGGGCCGACCACCGCGTTGTTGGCGTTGACGAACTGGCCCGACGGCGGATCAACCGCCTGGGGCAGAGCGTCGAAGGGGATGTAGCCGATCCAGTCGTGTTCGCCGGTCCAGCCCGGCACCGGAACGCGCCCGTCGCCGCCGCGCCGCACCGGGACCAGCGCCGGCGACAGGAAGCCCAGCGTCCCCGCCGTGTCGGCGTAGACGACGTTCTGCTGCGGCGCCACATGGAGGAACAGCGCCTCGCGCACCGCGGCGGCGTCGGCGGCGTGGTTGAGGCGGTACAGCGCCTCCGCCGTGGTGTCGGCGGCGTCCAGGCCGGGGAAGGCCAGCGCCAGCACATGGCCCTCCGGCGCGGCGTCGGCGGCGTCCGGCGTGGTCAGCACCGGGCCGTGCCGCGTCTCGCGCACCGTCAGCGTCTCGTCCGGCTGGCCGGCGATGCGGATCGTCTCCTGGCGTGTTTCGAAGGCGGCGCTGCCGTCCGGCGTCAGGTAGCGGCCTAGGTCCTGCGGGTCGAGCTTCTCGATGAACAGGTCCTGGGTGTCGCTGTGGGTGGTGGTGAAGCCCCAGGCGACGCGGCCGTTGTGACCCAGGATGTGAAGCGGCACGCCGGGGATGGTCGCCCCGGCGATGCGGTGTTCCGGCGTCACGATGCGCGCCAGATACCACAGGATCGGCGCCTCCAGCCCGAGATGGGGATCGTTGGCGATGATCGGCTTGCCGGTCGCGCTGCGCGCCCCGGTCAGCGCCCATTCGTTGGACGCGGTGTCGAAGCCGAGGTCGGGCAGGGCGGCCAGCGCGCCTTGCAAGTTCATGCCGTCGAGCGCCGCCGCCAGGGTCACTGGGGCGGTGGGGTCGGAGTCCGGGAACAGGTCGCGCATCTGCTCCGGCGTCAGGCTTTTCAGGGCGCTGGCGCGGAACAGCTCGTCCCGGGAATCGCCGGAGAGCTGGAGCGCCATCAACTTGCCCCAGACGAGGCTGTCGGCGGGCCGCCAGGGTTCCGGCGTGTGGCGCAGGAGCTGGAACTCGATGGGCAGGGCCTCGCGGCGCGTCGCCATCCAGGCGTTGACCCCGGCGGCGTAGGCGTCGAAGGCCGTGCGGGCCTCCGGCGACAGCTCCTCATAGGCCTCCTCGGCCCGGCGGTAGACGCCCAGCGTGCGCATGGAGCGGTCGAGCCGCAGCGCCCAGTCGCCGAAGCGCGTGCCGACCAGCTCGGCCAGACGCCCGGCGCCGCTGCGCCGCATCGTCTCCATCTGCCACAGCCGGTCCTGCGCGTGGACGTAGCCGAGCGCGAAGTAGGCGTCCCGCTCGGTGGCGGCGAAGATGTGCGGGACGGCGTTGCGGTCGCGCAGGATCTCAACCGGGCCTTCGATCCCCGGAACGGTGGCGGCTCCCTCGTAGGCCGGGGTCTGCTGCCGAAGCCACAGCAGGAACCCGCCCGCCCCCAGCACCGGCACCACGACCACCAGGGCGAGAACGGCGACCAGGATGGCCAGGGGCTTGCGGACGGCGCGGGGAATCATCGGGAAACCACAGCTCGGAAAGGGGGCTCGGAAAGGGGGTTCGACAGACAGAGATGGGGATGGGGTCCGCCCGGGGCCATGCTCCTCAATTCCGCTTGCGGGCCTCGCAATCCGGACTTACGGCGCCGTGGCTTCCTTCAGGTATTCGACCAGATCGCGGCGGTCGGACGCGCTGGCGATGGTCTGCATCGGCATCTTGCTGCCAGGGGTCATCACGTCGGGGCCGATCTCGAACAGGCGGGCCACCGCCGCCTCGTCCCAGACGATGCCGCTGCCCTTGAGCGCCGGGGAGTAGTGATAGCCCTCCACCGCCCCGGCCGGGCGCCCGAACAACCGCCACAGCGTCGGGCCGGCGCGGTTGCCGCCGTCGGGCGTCAGCGTGTGGCAGAAGGCGCAGGCGCGGAACAGCGCCTTGCCGCGCTCTGGATCGGGCGCGTCGTCGCCCAGCGCGGGGGTGCCGGTGGCCAGCAGGAGGAGGGCGGCCAGCGGCAGTTTCCCGCTCACAGTGTGTCGTCCGGATCGGTGACGGTCAGCGCGACCACGGACGTGTTGATGAGCAGCTTCCCGGCATTCTCGAAATTCACGGTGACGCGGTCGCCGATGGCCGACTGCACCTGCCCCAACCCCCAGTCCGGACGGGCGGGGTGGCGCACCCAGGCGCCGGGAACCAATGAATCGTCCATGCCGCGCCTCCTGCATCCGCTGGAATCGGTTATCGCTTTCGCGGGATGACCGTGGAAAAGCGGCGGCATCCGCGCTCCTGGAATGATACAAACGAACGTCGCCGCCGGCCATCCCCATGGGACGCCGGCATGCAACAGAATGCCGCCCGGCCGGGGGAAGTTCCCAAGCCTGCGGCCATGGTCGCCACCCGTTCCGCCGGCGGTCGGCCATCAACGATCTGGAGACCCCCCGTGCCGCTGGACATCCGCGTGATCGAGCTTGTCGCTTCCCGCATCTGCCACGACCTCGTGAGCCCGGTGGGAGCGATCCGCAACGGGTTGGAGCTGATCGAGGAGATGGAGGACGAGCCCGCCGGGGGCTTTATGGGCGAGGCGGTGAAGCTGATCGAGCATTCCTCCGGGCAGGCCGACCGGCGGCTGCGCGTCTTCCGGCTGGCCTACGGCCTCGCCGGACGGGAGCAGAAGGGCTTCGGCGACACCCGTTCTTCCGCTCAGGGGCTTCTGGAGGGCGGGCGCACCACGCTGGACTGGCCGGCGGGGGTGCCGAACGACCAGCTCGCCTTCAAGCGTGGCGCGTCGAAGGTGCTGCTCAACGTCATCATCCTGGCCGACGAGGCGCTGACCCACGGCGGCACCATCACCGTCGCGGCGGAGGGGGACGAGCAGACGGGGCGCTTCACCATCACCGCCGCCGGACGGCCCGGCGCCCTCAAGGACGAGTCCGCGGCGGCGCTGGCCGGCACGGTGGCCGCCGCCGACCTGACCCCGCGAAGCATCCACGCCTACATGACCGGGCGCTTCGCCGAGGACGACGGCTACCGCGTCGCCGCCACTCCCTCCGGGCCGGACCGGCTGGTCTTCACCGTGGAGTGGTGACGCGGCCCCCGCCGGGGGCGTGATCCGCGCATCGACCCTGACCTCTTCAAAACTGCGACCGATCCGGCGCGCGGCGCTTTGCTGTGACCGTGCGCAGCGCTTGGAGCGCGTCTGTCCGTCATAGGCCGCCGCGCCGGCACCGGCCTTGCGGGCTGTGACCTTGGGCCGGTGGGCTCGGCATGACGGCGGAGCCCAAGGGTGGTATCGAAGGAGGTAAGGTTCTCTTAATCAGTGTTTGACAGGCTCCCACCGTAGCTGGAAAGGCCCGTACCGGCGGCGTCGCGCACGCCGCCCTCCGGACGGCCCGGCCGGAAACGGATACAATTGCGGGCGTGGGGATCGCGACATGGATGATCTGCTCTCCGAATTCCTGACGGAAACCAACGAGAACCTGTCGGTTCTCGACGTGGAACTGGTCCGTCTGGAGCAGAATCCCAACAATCCGGAACTTCTGTCGAACATCTTCCGTCTGGTGCACACCATCAAGGGCACCTGCGGCTTCCTCGGCCTGCCGCGCCTGGAAAAGGTCGCGCACGCTTCGGAAAACGTGTTGGGCAAGTTCCGCGATGGGGAACTGACCATCAACCCCGAAGCGGTCTCGCTGATCCTTCAGGCGCTGGACACCATCAAGAGCCTGCTGGCGGTGCTGGAGGCGACGGAGGCGGAGCCGCCGGGCGACGACCTGCCGCTGATCGAGCGCCTGAACCTGTGCGCCGAAGGCAAGCTGGGTGCTGCCGCTGCCCCGGCCAAGCCCGCCGCGGCCCCGGAGCCCCCGCCGGCCCCCGCGGTGGCGGCGGCGGAGGTGGCTCCGGCTTCCTCGGGCAATCTCACGCTGGACGAGCTTGAGGCGATTTGGAACGCCACCCCCGGCCCGACCAGCACCGCGCTGGCCCCGGTCGCCGCGGAGCCGGCGGAAGAGCCCGCCCCCTCGCACGATCTGGTGGTCCCGGACCCCGATCCGGTCCCCGCTGCCGCCAAGATGCCCGCTCCCGCCGCGGAGGCCGCGTCGGGCGCCGGTGCGGGCGGCGAGGCCGCGACCAAGGAATCGGCGGTCGCCGCGCAGACCATCCGCGTCAACGTGGACCTGCTCGAAAACCTGATGACCATGGTGTCTGAGCTGGTGCTGACCCGCAACCAGCTGCTCCAGATCCTGCGGTCGCAGAAGGAGAGCGAGTTCGCCGCCCCGCTGCAGCGCCTGAATCACGTGACGTCGGAGCTGCAGGAAGGCGTCATGAAGACGCGCATGCAGCCCATCGGCAACGCCTGGGCCAAGCTGCCGCGTCTGGTGCGCGACCTGTCGCACGAACTGGGCAAGAAGATCGATCTCCAGATGCTCGGCGCCGACACCGAGCTGGACCGCCAGGTGCTGGAGTTGATCAAGGACCCGCTGACGCACATGGTGCGCAACTCCGCCGACCACGGCCTGGAGGTGCCCGCCGACCGTGTGCGCGCGGGCAAGTCGGAGACCGGCCGCATCACGCTGAACGCCTATCACGAGGGCGGCCACATCATCATCGAGATCCAGGACGATGGTAAGGGCCTGGCGATCGACCGCATCAAGCAGAAGGCGATCCAGAACGGGATGGCCTCGGAAGGCGAGCTGGCGGCGATGTCCGACCAGCAGATCATCCAGTTCATCATGAAGCCCGGCTTCTCGACCGCGGCGAAGGTTACCAACGTGTCGGGCCGCGGCGTCGGAATGGACGTGGTCAAGACCAACATCGAGAAGATCGGCGGCACGATCGAGATCAAGTCCCAGCAGGGCAAGGGCTCGACCTTCGTCATCAAGATCCCGCTGACGCTGGCCATCGTCTCCGCCCTGATCGTGGAGTGCGCCGGCGAGCGCTTCGCCATCCCGCAGATCAGCGTGGTCGAGCTGGTGCGCGCCGCCGCCGACAGCGAGCACACCATCGAGCGGCTGAAGGGCACGCCGGTCCTGCGTCTGCGCAACCGCCTGCTGCCGCTGGTCTCGCTGCAGGAGCTGCTGCGGCTGGACGACCAGGAAGGCGGGGAGAAGAAGACCGACGAGACCTTCATCGTGGTCACGCAGGTCGGCACCTACACCTTCGGCATCATGGTCGACCGCGTGTTCGACACCGAGGAAATCGTGGTGAAGCCGGTGGCGCCGATCCTGCGCCACATCGAAATGTTCTCGGGCAACACCATCCTCGGCGACGGCTCGGTCATCATGATCCTCGACCCGAACGGCATCGCGTCGGCGACCGGCGAGATGGCCATGGGCGAGACCGCGTCGAAGGAGGCCACTTCCGTCCAGGCGACCCGCCAGGAGGACAAGATGGCCCTCCTGCTGTTCCGCGCCGGGGCCGGCGCGCCGAAGGCGGTGCCGCTGTCGCTGGTCGCCCGCCTGGAGGATGTGGACCTCGCCAGCGTCGAATCGTCCAACGGCATGCCGGTGGTCCAGTACCGCGGCAAGCTGATGCCGCTGGTGCCGATCGATCCGGGCTTCATGATCGGCCAGGAAGGCCGCCAGCCGGTGCTGGTCTTCGCCGACGGCGACCGGTCGATGGGGCTGATCGTCGACGAGATCGTCGACATCGTGGAGGAGCGTCTGGTGGTGCAGCTCACCGCCGACCGTCCGGGCCTGATGGGCTCGGCGATCATCGCCGGCAAGGCGACGGACGTGCTCGACGCGGGCTTCTTCCTGACCCAGGCCTACAAGGATTGGTTCGGCTCGTCCTCGACCGATGCGTACGAGGAGGAGAGGGCGCTCCAGCGCGTGCTGTTGGTCGACGACAGCCCCTTCTTCCGCAACCTGCTGACCCCGCTGCTGTCGGTCGCCGGCTACGACGTCACCGCCGTGGAGAACGCCAACGAGGCGCTGGCGCTGTGCGAGGCGGGCGAGGACTTCGACGTCATCGTCTCCGACATCGAGATGCCGGGGATGAGCGGCTTCGACTTCGCCGAGGCGGTCCGCCAGGGCGGCACCCGCTGGAGCGGCACGCCGATGGTCGCCCTGTCCAGCCACGCTTCCCCGCGCGACCTCGACCGCGGCCGTCAGGCCGGGTTCACCGATTATGTCGCCAAGTTCGACCGTGACGCTCTGCTGTACGCGCTGCAGCAGACCCTGTCCGAGCAGAAAGGTGCCGCATGAGCAACGCCAAGCTGCCCGCCACCACCAAGAAGTCCAAGGGTGACGAGATCACCTCCGGTGGCAGCCAGGACTATGTGACCATGACGATCGCCGACCAGCTGTTCGGCATCCCGGTCCTGCAGGTCCAGGACGTGCTGGGGCACCAGCGGATCACCCGCATCCCCCTGGCCCCGCCGGAGGTCGCCGGCTCGCTGAACCTGCGCGGGCGCATCGTCACCGCCATCGACGTGCGCCTGCGGCTCGGCCTGACGTCGCGCCCCAAGGACAAGCCGGGCATGTCCATCGTGGTGGACCTGCGCGGCGAACTCTACAGCCTGATGGTCGATTCGGTGGGGGAGGTGCTGAGCCTCTCCAACGATGACTTCGAGCGCAACCCGGCCACCCTCGACCCGCGCTGGCGCGAGGTGTCCACGGGCATCTATCGCCTGAACGGTCAGCTCATGGTGGTCCTGGACGTGCCGCGTCTGCTGAACTTCACCACGATGGAAGCGGCCTGAGGCGAAACCCCGGTCGGTGTGCAAAGCGAAGCCTGAGGCCCGTTCACCATGAAAGTTTGTCTGGTCGTCGACGACAGCCGCGTGGTCCGCAAGGTCGCGCGGAAGATCCTGGAAGAGCTGCACTTCGCCTGCACCGAGGCGGAGGACGGCAGGCAGGCCATGGAAGCCTGCGCGCAGAAGATGCCGGACGCCATCCTGCTGGACTGGAACATGCCGGTGATGACCGGCATCGAGTTCCTGCGCCGCCTGCGCAAGATGAGCGGCGGGGACATTCCCAAGGTCGTCTTCTGCACGACGGAGAACGACCTCGCCCACATCCAGGAGGCGCTGTCCGCCGGGGCGAACGAGTACATCATGAAGCCGTTCGACAGCGACATCATCCAGACCAAGTTCGAGCAGGTCGGGCTGCTGTGACGGGCGGGACCACCGCACCGCGCACCGTTCCGACCCTGAAAGGCTGATTGCGTTATGTCCGATCGTTTCGGCAGACCTCCTCCCCCCGCGCCGGCGGGGCATCCGACCGGTGCGGCCGGCGGCGATCCCGTCCGGGTGATGGTGGTCGACGATTCCGCCGTCATTCGTGGCCTTCTGACCCGCGCGCTGGAAGGCGATACCGAAATCCGCGTGGTTGCGTCGGTCGGCGACGGCCAGATGGCGGTCAACGCTCTGCAGCGCAACTCGCTTGACGTCATCGTTCTCGACATCGAGATGCCGGTGATGGACGGGCTGACGGCCATTCCGAAGCTGCTGGCGGTGGCGCCGCAGGTGAAGATCATCATGGCCTCCACGCTGACGCTGCGCGGGGCCGACATCTCCATGCGCTGCCTGTCCGCGGGGGCCGCCGACTACATCCCCAAGCCGACCTCCACCCGTGAGATCGGCGGAGCGGACGCCTTCAAGCGCGAGCTGGTGTCGAAGGTCAAGGCGCTGGGCGCCGCGGCCCGCCGCGCCGGGTCCCGCACCCGCGGCGAGCTGCGCCCGCTGAATCCGGTGCCCGCCGCCTTCCTGAAGCGCGAGCCGCCGCCCGTCACGTTGCGCCCGGCGCCCGCCGTCGGCTCCGTCGGCCAGGTCAAGCCGGACGTGATCGCCATCGGCAGCTCCACGGGCGGCCCGCAGGCGCTGTTCGAGGTGCTGGCCCATCTGAAGACCGGCGTCACCCAGCCGATCCTGATCACCCAGCACATGCCGGCGACCTTCACCACCATCCTGGCCGAGCACATCACCCGCCAGTGCGGGCTGAACGCCCAGGAGGCGAAGGACGGCGAGCCGGTCGTGCCGGGGCGTTGCTACATCGCGCCGGGCGACTTCCACATGCTGGTGACCCAGCGCGCGGGCGCCAACGTGATTTCGCTGACCAAGGACCCGCCCGAAAATTTCTGCCGCCCGGCGGTTGACCCGATGATGCGGTCCATCCTCCGTGCCTTCGGCGGGCGCAAGGTCCTGGCCTGCATCCTGACCGGCATGGGGCAGGACGGGCTGAAGGGCTGCACCGAGGTGGTGAACGCCGGCGGCACCCTGATCGCGCAGGACGAGGCGTCCAGCGTCGTGTGGGGCATGCCGGGCGCCGTCGCCCAGGCGGGCATCTGCTCCGCGGTGCTGCCGCTCAAGGAAATCGGTCCCTACATCCGCAAGTTCGCATCGAGGGCAGCATGAGAGTCGAAGATTTCGACATGTTCTCCACGCTGCTCAAGCAGCGTTCCGGCTTGGTTCTGACCCGGGACAAGGCCTACCTGCTCGAATCCCGGCTGATGCCGGTGGCGCGCAAGTGGAACATGAAGGGGCTGGAGGAACTGGCTTCCACCGTGCGGACGCGCAAGGACGAAGCGTTGCTGCGCGACATCACGGAGGCGATGACCACCAACGAGTCGTCCTTCTTCCGCGACCAGAAGCCCTTCGACCAGTTCAAGCAGATCGTCCTGCCGAAGCTGATGGAGGCGCGGTCGGCGAAGCGGTCGATCCGCATCTGGTCGGCGGCCTGCTCGTCCGGGCAGGAGGCCTACTCGCTGGCCATGCTGCTGAGCGAGGACGCGGCGAAGCTGGCCGGCTGGCGGATCGAGATCGTCGGCACCGACATCTCCGCGGAGATGGTGGAGCGCTCCAAGTCGGGCATCTACACCCAGTTCGAGGTGCAGCGCGGCCTGCCGATTCAAATGCTGGTGAAGCATTTCAAGCAGCAGGGCGACAAGTGGCAGATCAGCCAGCAGCTTCGCCAGATGGCCTCCTTCCGCGAATTCAACCTGCTGGGCGACCTGTCAGGGCTCGGGCAGTTCGACATCGTGTTCTGCCGCAATGTGCTGATCTATTTCGACCAGCCGACCAAGACCAAGGTGCTGGAGGCGATCGCCCGCCAGATGCCGCAGGACGGCGTGCTCTATCTGGGCGGTGCGGAAACCGTGCTGGGCATCACCGACCGCTTCAAGCCGGTGGAGGGCCAGCGCGGCCTCTACAGCCTGGGCGGCTTCCAGGTGCCGAGCGGGCTCCGGGCGGCCGTCTAACCAGGACCGTCTGATTTAGGGCGGTGTGACGGTGAGGCGGTCGGCGGCGCCTTCCTCCATGATCCAGCGGCGGAACGCGGCGATCTTGGGCCGGTCGGCGGTGACCTCCGGGCAGACGAGGTAGTAACCGAAGTCTCCCGGCAGGGCGAGGTCGAACAGCCGGGTCAATCGCCCGCTCGCCAGTTCCTCCAACACCAGGGTGCCGCGCGCCATCGCGATGCCCTGTCCGTTCTCGGCAGCCTCGATGGCAATGCCGATCTCGTCGAAGACCATTTCGGAGCTTGGCTTCAGATCGCCGAGCCCGGCCATGGCCAGCCACGTCGCCCAATAGCTGTGGCCGGTCTCCTCGACCAGAACATGATGGCGCAGGTCGGCCGGCTGCCGCAGCGGCGTCGATCCCTGAAGCAGAGCCGGGCTGCACACCGGGAACACCGCGTCATCGAGGAAGCGGTCAGCCCGCAAGCCCTCCCACACCCCGAGGCCGTGGCGAAGCCCAATGTCGATGTCGGCTTCTCGCTCGAAATCGATCTCGTGCTGGCTGACGCTGATGCGCAGGTGGATTTCCGGGTGGCGGGCGCGGAAGCGGCCGATGCGGCTCATCAGCCAGCGGCTGGCGAAGGAGGGCGAGACGCTCATCGTCAGCACGCCGGAGCGCTCATGCTCCATCACCCGCTCCAGACCGGTGGCCAGCCGCGCGAAGGCGTCGCGCACGCTGGGCAGCAGCAGCTGGCCGGCGTCGGTCAGAACCAGCGCCTGATTCAGCCGGCGGAAGAGCCGGATGCCCAGCCGGTCCTCCAGCGTGCGGATCTGGTGGCTGATCGCGCTCTGGGTGACGTTCAGTTCCTCCGCCGCGCGGGTGAAGCTGAGATGGCGCGCCGCCGCTTCGAAGGCGCGCAGGCCGTTGAGGGGAGGGATCTGCATGGGTCCGCATCCGCCGGATTGTTGCCCGGCCGCATGAAATTCTCTCATGCAGGTTAGAGAAAGCATCCTTTGCGGACAAGCCGCTTCCGGGTGCATTCCTAGGGAACGGAATTCATCAAGCGGAGTGTCGGATCATGGGCAGGAGAGCGCTGGGCGTCGTTTCCGCAGACCGGGACATGACGTCCCCCGGCGGCGCGCGGCGGTTCGTGGAGCGGGCGTTCGGGGAGGTGTTGGGGATGATCGAGCGCCACCGGCAGCGTCGCTCCCTGGCAGCGCTGGACGACCATCTGCTGCGCGATGTCGGGTTGAGCCGCACAGACGCCCGCCGCGAGGCCGAAAAGGCGTTCTGGCAGCAATGACCTTGGATGGCGGCGGGCCTGAACCCGCCGCTCACGGCCACGAATGTTAACAGTGGTGAGCTGCCGGCGGTCAGCCGGCGGCCTGAGCCTGCTGGTGCGGGACGCGCGGGATCGGGGACGCGTCCTCGTGCGGGTCGCGCAGCACATAGCCGCGGCCCCACACCGTCTCGATGTAGTTGTCGCCTTGGGTCGCCGCGGCCAGCTTCTTGCGCAGCTTGCAGACGAAGACGTCGATGATCTTCAGTTCCGGCTCGTCCATGCCGCCATAGAGATGGTTCAGGAACATCTCCTTGGTCAGGGTCGTGCCCTTACGCAGGGACAGCAGCTCCAGGATGCCGTATTCCTTGCCGGTCAGGTGGAGCGGCTGGTTGTCCACCTCCACCGTGCGGGTGTCCAGGTTCACGGTCAGACGGCCGGTGCGGATGATGCTGTCGGAATGGCCCTTGGAGCGGCGGACGATGGCCTGGATGCGGGCGATCAGTTCGCGCTTGTCGAAGGGCTTGGTCAGGTAGTCGTCGGCGCCGAAGCCCAGACCCTTGATCTTGTGGTCCAGTTCCGACAGGCCGGAAAGAATGAGGATCGGCGTGGTCACACGGGCGGCGCGCAGGCGGCGCAGCACCTCGTATCCGTCGATGTCCGGCAGCATCAGATCGAGGATGATGATGTCGTAATCGTACAGCTTGCCGATTTCGAGTCCATCCTCACCGAGGTCGGTAGAGTCGACGATGTAGCCTTCCGACTGGAGCATCAGTTCGATGCTCTTGGCCGTGGAGGAATCGTCTTCGACCAGCAGAACCCTCATGGCGATATCCCGATGTTTGATGGCGCGTTTCTGGCTTCCGAAGCGGCGTTGCTGTCCCGCAGTTCCTTAACCAATTCCCTTAACAGATCCGCTCGTCTGTTTACACAGGTTAACAGACGATTCAGCTTAACGCCAGAGGCATAGCACTTCATTTAACGTTAATGTTTTTGGACGAGCATGACACGGGCGGCATGGCGGCGGACTCTCGGCCCACCGCAAATTGCGCCGCCTGCGCCCGGTTCACCCGTCCCATTCCCGTTTGCTGATCCGCAAGACCGTGCCCGCCGACCTTGCCCGCATCCTTCAGGAAATCGAGTCCGTTTCCGGTTGCAGCCGGTTCGGGCGGGTCACCGCCGTGCTCGGCCTGCTGGTCGAGGTCGGGGGGATCGAGAAGGAATTGTCGGTGGGTGGCCGTTGCATCGTGGAGTCCCGCAACGGCCGGCAGGTCCCCTGCGAGGTGGTGGGCTTCCGCCAGGGCCGCGCGCTGCTGATGCCCTTCGGCTCCATCGACGGGGTCGGGCTGGGCTGCCGCGCGCTGGTGTCGGACAGCCAGCCCATGGTCTTCCCGACGGAGGCGTGGCTCGGCCGCGTCATCAACGCGCTGGGCGAGCCGGTGGACGGCAAGGGGCCGCTGCCCAAGGGGACGCACGGCGTTCCCATCCGCAACAACCCGCCGCCCGCCCATTCCCGCGCCCGTGTGGGCGAGAAGCTGGACCTGGGCATCCGCGCCATCAACGCCTTCCTCACCTGCTGCCGCGGCCAGCGCATGGGCATCTTCGCCGGCTCCGGCGTCGGCAAGTCGTCGGTCATGTCGATGCTCGCCCGCTTCTCCGGCGCGGAGGTCGCGGTGATCGGGCTGATCGGCGAACGCGGGCGCGAGCTTCAGGAATTCATCACCGAGGATCTGGGGGAGGAGGGGCTGGCGCGCAGCGTCGTGGTCTGCGCCACGTCCGACGAGGCGCCGCTGATGCGCCGCCAGGCCGCCTACATGACGCTGGCCGTGGCGGAGGCCTTCCGCGACGCCGGCTGCAACGTACTGTGCATGATGGACAGCGTGACCCGCTTCGCCATGGCCCAGCGCGAGATCGGCCTGTCCGCCGGCGAACCGCCGACGACCAAGGGCTATCCCCCCACCGTCTTCGCCGAGTTGCCGCGCCTGCTGGAGCGCGCCGGGCCGGGCCTCAGCGGGTCGGGCTCGATCACCGGCCTGTTCACCGTGCTGGTGGAGGGCGACGACCACAACGAACCCATCGCCGACGCCGTGCGCGGCATCCTGGACGGCCACATCGTCCTGGAGCGCCAGATCGGCGAGCGTGGGCGCTACCCGGCCATCAACATCCTGCGCAGCGTGTCGCGCACCATGCCCGGCTGCAATTCCCCCATGGAGAACGAGCTGGTGAACCACGCGCGGCGGCTGATGTCGTCCTACGACAACATGGCGGAGATGATCCGCCTGGGCGCCTACCGCAAGGGCACCGACCCGCAGGTGGACGAGGCCATCCATTTCCAGCCGGCTTTGGAGGCATTCCTCAAGCAGGGCAAGCGCGAGGCGACCGACCTCGACAACAGCTACGCCCAGCTTGCCGCCATCTTCGGCATTGAACAGTGGCCGCCGCAAGAATGAGCAGTCTGAAGACCATCATCCGCCTCCAGAAATGGAAGCTCGACGAGAAGCGCCGGGCGTTGGCGGAATTGCAGAACCTCGCCGACCGGCTCCAGGCGGAGATCGAGCGGCTGAAGGAGGAGATCGCGGCGGAGCGCGACACCGCCCGCGGCAACGTCGAATACGCCTTCACCTACAGCAACTACATCCAGGCGGCGATGGAGCGCGGCAAACGCCTGACCCAGTCCATGGGGCAGGTGGAGGCCCAGATCGCCGTCGCCACCGACGAGATGGCCGAAGCCTTCCAGGAGTTGAAGCGCTACGAGCTGGCCGAAGAGGAGCGGCTGAAGCGCGAGAAGGAGAAGCTCAAGCGCAAGGAAGCCAACATGCTGGATGAGACCGCACTGGTCGGATTCCGCCGCCGCCAGCGGGAAGAAAGCGAACTGGAAACCTGACTACCCAGGTCGTTCAATTGACCATGGCGTTGTCGGTGGGTAGATCCGAATAGGCCGCCACGCGCGCGCGGCCGGCGCGTTTGGCGGCGTACAGCGCCCGGTCGGCGTGCTGGAGCGCCACGGACAGGTCTGCGGCGTCTGCCGGCCAGAGCGCGACACCGATGCTGCACCCGATCCGGACGTCGAACCCGTCGGCGGTGATCGGAGCGGAGACGCTGTTGATGATCCGTCTGGCCACATCCATGGCGTAGTGCGCCTGATGAGCGTCCGCCAGGGAGAGCAGCACCGCAAATTCGTCGCCGCCGAGGCGCGCGGCGAAATCCCCCTGGCGCACGCAACGGGCCAGCCGGTCGCCGATCTCCTTCAACACCAGATCGCCCGTGTGGTGCCCATGCTGGTCATTGATCGGCTTGAACCCGTCGAGATCGATGTAGAGGATGGCGATCGCGGTTTGATCCTGCGCCGGCTGCTCGCGAAGGCGCTCCACATGGGCCTCGAAGAAGCGCCGGTTGGCGAGCCCGGTCAGGCGGTCCTCGAAGGCAATGGCGCTCAGTGTCCGTCCCATCGTCCGCATCGCCTGGGCGACTTGGCTGAACTCGGACGGGTGGACCGGCGCGGGCGTGCAGGGGGCATGGGGATCGAAGAGGTCGGACGACAGGAACGCCGCCGACGCCTTGAGATCCCGCAGGCGGCGCAGGACCATCACCTCCATCAGCACCCAGACCCCGCCGACGATCAGGAGCACCACGCCGGCCATGACGCCGGTTCCCAGAAACAGGTTCCGGTCGGCCGCGGCCAGAATGTCGTCGCGCGCGACGGCGACGACGATCTTGGCGCCGGTTTCCTCCAGGGTCGAGAATCCGCTGATCCGGGGAATGCCGTCCAGACCGTCGTCCTCGATGATCCCGGCCTCCTCCTCCATGATTTTTCGCACCATCGGGTGATCGGCCATCGATCGCCCGACAATCCCCTGCGGGTCCGGCACGCGCGCGAGGATCGTCCCTTCGGAATCGAACAGCGATACGGTTCCACCGGACTCATGGGCGATTTCGACGGACAGTTCCGCAAGCCAGTTCAAGTCCACCCCGGCCAACAGGACGCGGATGACCGAACCATCGTCACCGAGAATCGGCAGGGCCGCGACCACGCGGGGTTGCTTGCTGTTCTGCCCGATCAGGAAGTTGCTGACCGTGAAGCCGCGCGTCGTAAGCGCCTCGCGGAAATAGTCACGGTCGCCCACGTTCATGGGCCGGCTCCGGTTGCTGCTGCACAACAGGTTGCCGTCGGGGTTGAACACCCCAAAGCCGGTGCTCCAAGGATAAAGGTCGGTCGCCTGTTTCAACATCGTCGCGCAACGGCCGGGGCTCGCCTCCCGGATGTCGGGGACCAGGGTGAGAAGCTGGAGAACGCTATGCGCCTGCTGAACGATCTGCGCCTGCTGCTGCGCCCCCCGGTCGGCGAGCAGGCGGGTGGCATCGCGCGCCCGCCCGATGTCCTGGTTGCGCTCTTGAAGCAGAAGGACGACGACCAGACCCACCATCGGAAGAAGGGCGAGCAGGATGAAGGCCTCGAGGCGTGCGCGAAGCCCAACGCGCGCCCAGAGGGTTTGGACGCGCCTTAATATTCGTGTACGTTTCAACAGACTCATCCACGCACCGGCCGACCCGCTTTATTCGCATGCGGGTTGAGGAAATCAAGCGGTGAAAGCTGTGACTTGGCGCGGTGCAGCCATGCTGGACGACGGGCGAGGCGGGGATCGGAGGATCAGACGCGCCGCATCCGGGCGAAAAGATGCGGGTTGTCCCAACCGGGCTGGCGGTCCTCGATGACCACGCGCTGGGGGACAGGCAGGGACCGCTCCACCGTGACCTCCACCCAGCGGGGGATCAGTTCGTTGTTCAGATCGTCGAGCACGGCGACGGCCAGGGATTCCGGGCCGGCCGCCGCCGCGGTGTCGGACAGGGCGCCGAGATAAGCGGCGACACCATCCGGCGTCACGACCGCGCGGTCGGGAACGTAGCGCAGGGTCAGGCGGGTGCCGGGCGCCGGTTCCCCGTGCAACTCCACCAGATAGTCGTGGCGGGCGTCCGGGTTGGCGGCGGTGGTCAGAAGCTCGCGGCGGTGCATGGCGTCCAGGCTCGTCAGGCGGTGTAGCTGCTGCCGCCGGCCCCGACGCGGGTCAGCTTGACCCAGCATTTGGCGCCGGACTGGAAGGACAGGCCGCCGATGTAGCCCACGGCGCGGATGCTGTCCGCGAAAATCTGGATCAGGTCCAGGCGGATTTCCGGCTCCAGAGGCGTGTGGCTGCGCAGGATCAGGTCGAACCGGTTGGGCTGCACCAGCCCGTCGAGCTGCATCGGGCCGAGACGGCTGAGATCCAGGTCGAGCAGGAAGCGGCTCCCCTTGTCGCCGCCCTTGCGGCCCGTCTTGCCGTCCTCTTCCGAATTTATGGGATGGATGTGCAGCTTGATCGGCAAAAGCCCGTTGGCGTCCATCATCGGCAGGGTGTAGGGGCGCCAGTCGCCGGGCAGCGGATCGCCCGCCTGCTGCTGAAGGCTGCGGAACTCGCGCTCCAGCTGGGACAGCAGGCTTCCCTGGCCGGATTTTTCCAGGGCGGAGGCGGCGTCCTCCCCCAGCCAGCCGCGGGCGTCGCCGCCGCGGATCGCCGACAGGAAGAAACTCATCGCCGCGCCCAGCTTGCGGTTCGGCTGCGGCATCACCGTGCCGATCAGCGTCTGCGCGGCGGAGCGGTCCACCCCGGCGAGCGCGCTCAGGAGCTGACGCATGGCGGGCCAGTCCCGTTCGCTCAGCGGCCCCGGTTCCGTGGCGAGCGGGGGCGGTGCGGTCTGGAGCGCCTTGGCCGGGTCGGTCAGGACGGCGGTGACGGCGCTGCCCTGCGGCAGGCTCGCCTGAACGTTCAGCGCCAGCATTCCCTGCGGCGTGGCGAGGATCGGCTGGCCCTGCGACGTGCTGCCGGCCACCGTGCCCCTCAGCACCAGCCCGTCAGGCGTCTCCGGCGTTGCTGGGGAGGAGCCGGGGTCCGCACCGGGCATCGTGGGCGCTGCGGTTGGGGTTGCGGTGCCGCGGGGCGAGGCCGGGGCCGGTTGCGGTGCCGCCGGGGATTGAAAAGCGGGTTGGGGCGGGGCGCCGTCCTTGCGGGGCGGGTTGCCGGCGCTCTGGCCGTCCGGTGGCGGAGAGCCATCGTCCGGCGGGACGGCCTGCGGCTGGTCCGGCGGGGGCGTGACGGTCAGGATCTTGAGGGCGACGGTGCCGCCTTGGGTCAGGACCGGTTCCCCCGCAGGCTTCGCGGGGGGCGGTTTCGTGGGGGCGGGTTCCGGCAGGTCCCCGCCGGGATGCGCCGCATCGCCGCCGAGTTCCACCGTGGTGTCGAGCATCGGCTTGCCGGGGAGCGGCGATGGGCCCGACGGCGTGGACGGCGCCTGCGGAGGTACGGGGGTCGTGTTGGGCTGGTCGGCTTGTGTTGGTGTCGGGGCTTGACCGCTGCCGCCGTCCGTGACGGGAAGGGATGGCGCCGGCGCCGGTATGGCGGTGGGCTGGCCGGGCAGGGCCGAGGCCGCACCGGGCGGAGCCGGTGGCTTCGGTGCCGCGGCGATGACCAGTGCCGGAACGATGGTGCCCGGCAGCAGCAGAGGAAGCGGCTGGCCCGCCGGTCCCACCGTCGGCGTGGTGGACGCCGGGCTGGGCAGGATCACCACCGGCGTTGCCGAACCCTGAGGGGCCGAACCTTGTGTGGACGTCGCTCCGGTCTGGCCGGGAATGGCCGGCGTCGGTCCGCCTGCGGTCGGCAAGGTCGGGACACCCGGCGCGGCGGTCGAGGGGGTGCCTTGGGTCAGCACCAGAACCTTCGCCGCGAGGCTCAGTGCGGGGGAGGCCGCGGCGGGGTCGGTCGACGCGGCCTGGGCCTGTTCCAGAAGCACCTGCGCCGGGGTGATCTGGAGAGTCACCGGCTTGTCGGCGGGCAGCGGCGTCGGGGTTTGCACAAGCACCTCGCCAGCCTGGGTGCGCACGCGGGCCAGGCCCTCCGGCGTGGTGCCGACGACGGTGCCGGTCAGCACGACCGGGCGGGCGATGTCCTGCAACCGCTCCGGCAGGGCCTTGACCGTGCCCTCGGCGACCACCGCCGGGGCGGGCGCGGGGGTGGTCGCCGCCGCGGGGGCGGCGGGTGTTCCGGCGACCGGGGGTGGAAGGGCGCCGCCCATCCCGGACTTACTGGCCGTTCAGAAGCCGCTGGGCGATGGCCAGCACGTCCCGCGCAGCGTCGGAACTGGGGGAGCGGGTCAGCAGCGGCGACTGGTTGCGGATGGCGTCGCGCACCTTCAGGTCGCGGCGGATGATGCCGGCCAGGGCGGGCTTGTACTTCAGGAAGTTCTGGCAGGCCTTCAGGATGGTGCCGTAGGTCCGCTCGCCGTCCTTCACGCTCTGCGCCATGTTCACCACGACGCGCAGGTCGGCGGTGGGGTTGGTGGCGTGGGTCAGCTTGATGAAGGCGTAGGCATCGGTCAGCGAGGTCGGCTCGTCCGTCGTCACCACCAGCGTCGTCCCGGCCGGGCCGGACAGGGTGCGCACCGTGCGGTCGACGCCGGCGCCCATGTCCATGATGACGCAGTCGTAGCGCCGGGCCAGCTCCATCAGGTCGTTGCGCAGGCCGGACAGGCGCTGGCTCGGCAGCTGGGCGAGCGTGCCGGAGCCGGAGCGGCCGGCGATGATGTCGAAGCCGCCCTCGGTGTAGCGCTGGGCCGCGCGGCCCAGCGTCACGTCGCCGTTGATCACCGCGCCCAGATCGTTCTTCGGCTGGAAGCCGAGCTGGATGTCGACGTTGGCGAGGCCGAGGTCGCCGTCGAACAGCAGCGAGTTCTTGCCCATCTTGGTCAGCGCGTGGGCGAGCGTGATCGAGAACCACGTCTTGCCGACGCCGCCCTTTCCACTGGCCACGGCGATGACGTTGGCACCGCGCAGCGGGTGAACGTTCTTGAGGGCGGCCGGAAACACCGGATCGGTCATGGGATGGTCCTCGACGAAGAACGAACGGCTTTGGTCTTGGCAGGAGCCACCGGCTTGGGCCGGTTGCGCGCCGCCTTGTCCTCGGCGGGCATCATCAGGCGGGCGAAGGCCACCGGGTTCAGCGGTGTCAGCCCTTCGGCCACCTTGGAGGAAACGCTGGCGTTGCAGAAGGCCATCCGCGCGCGGTGCGCGGTGCCCAGGAGACTGCCCAGCCGACGCGCCATGTCGAGCCGGGTGATCAGCATCCGCCGCACGCCCAGCGCCTTGAAGGATTGGGCGATGTCGGCGGCTTCCATGGCGTCCAGCCCGGCGGGGAGCACGAGGATCGGCTCGGCCACCCCGGCGGACAGCAGGGCCTTGAGGTCGGCCATGTCTTCCCGGTTGTAGGGGTTGCGCCCGGCGGTATCCACCAGGACGACGTCGGCGCCGCGGCTGACCTCGAACGCGCCCGCGAGCGCGTCGGGATCCTCCACCGTCGCCAGTTTGATTTTCATCAGACGCGTGAAGGCGGCCAACTGTTCCATGCCGCCGGCGCGAACCGTGTCGGTGGTGATCACGCCGACCGAGCGTTTGCGGAACACCGCCTGGGCGGCCAGCTTGGCGACGATCAGCGTCTTGCCGCTGCCCGGCGGGCCGACCAGGATCAGCGGCTTGTTGCCGCCGCGCCGGTCCTGCAGCGGGCTGAAGGTGAACATGGAGTCGAGGGCGGCGCCCAGCGCCAGCGCGGGGTCGTCGGTGTCCAGCCCGGCGGCGGCGTCGATCAGCTGCTCGGCCAGGGCCGCGGGCACGCCGTGGCGGTGCAGCACGTCGGCCACCACCTCGCCCACGTCGATCTCCGGCTCCTCCTCGACCACCACCACGGGGCGGGAGGTCCGGGTCGGCTGGGCTGTGCGCGCCTGCGCCATCAGCAGATCGTCGTCCTCCACCGCCGCGGTCACGCGAACGCCGCCGCCGTCCTCCTCGCGCGTGGCGACGATGATGGCATCGTCGCCCAGCGTCTGGCGGACCATGCGCATGGCTTCGGACATGGACTTGGCGTGGAACGACTTCAGCCGCATCGGCCCGCTCCCCGCCCGTCACACTGGTTCGTCATGGCCTGCATCAGATCTGCCCCAGGGTCTTGATCCGCGCCTTGGGGTGGATCTCGTTCTGCGACATCACCACGGTGGCCGGCCGGAACCGCTCGACGATCGAGCGGACGAAGGGACGGATCAGCGGGCTGGTCAACAGGACGGGGGTCTCGCCCATCATGGCGTGTCGCTCGAAGGTTTGGCGGACCGAAGTGATGAATTGCTGAAGCCGGCTTGGCGCCATCGTCAGTTGCCGGTCGTCGCCGTCACCCACCAGCGATTCCGCGAACGCCTGCTCCCACTCGGGGGACAGGGTGACGAGCGGGATGACTCCCATCTCGTTGATGTTCGCGTCGCAGATCTGCCGCGCCAGGCGCGTGCGCACATGCTCGGTGATCTGCGTGATGCTGCGGGTTTGGCTTGCCGCCTCGGACACGCCTTCCAGAATGGTCGCAAGATCGCGTACCGACACCCGTTCTGCAAGCAGGTTCTGCAACACCCGTTGCAATCCGCCCACAGTGATCTGCGCCGGCACCACGTCGGCGATCAGCTTCTGGTGCTCCTTGTCCAGCTCGTCCAGCAGCTTCTGCGTCTCGGTGAAGGACAGCAGCTCCGGCATGTTGTCCTTGATGAGTTCCGTCAGATGCGTGGTGATGACCGTGGACGGGTCGACCACCGTGTAGCCCTTGAACAGCGCCTCCTCGCGGTAGCCCGGCTCGATCCAGATGGCCGGCAGGCCGAAGGTCGGCTCCACCGTCTGCTCGCCGGGCAGGCTCATCGCCTCGCCGCGCGGGTCCATGACGAGAAGCATGTTCGGGCGGATGTCGCCGCGTCCCGCCTCGATCTCCTTGACGCGGATGATGTAGGCGTTGGGCGGAAGCTGGAGGTTGTCCTGGATGCGCACCGCCGGCATGACGAAGCCGACCTCGCCGGCGATCTGACGGCGCAGGCCCTTGATCTGGTCGGTCAGCCGGTGGCTGCCCGCCTGCGGCTGGTTGATCAGCGACAGCAGGCCGTAGCCCAGTTCCAGCCGGATCAGGTCGATGGCCAGCGCCGTGGCGATCGGCTCGTCGGCCATCGGGGCGGCCCCGCCGCCCGGCCCGCCCATGCCCGCGGCCTCGGCGGCGGCGGCCTCCGCCTCCTCCGCCTCCTTCTTGGCGCGCAACTTCGGCAGATACCAGGCGGCGGCCCCGATGGCGGCGATCACCGGGAGGAAAGGCAGCACCGGCATGCCGGGCATCAGGGCCAGCAGGGTCATGGCGCCCGCCGACAGGCCCAGCGCGCTGATGTGGTTGGTGAGCTGCCCGACCACCGCCTTGTCGGTGGAGCCGCCGGTGCCGGCCTTCGACACCAGGAAGCCGGCGGAGATGGAGATGACCAGCGCCGGGATCTGCGAGACGAGGCCGTCGCCGATGGTCAGCTTGGTGAAGGTGTCCAGCGCCTGCAGGATCGGCATGTCGTAGCGCAGGACCGCCAGCGACACGCCGCCGATGATGTTGATGAACATGATCATCAGGCCGGCGACGGCGTCGCCCTTCACGAACTTCGACGCACCGTCCATGGAGCCGAAGAAGGCGCTTTCGTCCTCCAGCTCCTTGCGCTTGGCGCGGGCGGTGGTCTCGTCGATCATGCCGGCGGACAGGTCGGCGTCGATGGCCATCTGCTTGCCGGGCATGGCGTCCAGGGTGAAGCGCGCCGCCACTTCGGCGATGCGGCCCGAACCGGCGGTGATGACCTTGAAGTTCACGATCGTCAAAATCGCGTAGACGATCACGCCGATGATGAAATCGCCGCCCATGACGAAGCCGGCGAAGGCCTCGATCACATGGCCCGCCGCGGATGTCCCCTCGTGCCCCTGCGTCAGGATCAGGCGGGTCGACGCCATGTTCAGCGACAGGCGCAGCAGCGTCGTGATCAGCAGGATCGTCGGGTAGGACGACAGCTCCAGCGGCTTTTCGATGAACAGCACCACCATCAGGATCAGGATCGAGATGGTGACGTTCAGCCCGAGCATCATGTCGAGCAGCATCGGCGGCAGCGGCAGGATCAGCCCGACGACGATCAGCATGATGCCGGCCGCCATGATGAGGTCGCCGCGCTTCAGCGCCCCCTTGGCGACAACCACCATGTCGGTCAGCGCGGACATGTTGCCGCCGCCCGCGCGTGCCCCCGGATTGTGTTCGGTCAATGCCATGCCGCCGCTCCTCCGCCTTTCCCCCGATCAGCGGATCAGTAGGCCGCCCGTTCCTCGCTGCCCGGCGGCGGCACCGGCACGCCCTCCTCGCTGTACTGCTTCAGCTTGTTGCGCAGCGTTCGGATCGAGATGCCCAGGATGTTCGCCGCGTGGGTGCGGTTGCCCAGGCAGTGCGACAGAGTGCCGATGATCAGGTCGCGCTCGACCTCCGCCACCGTGCGCCCGACGAGTCCCTGGACGGCGGGGGCGCCGGACGCCGCCCCGGCGTTGCCGTAGGACGACGCTCCGGCGTTGCCATAGGCCGCCGCTCCCGCGGCGTGGCCCTGCGGCGGCGCATAAGAGGTCGGGTAGCCGGGAGCCGGCTGCCCATAGCCGCGCGGCGCCTGTGGCACCGTGCCGCCCGGCCCGGCGAAGGGGTTGGCGACCGGCGAGTTGGTGGGGATCGATGCCTGCGCCGACCCTTCCGGAGCGAGCAGCTGGCTGGTCAGCATGATCGCGTCCGGCCCGACCGTCTCCGATTTGGAGAGCAGGACGGCACGGTGCATGGTGTTTTCCAGCTCGCGCACGTTGCCGCGCCAGTGATGGGCGCGCAGCATCAGCAGCGCGTCGTCCGACAGCCGCTTCTCGCCCAGACCGTTGGCCTGCGCGTATTTCTTCAGGAAATGGTCGGCGATCATCGGTATGTCGGCCGGCCGTTCGCGCAGCGACGGAATGGCGACGCTGAAAACGTTCAGGCGGAAATAGAGGTCCTCGCGGAAGTTGCCGGCGCGGACTTCGTTCTCCAGGTTGCGGTTGGAGGTGGCGACCAGACGGACGTTCACCTTCACCGGCTGGGACGAGCCGATGCGGTCGATCTCCTTCTCCTGGATGGCGCGCAGCAGCTTGGCCTGGAGCCGCGGGTGCATCTCCGACAGCTCGTCGAGCAGCAGGGTGCCGCCGTTGGCCTCCTCGAAGCGACCCAACCGGCGGGCGACGGCGCCGGTGAAGGCGCCCTTCTCATGGCCGAACAGCTCCGATTCCAACAGGTTTTCCGGGATGGCCGCGCAATTCACCGCAACGAAGGGCGCGTCGGAACGCCGGCTCTTGCGGTGGATGTAGCGGGCCATCAGCTCCTTGCCGGTGCCGCTCTCGCCGGTGATGAGGACGGAGGCGTCGCTGGGCGCCACTTGATCCGCCAAGCGCAGGGTCGCCAGCATGGCCGGGTCCTGGCAGACGATGGCGTGGCTTTCCTCCGCCACCGCTTCCAGTACGGCGGCGATCAGCTCCGCATCGGGGGGCAGGGGGATGTATTCCTTGGCGCCGGCGCGGATCGCCTTGACCGCCGCCGCGGCGTCGGTGCCGATGCCGCAGGCCACCACCGGGATGGTGATCCGTTCCGCCTTCAGGCTTTCGATGAAGGTCGCGATGTCGAGTTTGACGTCGATCATCACGAGGTCCGCCCCCGCCGCCGCCCGCAGGGCGTTCAGGGCGCCCTCGATGCTGTCGGTATGGGACACCTTCGCTCCGCGCTGCATGGCGATCTTGCCAGCGGCGGTGATGTACCCTTCCAACGTTCCAACGATCAGCAGACGCATCTTACGCTCCCCTCGGAGAACCCCGGTCGGAGTCCCGATCGAAGTACTGAATCCGCTTTCCAGGCGGAAGAACGGCGTTCAGGAGCATCTCCAGACGCCGCGGATTTTCCTGACGCGCGATGGATACCGCGCCGATGGTGTAGAGAGTCTTGACGAGCGCGTCCTCCTCCGCCGTCCGCTCCACCTTGGCGGCCAGCGGAGCGAGCGCGACGTTGCCGAGCACCGCCCCGTAGAAGGTGGTCAGCAGGGCCAGCGCCATGGCAGGGCCGATGCTTGACGGGTCGTTCAGGCTGCCCAGCATCTGGACGAGGCCGACCAGCGTGCCGATCAGCCCCATGGCCGGCGCCACCTCCGACGCGCGGCGCAGCACGCCGGCGCTCTTGACCTTGCCGGCGCCCGACGCCTCGACCTCGCCGATCAGCATCCGCTCGATGTCGTCGGGCGGCAGCCCCTCGGCCACCAGCGTGACGGAGCGGTGCAGGAACGACTCGTGCTTCAGCTCCGGCAGGACGTTGCGCAGCGTCTCCGGCGCGCGGCGCGCCGCCTCGGCGAGCAGGAGCACCTGCCGGGCCACGCCGCGCGGGTCGCTGGTCCGGTGGATCAGCACCGCCCCGGCGTCGCGCCACGCGATGGCCACGTCGGACAGCGAGAAGGAGGCGGTGGTGACCGCCAGCGTGCCGCCCAACACGATGATGAGCGACGGCGGGTCGATGAAGGCGCGCAAGCTGCCGCCCGACGCCATGGCGACGAAGATGACCACGGCGGCGGCGGCCAAGCCGACCAGCGTCGCCATGTCCACCCCGCCGCGCGGGCGGGCCGAACGCCCACCCCGGCGGGACGATTCGGCGCTGTCTCGTGTGAGGCTCATCCGCGGTCCGACTTGATGATTTCGGTCATGGTGATGCCCAGCCGGTCTTCCACCACCACGACCTCGCCGCGGGCGACCAAGCGGTTGTTCACGTAGATGTCAATGGCCTCGCCGACCTTGCGGTCCAGTTCCACCACCGCGCCGCGCCCGAGCTTGAGCAATTGGCTGACCTGCATGGTCGATTTGCCGAGCACGGCGGAGATCTGGACGGGAATGTCGTAGACCGCTTCCAGGTCCTTGGCCGGACCCAGGCCGGTCTCGTACTCCGCAATGTCGCTGCGGCCGCCGCCGTCCAACTCGTCGAGGGAGAAGCTGTCCTTGGCCATCGAAGTCTCCAGAAGCCCTTAGAACCTCAAAAAATCCTGTTCGCCGCAATCGGTCCGCCGCGGCGTCAGCCCGGCGGCGCCTCCAGCAGGCCGGCCATCCGCCGCTCGATCTGGGCAAGCAGGCCGGCGGTGTCCCGCTCCACCCCGCCTTCGGCCCATTCGATCCGGCAGCTTCCCGGTGCCAGGCCGGAATCGCCCACCACCATCAGCTTCGCGCCGAAGCCACGGGCTGCGATCACCTGATCCAGATGCTCGCGCACCGCGTCCACCATGTCGTCGGCGACGCGCACCACCAGGCGCGGCTCGTCGATCAGGTCGGTCAGGCAGGCGCGCACCAGCCCTTCCACCTCCATCAGCCCGCCGCGCCGCGCCAGCTCCGGCATCAGCTTGCGGACGATGGCCAACGCGATGTGAACGGGCTGGTCGGCCCGCTGGGCGCTGGTGGCGTAATGCTCGTTCAGCAGATGCTGCACGCCGTTGCCGATGGTTTCCAGGGCGTTGGCGATTCGCGCCTGCACCGTTGCCTCGATCTCGGCGCGGGCGTTCTCGTAACCGTCCTTGCGGCCGGCGTTGTTGCCGTCCAGGAACCCCTTGCCATAGCCCGTCGACTTGCCGGCGGTCTCGCCCTCTGCGAAGCCGGCGGCGCGGGCGGCGGCCAGATCGGCCTCGCCGAACACCGGCGGCGGTGGCTCGGGCGGCAGTTCCGGCTCCGGCTCCGGTTCCGGTTCCGGCAGGGGGATGTTGTCGAAATAGTCGTCGTCGGCCTGACGCTGTCGGCGCGGCGGCGCGTCCACGTCGAAGGACTCGTCGAACAGGAATTTGCGGACCGAGCTCATCGCGTCAGCTCTCCTGGTACAGCCAGTTGCGCAGGATCGACACCGCTTCCTCCGGATGCTTCTCCACGATCTCGCCGACCTTGCGCAGCGAGGAGGCGCGGACGCGGCCTTCGACGCGGTTGATGTCGATCATCTGCTCCAACTCCTCGTCGGCCTGGGCGGCCTCCAGGGCGAGGTCCTGGGCCAGCGCGCCGGTCGGCGCGGCCAGGGCGGCGGGCATGCCGCTCTGGTCGGCCAGCAGGCGGTCCATGTCGTCCTCCTCCTGCTGGTCGGCCTTCTCGAAGGCGCGGGTGATCAGCGGGCGGATGACCAGCAGGATGATAAGGACGGCGACAATGCCCAGCACGACCATCTCCGCGATGCGGAACAGGTCGTCCTTGGTCATGCCGAGGAAGAGTTCCTCGGGCTTCTGGATGTCGTCTTCCGGCGACCAGAAGCGCATGTTGATGACTTCCAGCGTGTCGCCGCGCACGGCGTCGAGGCCGACAGCGGAGCGGACGAGCGCCTTGATGCTTTCCAGCTCCTGCTCCGGCCGCGGCTGGTAGGCCGCCGGGTTGCCGTCCTTGGGCAGGCTGTAGGTGCCGTCGACCAGCACCGCGACCGACAGGCGGCGCACCTGCCCGGATTCGCGGACATGGTTCTTGGTGGTCCGGCTGATCTCGTAGTTGATGGTCTCTTCGCTGCGGTTCTGCTTGTTCTGCGAGATCGGCCCGGCGTTGTTTCCCGACTGCGCGGTCGGCAGGTTCTGGTCCACGGTGACCGGCGACAGCGGGTCGCGGTCGTGGCTCTCGTTCGCCTCCGTCACCGTCTGGGTGGAGCGGACGACCTGACTTTCCGGATCGAAGATTTCGGATTGCGTGGTGATGCGGTCGAAGTCGAGGTCGGCCGAGACCTCCGCCCGCACCTTGCCGTAGCCGACGGTGCGGCCCAGCAGATCTTCGATGATGCGGGCGATGCGGCTCTCGTAGGCGACCTTCTTCTCCTCCGCCGAGGCCAGCATGGCGTCCGCGCTGTCGTTGCCGGTGCCGCGGGCGAGCAGGGTGCCCTTGTCGTCGACGATGGAGATGCGGCTGGGGTCGAGGTTCGGAACGGAGGCGGCGATGAGATGCTGGATCGCCTGGATGTTCTCGCGCGACAGCTGGGCGCCAGGGCGCAGCTTTATGAAGATGCTGGCCGTCGCCGGGTTCTGCTGGCGGGCGAACAGCTCGCGCTTGGGCAGCACCAGATGGACGCGGGCGCTCTGCACCCCGTTCAGCGTCTGCACCGTGCGCGCCATCTCGCCTTCCAGGGCGCGCAGATGGTTGATGTTCTGCATGAAGCTGGTGGCGCCGAAGCCTTCGCCCTTGTCGAACAGCTCGTAGCCGATCGAACCGCCCGAGGGCAGGCCGGCGGCGGCCATCCGCATGCGGGTCGGCCCCACCTGTTCGGCGGCGACCATGATCTTCGTGCCGGTCTTGTCGACCGTGAAGGGGACCTTCGCCTCCTCCAGCTTCTTGGCGATGGCGGCGGCCTCGGTCGGCTGGAGTTCGGCGTAGAGAAGCTCCATCTCCGGGGTGGAGAGGCGGGTCATCAGGTAAACGAAAAATCCGATCAGGAGCAGGCCGACGCCACCGATGGCGGCCAGGCGCGCGGGACCCAGATTGCGCAAGGTCTGCAGAAGGTTGTTCACGCGCTAGTCCCCGATCGGATGCCCCGGTGGATCTCCGGGAAGTTCTTGATTTCGCAGACGCAAAAGAAAGAATTTGCAAAAACCGCGCCGGTCCTTGCCTTAGGCGCGCATGCTGGGCTGTCTTGATGAAGAGAGCGTTAATTCGTGGGCAGAAATTGCCCAGTGCCCGGCAAAATGTGCCTATCGATGCGCGTCGGCAACGCCCTTTTGCCGACCGGTGAGCGAAATCAACGGAATTGATTCGCCGCAAAAGAGAGGTCGACGGATTGTTTCTGTTTCAAGCAATTTAAAATTACCTCGAAAGAAGGAATGATGCGCGGGTGCATAACCATTCACTTTCTGTGGTTTGTTGGAACGTAGGTAGTAAATGTCGCAACGGTGGTTGACTTTGTGTCACCGAAGTCATAGCTGAGTTGCAATGGTCGCTTGTCCGATACCAAAAAGATCGTGGCACAAGCGCGTCGGAATCTTTCCAACGCAGAACCGAATGTTGCTTCGCGCGACATGGGGCTTTGCCACTTTTTCTGATGGGGGAATGTTGTGAAAAAACGTGGACGTGAGAAGAAGGAAGGCCTCAACGAGGTCGATGTGTTTGTTGGGCAGCGCCTGCGCGAACTGCGCATGCTCGCCGGTCTGAGCCAGAGCGATGTCGCCTCGGCTCTGGGACTGACGTTCCAGCAGCTTCAGAAATACGAGCGCGGCTTCAACCGGGTCTCGGCCAGCCGGCTGTTCAAGCTGGCGCAGTTCTTCCGGGTGCCGGTGTCCGTCTTCTTCGAGGGGCTGGAAGAGCGCCATGCCGCCCAGGAAGCGGGAATCGCCAGTCCTCAGGCGGAGGAGTCGGAGGGCACTCTGCGGTCCCGCGAGGCGCTGATGCTCGCCCGTTACTTCCAGAACATCCGCGATCCGCAGATCCGCGGGGCGATCCGGGAACTGGCCGAACGCTGCGCCGACCAGACCGACAGCGACGGCGGCCCGGCCATCGACGCGGATGCGGCGGTGATCGACCCGACCGCCGTTCGTGGACGCCGCGGGCGCAACGCTGGCCACAGCGTCGGGCAGGCGTGAGGAGCGGGCGGCGTAGCCGTGTGGGTCCAGCCCCATGCGGTTCACCCGCCCGGTTTTGTAGGCCCGGTTTCATAGGTAGGCCCGGTCCCGGCGTCACCGCTGGGCCACGTCGGTTCGTGCCGCCCAACCACCTCGGCCCCCCCTGAGGCGGTTGGGCGTGCGCGTTTGATTCGCGTGCGCGTTTGATTCGATTGGGTTCGCGTCAACCGTCGATGACGGGGCCCGACACGAGCGGGCAGAACTTCGTTGACCCTCGCCGTGTCCGGCTTGTCCCGCCGCGTCCCCGGGGGCCACCACCTGCTCTTGAGACAGGAAGCCGCGCACAGCGCCCCTGCTGGGAAAACCCGCCGAGGCGCTGGACGAGCGGCCGCAATCCGTCGATAAGGCAAGCCGGAACAAGGCTGGTGCGGCGACCGCTGAATTCCGCCCGCTCGATCCGCGATCCGAGACGGGCGGGGCTCTCCCGATCTGGCCGGTCACCGATCAGCCACCACGGAACTCACCCAACCACACCGACGGTGTTCGATGCAAAATTCCGAAGAACCGAAGACGGGCTTCCTTGGTCGGCGGGAACTTGACCTCCCGGTTACGATCTTCGAGGTGATGTCCCGTCTGTCGGACGAGCACAAGGCGATCAATCTTGGCCAGGGCTTTCCCGACGAGCGCGGTCCCGCCGACGTTCTGGACGTGGCGGCCAAGGCCATCCTCGAAGGGTGGAACCAGTACCCGCCGATGATGGGCACGCCGGAGTTGCGGCAGGCGCTGGCCGGCCACGGCAAGCGGTTCTACGGGCTGGACATCGATTGGAAGACCGAGGTGCTGGTGACCTCCGGCGCGACGGAGGCCCTTACCGCCAGCCTGCTCGGCCTCATCGAGCCGGGCGACGAGGTTGTGCTGTTCCAGCCCATGTACGACAGCTACCTGCCGATCGTCCGGCTGGCCGGCGGCGTGCCGCGTTTCGTCAGCCTGAAGGCCCCGGACTGGAGCTTCACGCGGGCCGACCTGGAAGCTGCCTTCTCGCCGAAGACCAAGCTGGTTCTCATCAACGACCCGCTGAATCCCGCCGCCAAGGTCTTCTCCCGCGCCGAACTGGAACTGTTGGCGGAGTTCGTCCAGCGTTTCGATTCCTTCGCCGTCTGTGACGAGGTGTACGAGCACATCGTCTTCGATGGGGGTCGGCACATTCCGCTGATGACGCTGCCCGGCATGCGTGACCGTTGTCTGAAGATCGGCTCCGCCGGCAAGACGTTCTCGCTGACCGGCTGGAAGGTCGGCTACGTCACCGGCGCGCCGCACCTGCTCCAGCCCGTCGCAAAGGCGCACCAGTACATCACCTTCACCACGCCGCCCAACCTCCAGGCGGCGGTCGCCTATGGGCTGGGCAAGGACGATGCCTATTTCGCCGGACTGGCCGGCGGACTCCAGGCCAAACGCGACCGGCTGGCCGACGGGCTGCGCGCGGTGGGGTTCAAGGTGCTGCCCTCCGCCGGCACCTATTTCGTGGTCGCCGACGTGTCGCCCTTCGGCTTCGACGGAAACGACGAGGATTTCTGCCGCCGTCTGACCGTCGAGGCCGGGGTGACGGCCATTCCCGTCGGAGCCTTCTTCGTCCAAGACGCGCCGCGAAGCTTCATCCGCTTCTGTTTCTCCAAGAGGGACGAGATCCTCGATGGGGCGGTTGAGCGGCTGAGGGCGTATTTCACGCAAAAATGACATGATGGCATTCGCTGTCAACGCTGGATGGAGAGGCTTGCCGGGGACTTCGGTGGCGTGATACCCCTTGTTCTCTAGGGTCGATACCGGGCCGGAACGGATCATCGTCCGGACCCGCCCCGGTTGACCGCCTGTGGAAAGACCGGGATGCGTCTGCCGATCTCGTTCCGCTGGTGCGTGTTCGCCATCGCCGCCGTTGCGATCACGGTGGTCTGGGGAGCCTACGCGCAGGTGGCGCGCGAACTGCTGGACGGCCAGACGCGGGAAGCGGTGGCGAAGGCCGAGATCATGGTCCGGGCCTTCGCCAAGAGCACCCACCGCGCGGTGCATGAGGTGGACATCACGCTGCGCTCCCTGGCGCTGGAGTTCGGGGAGAACGGCCTGCCCGGCATCCGCAACTTCCTCGACCAGACGCTCTACGATCCGACGCTGATCCATCACTTCACCGTGCTCGACGCCGACGGGACCGTGCTGTTGCGCAGCGAAGGGCCGGGTGGGCGGGCGAACGAGCGGGACGAGGCGGCCTTCACCTTCCATCAGGGCACCGGCCGCGACCTGATGCACATCGGAACGCCTTTTCCCGGGACGACCGGCGGCGGCCCACTGCTGCGCCTCAGCCGGCGGTTGACCGACGGGGATGGCGGCTTCGCGGGCATCGTAATCGCCAACATCGATCCCGACATCCTGGCGGAGTTCTACCAGCAGGCCAATCTGGGGCCGCAGGGGGTGGTGACCCTGATCGGAATGGACAGGATAATCCGCGCCCGCGGCGCCTCGCGGGGCGTCGAGGCGGTTGGCTTCGCCATTCCCCAATCCCGCCTGTGGGACGAGCTGGCTCGCTCGCTCGCCGGCGTCTATTGGCAGGAGTCGCAAACCGACGGCGTCCTGCGCGCCTTCGCCTACCGTTTGGTGGAGAGCTATCCGCTGGTCGCCACCGTCGGCGTCGCGCAGGTGGACATCGAGGCGGGGGTGGCCGACCTGCGCAACACGCTGTTCCTGCTGGCGGCGATCCTGACCGTGTCCATCCTGCTGGTGACGCTGTTCCTTCTGGTGCAGCACCGCACCGCGGAGCGGTTGCGCGCCGCGCTGGCGCTGAACCGCAATTTCCTGGCCCGCGTCAGCCATGAGCTGCGCACGCCGCTGAACGCCATCCTCGGCTTCTCGGAGGTCATCCGCGATCAGATGCTGGGGCCGCAGGCCGGCGGGCGTTACGCCGACTACGCCCACGACATTCATGAATCGGGGCGGCACCTGCTGGGGCTGATCAACGACATCATGGATCTGTCGCGGCTCCAGGCGGGGACGTTGTCCCTGCATCGGGAGGATCTCGACGTTGCTCCGGTCGTCGACTGGGCGTTCCGCATGGTGGCACCGCAGGCCGACGCCAAAGCCATCCGCTTGGACATGCATGTCGAGCCGGGGCACCACAGCGTCTCGGCGGACGAACGCGCTTTGAAGCAAATGCTCCTGAACCTGCTGACCAACGCCGTCACCTTCACGCCGGACGGCGGGCGCATCCTGGTGACGGTCGGCGGCGGAGCGGACGGCGGATGCCGCGTGCGGGTAACGGACAACGGCATCGGCATGACGCCGGAACAGCTCCACCAGGCTGCGGAGCCCTTCGGGCAGCCCGCGGTGCATGTGGCGCTTCCAGGGCAGGGCGGCGGGCTGGGGCTGTCCATCGTCAAGTCATTGATGGAGGCCCATGGTGGACGCCTGCGCATCGACAGCCGGCCCGGCGAGGGCAGTCAGTTCACGCTGGAATTCGCCGCCTGATCCACACCCGATCCACGTTGCGGGATTTTCCGGGCGGGGCCGCAAAGCCGTGGCGAAACCAGGGGCGCTTCGGCATACTCCGCGCCGGTTTGCCGAAAACAGTGTTTTCGCAGGCCCCAAGTTTTCGCATAGGCCCGCGCGCGCCGCGCCGGGCGGCTGGTCCAGGGAAGATCGAATGTTGCGTGCAGTGGCGCGTGTCTGTGCCGTCCTCGTCGCGTCCTCAACCCCCGTCATTGCCGCCGACGCGCCGCCCGAGCCGGTGCCCTTCGGCGTCTCCTCCGCCGAGGTGGCGGCGGAGCGCGACGTGCCGCAGGCCTGCTTCACCTTCACCGACCGGCTGGAGAAGTCGCGCGCGGTGAACTACCGCGACTATGTGGAGGTGACGCCTGCCGGGGGCGGGGCAGCCTTCGACGGGACCGCCGTCGCCCGCGACCGCACGCTCTGCGTCGAGGGGCTGAAGCACGGGCAGAGCTACCGCATCACCCTGCGCGACGGTCTGCCGGGCAGCGACGGGAAGCGCCTGCCCAACCCCGACGCGCGCGACATCGAGGTGCCGAACCGCAAGCCGGCGCTGGCCTTCCGCGGGGCAGGCTACATCCTGCCGCGCATCGGCGCCGACGGTCTGCCGCTGCGCTCCATCAACCTCGACCGGGCGAAGCTCCAGGTGCTGCGGATCAACGACCGCAGCCTGGTGGAGAAGATCTATTTCGGCCGCATCGGCCAGCAGATGTCCGACCACGAGGTCGGCGAGATCCTCGACCGCTCCGGCCAGGAGGTGTGGCGCGGGGAAATGGCGATCAGCAACAGCCGCAACCAGGCGGTGGTGACGCCCTTTCCCATCGACGCCGTGCTGGGCCGGCTGGAGCCCGGCGTCTACATCGCCGTGGCCAGCACCGAGGACATCAAGCCCGGCGGCTGGGACCACAAGGCGACCCAGTGGTTCGTCGTCTCCGACCTCGGCCTGAACGCCATCACCGGCGAGGACGCGCTGGTCGTCTTCGCCCGCTCCGTCAAGGGTGCGACGCCGGAGGCCGGCGTGGAACTGCGCCTGCTCGCCCGCAACAACGAGGAGCTTGGCAAGGCGCTGACCGGCGCGGACGGGCTGGCGCGCTTCGACCTCACCGCCCTGCGCGCCGCCGGGCGTGAGCCGGTGCAGGCGCTGTTCGCCTACCGTGGGGCGGGGGACTTCGGCTTCCTTGACCTCGTCACGCCGACGCTGGCCAACGCCCCTCCGGCGGCCGGGGCGCCGAACGCGGCGCCGGGCGGCGTCGCGGCGGCGGTCCCGGCGCGCCCGGTTCCCGGCCAGCCCGACGCCTTCCTTTACACCGAGCGCGGCATCTACCGCCCCGGCGAGACGGTGCATCTGGCGATGCTGCTGCGCGACGCCGACGCCAAGCCGGTCACCGGCCGGCCTGTCACGCTGAAGATCCAGCGCCCGGACGGCTTCGAGGTGGACCGCCGCCCGCTCGCCGAATCCGGCGGCGGCAGCTTCGCCGCCCGCGTCGAGATCCCGGCCAACGCCATGACCGGCACCTGGGCCGTCACCGCCCACGGCGAGCCGGAGGCGGGCGCGCAATCAAGCACGACGGGGCCGAACACGACGGGGCCGGTGCTGGGCCGCGCCGAATTCCTGGTCGAGGACTTCGTGCCGCCGCGTCTTGAGGTCGCCCTCGCCGCCGAGGCGGCGGAGCTTCCGGCGGACGGCAAGACGACGCTGACCGTCGACGGGCATTTCCTCTACGGCGCTCCGGCGGCGGGCCTGCCGGGCGAGCTGGCGGTGACGCTGCGCGCCGCGGCGAATCCCTATCCAAACCTGCCCGGCTACCGCTTCGGCCTCACGCAGGAGGAGGTGAAGCCGCTGCGCAGCGACCTGCCGGGCTTCACGACCAACCGCAACGGGCAGGCCAAGGCCGACCTCGCGCTGCCCAAGGCGCCGGAGAGCACCAAGCCGCTGGAGGCGGTGGTCCGCGCCACCCTGCTGGATATCGGGGGCCGCTCGGTCAGCCGCGATCTGGTCCTGCCGGTGCGCCACCAGCCCTTCGCCGTCGGCATCCGCCCGCGTTTCGAGGGCGACGGGGTGCCCGAGGGCGCCACCGCCGGATTCGACGTGGTGGCGGTCGGGCCGGACGGCCAGCCGATGGACAAGGAGGACCTCTCCTACGAGCTGTTCGAGGAGGAGTACGACTACGCCTGGTTCGAGGCCAACGGGCGCTGGGACTACAAAGTCACGGTGCGCGACCAGCGGGTGACCGGCGGCACGCTCGCCGCCCAGGCGGCCAAGCCGGGCTCGGTCGAGGCCCCGGTGACCGCCGGCCGCTACCGTCTTGAGGTGTTCGATCCCAAGACCGGCGTGGCGAGCAGCCTGCGCTTCGCCGCCGGCTGGTGGATGACCCCGACCGCCGGCGAGCGTCCCGATCAGGTGGACGTGACCGTCATGCTGCCCGCCTACAAGGGCGGTGACACCGCCTGGGTCTACGTCAAGCCGCCCTACGACAGCGAGGTGCTGATCACCGTCGCCGACCGCAAGATCCGCCACGCCTCGACCCGCCGCATCGGGCCGGAGGGCGCCTTCCTGGAGATTCCCGTCGATCCGACCTGGACCGGCGGCGTCTATGTGCTGGCGACCGCCTTCGGCGCGCCGGACGCGGCGGGTGGCCCGTCGAAGGGCGTGGCGCGCCGCGCCGTCGGCCTGTCCTGGCTGGCGGTGGACGGGGACGAGCGGGCGCTGGACGTGCGCGTCGCCGCCCCGGCCCAGACCGAGCCCCGCCGCTCCGTCACCGCGGAGGTGGTGGTTGAGGGCGCGCCGGAGGGCCAGCCGGCCTATGTGACGGTCGCAGCGGTGGATGACGCGGTGCTCCAGCTCACCGACCAGCATTCGCCGAATCCCATCGACCATTATCTGGGCAAGCGCCGCCTCGGCGTGGAGCTGCGCGACTCCTTCGGGCGGCTGATCGATCCGGCGGTCCTGGACGCCACCCGCACGCGTCCCGGCGCCGCTCCGCGGCTGCGTCAGGTCGGCGTCACCGTCCCGCAGAAGTCGGAGCGCGTCGTCTCCCTGTTCTCCGGCGTGCTGACCGTGGGGCCGGAGGGCAAGGTGGCGGTGCCGCTGGACGTCCCCGATTTCCAGGGCCGGCTGCGCCTGATGGCCGTGGCCTGGAGCGGGGACAAGCTGGGCCGCTCCGAATCCTCCATGCTGGTCGCCGATCCGGTGCTGGCCGACCTGGGCCTGCCGCGTTTCCTGGCGCCGGGGGACCGGGCGGTGGTCCCGGTGACGCTCGACAACGTCGCCGGGCCGGCGGGTGCCTACACCATCTCCCTGATCGCCAGCGGCGCCGTGTCGCTCAGCGAGGGCAGCATCGCCGTGCCCGAGCTGGGCCGGGGCAAGCGGGCCACCGCCGGGCGGGTCCTGACCGCCAACGGCGTCGGCACGGGCCACCTCGCGCTGGACGTGACCGGGCCGGACGGCCTGCGCATCACGCGCCAGTGGGAAATCCCGGTGCGTCCGGCCTCGCCGCTGGTCACCCGCCGCACCGCCTCCATGCTGGCCCCGGAGCGCAGCGTCGAGTTGCCCGCCGACCTGCTGAACGGCCTGCGTCCGGAGACCGCGACGGCGGCCCTGTCGCTCGGCAACCTGCCGGACCTCGACATTCCCGGCCTGCTGACCGCGCTGGAGCGCGGCGGCCCCGGCGGGCTGGAGATGACGGCCAGCCGCGCACTGCCCCTGCTGTCGCTGGGCGACGTGGCGGTGGCGCTGGGCGTCGCCTCGGACGAGCGGGTGAAGGCGCGGGTGCAGCGGTCGGTGGACCGGGTGTTGACCTTCCAGCGGACGGACGGCGCCTTCGCCGCCTGGTCGCCGAAGGGGGAGGCCGATTCCTGGCTGACCGCCTACGCCCTGGACTTCCTGGGCCGCGCCAAGGCCGCCGGCTACCGCGTGCCGGAGGGTCCCTACCGCAAGGGGCTGGACGGGCTGCGCGGCGCGCTCGACAACGCCTGGGTGGAGGCCGACGAGCAGCCGGCCCGCGCCTACGCGCTCTATGTGCTGGCCCGCGCCAAGATGATCGACGCCGGTGCCGTCCGCTACTTCCAGGAGACCTTCTGGGACAAGCTGCAGACCGACTTCGCCCGCGCCCAGGTGGCCACGGCCATCGCCGCGTTGGGCGACAAGGACCGCGCGGCGGAAGCCTTCGGGCGGCTGTCCGGCGCCCGCGTCGTGTCGGCCAGCCTGCGCGACTACGGCTCGTCGCTGCGCGACGAGGCCGGCGTGGTGGCGCTGATGGGCGAGAGCGGCGTGGTCGAGCGGGAGCGCCTGACCCAGGCCACCGAACGCCTGTCCAAGACCTACGCCGCCGTCCGCACCACCGGCGTGCAGGAGCAGGCGTGGCTTCTCCAGGCGGCCAAGGCGCTGATCGACCGGGCGCCGGGTATGAAGATCGCCCAGAAGGACCAGCAAGGGGCCGATCAGGTCGCCGAGGGCGTCAAGCCGCTGTTCCAGCGCATCGACCCGGCGGCTCCGCCGGCTATCCGCAACGCCGGGGGGGAGCCGCTGCGCCAGATCCTGTCGGTGTCCGGCATCGCCGACGCGGCGCCGGGGGCGGAGGAGCAGGGCATGACCGTCACGCGCAGCCTGTTCGACATGACCGGCCGCCCCGCCGATCCGGGCGCCGTCCGTCCCAATGACCGGTTGGTGGTGATTTTGGAGGGCAGCGCTTCCGATCCGGTGGACCGGCAGGTTCTGGTGTCCGACCCTCTGCCCGCCGGCTTCGAGATCGAGGCCGCCCGCTTCGCCGGGGGCGGGGCGCCGCTGGGCGACCTGTCCTGGCTGGGCGAGCTGACCGCGCCCCGCGCCGTCGATTACCGTGACGACCGCTTCGTCGCCGCGCTGGACATGACCAAGCAGGCGCCGCGCTTCCGGCTGGTCTATCTGGTGCGCGCGGTAACGCCCGGCGATTACGCCCAGCCCGGTGCGACGGTGGAAGACCTTTACCGTCCGCACCAGTCTGCCCGCACCGCCGCGTCGCGCCTGCGCGTCCTGCCGGAGTAAGCGGCCGAATGGAAAAAGCCCCATCGTCCGCCGCGCGCGGGCGAGGGGGCTTTTGCTTTTCCCGGACGGGCTCTTTCGCTGGCTTTTCCGGTTCGGCCGGTCTCAGACGATCTTTTTGTGTTCGTCGTCGCGCTGGCGGGTGACGAGCATCAGGATGGCCACCACGACCGCAAAGAAGGCGGTCAGCGCCACGTAGAACAGCAACGCGACCCCGACCGTCAGGGTGCCGATCAGCACCATGGCGAGTATCCAGACGCCCAGCGATACGATGGCGCGCGACGACATCGGCTGTCCCAACCCTGCTTGCCGTGACTCCGGTTTGTCCTGCCCTGTAACCGGCCGTTGCGTCCGAGCATTCCTGGCCCGGGTTCGTCGGCGGTTTTTTGTTGAATGCCCCGAGCCTGCCATAGCTGGGGATGTTTACTGCCCGTGGCATGCTGTCACAGCGCGCCCGCGCCGCACCCCGGATGGGCATCGGAAGTAGAGCAGGCTGCCCGCTTGACAGCAAATGGCAAGCGCCTTACCTTTACGTAAACGTCAACCAATGACGATAAAGGGAAGGGTGGGGAATGCCGCAACCCGCAAGGTTGATGGGGCTGGGCGCACGTGACGACGACGGACTCGCCTCCGGCGCGGACGGCGCCGGGCGCTCCTTCGCCATCGGTGAACTGGCCGACGAGTTCGGGCTGACTCACCGCACCATCCGCCATTACGAGGACGAAGGGCTGCTGGCGCCGCAGCGCGACGGCACCTCCCGCGTCTACGGCCACCGCGACCGCGCGCGCCTCGCGCTGATCTGCCGGGGCAAGCGGCTGGGCTTCAGCCTCGCCGAGATCAAGGAATTCCTCACCCTCTACGACGCGGACGAGATCCAGAAGGAGCAGATGCGCTTCATGCAGCGCATCGCCCGCCGCCGCATCGCCGACCTGGAACGGCAGCTTCAGGACGTCCAGCAGACGCTGGGTGAACTGCGCATCATCGACACCCAGATCTCCGACCATTTCCGCAGGAACGGAATCACGGAGACGCACTTCCCGGAGGACACGCAACCATGACCTCGGCGCCTTTGACCACGCCCGCCAATCCGGTCGTCATCGCCGGCTACGCCCGTTCCCCCTTCGCCTTCGCCAACAAGGGCGAGCTGGCGAAGGTCCGCCCCGACGACCTGCTGGCCCATGTCGTCGCGGCGCTGGTCGAGCGCACGGGCGTCAACCCGCAGGACATCGAGGATGTGGTCGTCGGCTGCGCCTTCCCCGAGGGCGAGCAGGGCATGAACATCGCCCGCACCGTGTCCTTCCTGGCGAAGCTGCCGCTGACCGCCGGGGCCACCACGATCAACCGCTACTGCGGCTCCTCCATGCAGGCGATCCATCAGGCGGCCGGCGCCATCCAGATGGGGGCGGGCGAGGTCTTCCTGTGCGGGGGCATCGAATCGATGAGCCGCGTCCCGATGATGGGTTACAACCCGCTGCCCCATCCGGGCCTGAAGGACCATTATCCGGAAGCCTACTGCTCGATGGGCGTCACGGCGGAGAACGTCGCCCGCCGCTATGAAATTTCCCGCGCCGACCAGGAGGCGATGGCCGCCGAGTCCCACGCCAAGGCCGCCGCGGCCCAGCAGGCCGGGCGCCTCGCCGAGGAGATCGTCGCCATCCAGACCGCCGCTGGCCTCGTGGAGCGCGACGGCTGCATCCGCCCCGGCACCAGCGGCGAGACGCTGAGCGGCCTGAAGCCCGCCTTCCTGGCCGACGGCTCGGTCACCGCCGGCACCTCCTCCCCCCTGACGGACGGCGCCTCGGCGGTGCTGGTGACGACGGAGGCCTACGCCAAGGCCAACGGTCTGCCGATCCTCGCCCGCATCCGCTCGGTCGCGGTGGCCGGCTGCGCGCCGGAGGTGATGGGGCTCGGCCCGGTCCCGGCGGCGCAGAAGGCGCTGGCGCGCGCCGGCCTGTCCATCCGCGACATCGACGTGATCGAACTGAACGAGGCCTTCGCCGCCCAGGCCATCGCCTGCATGCGCGACCTCGACATCGACCCGGCCAAGGTGAATCTGGACGGCGGCGCCATCGCGCTCGGCCACCCGCTCGGCGCCACCGGCGCCCGCATCACCGGCAAGGCCGCGGCCCTGCTGAAGCGCGAGGGCAAGCAATTCGCCCTGGCCACCCAGTGCATCGGCGGCGGCCAGGGCATCGCCACGGTTCTGGAAGCGGTCTGACGGCGGCGGCACAGGGAGGCACCAACCATGCAGATCAAACGCGCCGCCGTGATCGGCTCCGGCGTGATGGGCAGCGGCATCGCCGCCCATTTCGCGAACGCCGGCATCCCCGTCGTCCTGCTCGACATCCCCGCCAAGGAGGGTGACGACCGCAGCGCCATCGCCAAGGGGGCCATCCAGAGGCTCCTGAAGACCGACCCCGCGCCCTTCATGCACCCGAAGAACGCCCGGCTGGTGACTCCGGGCAATCTGGAGGACGACCTCGCCCTGCTGGCCGACGTCGACTGGATCGTCGAAGCCATCGTCGAGAACCCGGCGGTCAAGGCCGACCTCTACCGCCGCATCGACCCGGTGCGCAAGGCGGGCTCCGTGGTGTCGTCCAACACCTCGACCATCCCGCTGGGCGTGCTGGTCGAGGGGCAGTCGGACGCCTTCAAGCGCGACTTCCTGATCACCCACTTCTTCAACCCGCCGCGCTACATGCGGCTTCTGGAGATCGTCGGTGGCGAGGCCACCCGGCCTGACGCGCTGGCCGCCGTCGCCGACGTCGGCGACCGCGCGCTGGGCAAGGGCGTGGTCCGCTGCAAGGACACGCCGGGCTTCATCGCCAACCGCATCGGCGTCTATTGGATCCAGACGGCGATCAACGCCGCCGTCGATCTCGGCCTGACGGTGGAGGAGGCCGACGCCATTGTGGGCCGCCCCATGGGCATCCCGAAGACCGGCGTGTTCGGTCTGGTCGATCTCGTCGGGCTGGACCTGATGCCGCACATCGCCAAGAGCCTGCTGGCGACCCTGCCGGAGAACGATCCCTACCGCGCCGCCTTCCGCGAGCACCCCGTCATCACCAAGATGATCGCGGAGGGTTACACCGGCCGCAAGGGCAAGGGCGGCTTCTACCGCCTGAACCGGGACGGCGGCGCCAAGGTCAAGGAGGCCATCGACCTGACCACCGGCGCCTACCGCCGCTCCGACAAGCCGAAGCTGGAGAGCGTGTCCGCCGCCGGGCGGGACCTGCGGGCGTTGGCCGACTTCCCCGACAGGACCGGGCAATACGCCCGCCGGGTGCTGGCCCACACGCTGGCCTACGCCGCGTCGCTGGTGCCGGAGATCGCCGATAGCATCGTCGCGGTCGATGAGGGCATGCGGCTTGGCTACAACTGGAAGCAGGGGCCTTTCGAGCTGATCGACCGGCTGGGCACCGCCTGGTTCGCCGACCTCTGCCGCAGCGAGGGCATCCCCGTCCCGCCGCTGGTCGAGCAGGCCGCCGGGCGGCCCTTCTACCGGGTGGAGGACGGCAAGCTCCAGCATCTGACCACCGCCGGCCTCTATGACACGGTGGTGCGTCCGGACGGCGTTCTGCTGCTGTCGGACATCAAGCGGGCGTCGAAGCCGGTGTGGAAGAACGGCTCGGCCAGCCTGTGGGACATCGGCGACGGTGTGCTGTGCGTCGAGTTCACCAGCAAGATGAACGCGCTGGACGGCGATGTCATGGCCGCCTACGGCAAGGCGATGAAGCTGATCGGCGACGGAAAAGGGGATTGGAAGGCGCTGGTCATCCACAATGAGGCCGACAACTTCTCGGTCGGCGCCAACCTCGGCCTCGCCCTGTTCGCCCTGAATGTCGGGCTGTGGCCGCAGATCGAGGAGCTGGTGGAGGGCGGCCAGCGCGCCTACCGCGCCCTGAAGTATGCCCCCTTCCCGGTGGTGTCGGCGCCCAGCGGCATGGCGCTCGGCGGCGGCTGCGAGATCCTGCTGCACTCCGACCATGTGCAGGCCCACGCCGAGACCTACATGGGGCTGGTCGAGGTCGGCGTCGGGCTGATCCCCGGCTGGGGCGGTTGCACCGAGATGCTGGCCCGCCACGCCGCCAACCCGAAGACTCCCAAGGGTCCGATGCCGCCGATCGCCGGGGCCTTCGAGACCATCAGCCTCGCCAAGGTCGCCAAGTCGGCGGCGGAGGCCAAGGACCTGCTGTACCTGCGCCCCGGCGACGGCATCACCATGAACCGCGACCGCCTGCTGGCCGACGCCAAGGCCAAGGCGCTGGAACTGGCCGCGAACTACACCCCGCCCGTGAAGGTCACCTACACGCTGCCCGGCCCCAACGGGCGTGCCGCGCTGGAGCTGTTCCTCGAAGGCTTCGCGTTGCAGGGCAAGGCGACGCCGCACGACATGGTCGTCTGCGGCAAGCTGGCCGGCATCCTGACCGGCGGTCCGAAGGCCGACGTCACCCAGCCGGTGACCGAGGACCAGATGCTGGCGCTGGAGCGCAAGGCCTTCATGGAGCTGGTGCGCACCGAGGGCACCATCGACCGGGTGGAGCACATGCTGACCACCGGCAAGCCGCTGCGGAACTGATGGGGGAGGATTGAGCAATGCCGATCTACAAGGCTCCGCTGGAGGATGTCCGCTTCGTCCTCGACGAGATCGTCGGCGCGGGCAAGCTGGCCGAACTGCCGGGTTACGAGGACGCCACCCCCGACCTGATCGCCCAGGTCCTGGAAGAAGGCGCCAAGCTGTGCGAGGAGGTGCTGTTCCCGCTGAACCAGTCTGGTGACGGGGAGGGCTGTACGTTCGAGAATGGCGTGGTGCGTACGCCCAAGGGCTTCAAGGAGGCGTACAGCACGTACATCGAGGCGGGCTGGCAGGGTCTGTCCTGCGATCCGGCCTATGGCGGGCAGGGGTTGCCGAAGCTGGTGAACACTATGCTGGAGGAGTTCATCTGCTCCGCCAACCTCAGCTTCGGCATGTATCCGGGCCTGTCGCTGGGGGCCTACAACGCGCTCTCCACCTATGGCTCCGAGGAGTTGAAGCAGCGCTTCCTAGGCCGGCTGGTGGACGGCACCTGGGCGGGCACCATGTGCCTGACGGAGCCCCATTGCGGCACCGACCTGGGGCTGATCCGCACGAAGGCGGTCCCGCAGGAGGACGGCAGCCACAAGATCACCGGCACGAAGATCTTCATCTCCGCCGGCGAGCATGACCTGACCGAGAACATCCTGCACCTCGTGCTGGCGCGCCTGCCCGATGCGCCGGCCGGGACGCGCGGCATCAGCCTGTTCCTGGTGCCCAAATTCCTGCCCAAGGAGGACGGTTCGGTCGGCCCGCGCAACGGTGTCGCCTGCGGCTCCATCGAGCACAAGATGGGCATCAAGGCGTCCGCCACCTGCGTGATGAACTTCGAGGACGCCACCGGCTGGCTGGTCGGCGAGCCGCACAAGGGCATGCGGGCGATGTTCGTGATGATGAACGCGGCCCGCCTCGCCGTCGGCATCCAAGGGCTGGGGGTGGCCGAGGTCAGCTACCAGAACGCGGTGGCCTATGCGAAGGAACGGCTCCAGGGCCGCTCCCTGAAAGGCACGGCGCACCCCGACAAGCCCGCCGATCCGATCATCGTGCATCCCGACGTGCGGCGGAACCTGCTGACCGCCCGCGCCTACACCGAGGGCGCGCGCGCTCTGGGCGCCCTGGTCGGCTACAAGCTGGACGTGGCGGAGAAGCACGCCGACGAAAAGACGCGCAAGGAGGCGGACGAGTTCGTCCAGCTCATGACGCCGATCGTCAAGGCGCTGTTCACCGACATCGGCTTCGAGTCGGCCAACATCGCCGTGCAGGTGCATGGCGGCCACGGCTTCATCTGGGAAACCGGGGTGGAGCAGTATGTCCGCGACGCCCGCATCTGTCAGATCTACGAGGGCACCAACGGCATTCAGGCGCTGGACCTCGTGGGGCGCAAGCTGCCGCAGGATATGGGCCGGCTGCTGCGCCGCTTCTTCCACCCTGTCGGGGCCGAGATCGAGGCCGACATGGAGAGGGAGGAACTGGCCGAGTTCGTGCTGCCGCTGGCCAAGGCCTTCGCCAAGCTCCAACAGGCGACCGCCATCATCGCGCAGAAGGGGCTGAAGGACCCGGAGGAGGCGGGGGCCGCCGCCACCGATTATCTGCGACTGTTCGGTCTGGTGGCGCTGGGCTGGATGTGGCTGAAGATGGTCAAGGCCGCCACGGCAAAATTGGCGGCAGGGGAGGGCAATGCGATCTTCCTTGAGGCCAAGATCAGGACGGCCCGTTTCTACATGGCGAAACTGCTGCCGCAGACCAACGCCCTGTTCATCACCATCATGGCCGGGTCCAAGCCACTGATGGAGATGGAGGAGGCCGCCTTCTGAGGATCAGCCTTACGGGGTCTATGTCTTTGGGCCGGGATCGGTGTATGCTTCACCCGTTCCGGCCCTTTCGCTTCGAGAGATGCGAAAGATAGAAAGTATGAAAACCACGGTTCTTTGTCATGAGCAACCCGGTGGCCTGATACATTCGTGCTCACTTTCGTCATGGGTGGAGGTCGCATAAAATGGATATTGCTGTCACGCGGCAATGCCATTGCTCAGAGCCTGCAATGTGACAAAGGTTAAATTCGGGTTGTCCACCCCCACCGAAACGTGGTACATCTGATGTGACATTACCCTGCATAAGGACTTTCTATACCTTTTGGAATTGGGTCATATGATGCTTGAAAATGGCCTGCATTTTTTCCGAAACTGAGGGTTGGAACACTGGCCTTGTGTCAGGGCTGTACGTTCGGACCATTGAAAGCACTGAGTACGGGGGCACCACCAGATGAAAATCCTGATCGGAGACGACCATGTGCTTTTCCGGGAGGGATTGCGCAGGCTGCTTGAGCAGCTGAAGGAGGGTGCCAGCTTTGAGGAAGCCAGCAACTTTGATGAGCTTCTGGAAAAGGCTGGCAAGGGCGAGACCTACGATCTCGTTCTGACCGATCTGCGCATGCCCGGTTGGCCCGGTTTCTCCGGCATCCAAGACCTGCGGGGAAAGCAGCCCGACTCCAAAGTCGTGGTCGTGTCGGCGTCCGAAGCGCATCACGACGTCCGCGACGCGCTGGAGCATGGCGCTGCAGGCTACATCCCGAAATCCTCCAGCGTGAAAATCATGCTGAGCGCGCTGGATCTCATCTTCTCCGGTGGCGTCTATGTGCCGCCGACTGTGCTGCGCGAGTCTGGGGAGACGGAGGTGCGCGTCGGCGCCATCCCGCCCAGCGACCCGCAACTCGACCATCTGCTGACCCAGCGTCAGCGCGAGGTTCTGGACCGCCTGCGCGAAGGCAAGTCCAACAAGCAGATCGCCCATGAGCTGGGCCTGTCGGAAGGCACGGTGAAGATCCACATGACCGCGATCTTCAAGTCGCTGGGTGTGCGCAACCGCACCCAGGCCGCCATGGCCTTTCCGCAGTCGCACTCCGCCTGACCGTCCAGACTGGCTGTCCGGCTGTTCTACCTTTGAAAACGCCCGCGGGATCTCCCGCGGGTGTTTTCGTTTTTAGGCTGGTGGCGTCGCCTTATCCCATTCCGGCGACGTAGCCGCGCAGGGACTCGACCTCCAGTTCTGCGTCGTCCAGCCGCGCCTTCACGATGTCGCCGATGCTGACCAGCCCGACGAGTTCGCCGTCCTCCAGGATCGGCAGATGGCGGATGCGGCGCTGCGTCATCACGCCCATGATCTGGGACACCGTGTCGGCCGGGCTTCCGGTGACGAGGTCGCGGGTCATCAGATCGCCGACGGGCCGCTCCAGGGCGGCGGCGCCATCCGCGGCCACGGCGCGGACAATGTCGCGTTCCGACAGGATACCGGCGGGCCGGCCGTCATCCCTCATCACCAGAACGGCGCCGATTTTGTGTTGGGCGAGCTTGCGGGCGACCGCGTCGATCCGGTCCTCCGGATTGGCGGTGATGATCTCCGTGCCCTTCCTCTTTAAGACGGCGGCAATGTGCATGGCTGTGCTTCCTCCCGCGCGGATTCACGAAAGGGAATGCTCACCCACTGTTGCCGCTCTAGGAAGTCGCAAAAAGGAACAGGCCGGATACCCCTTTCGAGGTAGCCGGCCTGAATCCCATGGCCTTGCGGGGCCTCCCATGGGAGGCCCCGCAGAAGCTGATTAGAAGCGGTAGCCGACGCCGATGCCGATCAGCCACGGATCGATCTTGACGTCCGAGGTGACCGGAACGCCGCTGACGTTGGCGGTCACGTCGGTCTTCAGGAAGATCTTCTTGACGTCAAGGTTCAGCGACCAGTTGCCGGTCAGGGCGACGTCGACACCAGCCTGCAGAGCCCAGCCGAAGCGGTTCTTATAGTCGACGGTGTTGGTCGTGAAGCCGTCCGCGTTGGTGCTCCGGGCGGCGGTCTCGTCGTAGAACCAGGTGTAGTTGATGCCGGCGCCGACGTACGGGCTGACACGCTCCTTCGTGAAGAAGTGGTACTGGGCGGTCAGGGTCGGCGGCAGGAGCGAGACCTTGCCCACGTCGATGTCGTGGCCGGTGATCAGCGAACCGGAAACCTTGTGACGCGTGGTGCCGGCGATCAGCTCCAGCGCGATGTTGTCGGTGATGAAGTAGGAGACGTCGAGTTCGGGGATGTAATCGTTCTCGATATCCACGCTGCCGATGTTGCTGCCGCCGAACGGACCGCCGCCGATCAGGTCACCATTTTCCTGCGGGATCACGGCCAGGGCGCGCGCGCGCACCAGGATGTCACCGGCGGACTTGCCCTTGAAATCCTGGGCCAGCGACGGGGAGGAAACGGCGGCAAGAGCCGTGGTCGCCAGCAGGGCGGCGGCGGCGCGCTTCAGGAAAGTCATGGGATTCGCTCCAGGGCAGAATTAGCTGATGTCGTTTTTTTGGCTTAATGCCTGGAGATGTATTACCAGAGTTTTTCTAGGGTTGCTATGGCAGCTCAACCAATCCGTCATGGTGCGGCGGCTTTGCAACAGCGACGAGTTGTCGCATGGACTGGAACTCTTAACGCGCTGGGGCCATGGAGGGTTGTGGTGACTGTGAAGGGACTTGCGACAGGCAGTTCTGTACGATTGCGTAGCACTGGCCGAGTCGGCTTCCGCCGCTGGATGATCCGCCATAGACGATGCGTTCCACCGCGCCATTGCGCAGGGTGAAAGTCGCATCGCAGTCGACGCTTCTCACGTCATAGCCGTAGCCGCCCCAGGCGCCGTAGGGATAGCCCCAGTAGCCGCCATAGCCGCCCCAGGACGGGTAGGAATACAGCCGGTTGCTGCGGTAGGTGAAGAATTCCAGATCCCCGGCGGTGGTCTGTCGTTCCGGAACCCCGGCGCAGGACAGCAGCGTCTGCTTCGGCATGCCGATCAGCGCGTTCTGCGCGACCATCGCCTGATCGGCGGCTGGGTTGGCGCAGCCGCCCAGAAGGCCGGTGGTCAGAAGAACCGCAACGAAACCGCTTCCGCTCATCGTCCCGCGCATCGCCGTGTCTCCTGTCAGGGGCGCCGCAGCCGGGCCGGCGCCAGATCCTCCGCACGCACGCCGAGGGCCGCAACCTCCGGCGGCAGGCCGCGTCCGGTCGCCAGGGCCGCCGCGGTGCGGCCCATGGCCGGCGCCGTCTGGATGCCGTAGCCGCCCTGGCCGGCCAGCCAGAAGAAGCCATCCACCGACTCGTCGTAGCCCGCCACCATCACCTTGTCGGCGACGAAGCTGCGCAGACCCGCCCATTTGTGCGTGATACGTCGAACGGAAAAGCGCACCGCCTGTTCCATGCGGTCGATGGCGACGGCGATGTCCAACTCCTCCGGTTGAACGTCGCATGGCTCCACGGGCGTCTCGTCGGCGGGGGAGAGTAGCAGCCGGCCCGACTCCGGCTTCATGTAGAACCGCTCGTCCACATCGATGGTCATCGGCCAACCGGCGAGTCCCGCCCCGTCTGCCGGATCGGCGAACACGGGATCGAAGGTGATGGCGGTGCGCCGCTTCGGCACCAGCCCGACGGCGCGCGCGCCGGCCATCCCCGCCAGAACGTCGGCCCAGGCGCCAGCGGCGTTGACCAGCACCGGCGCGGCGAAATCACCCGCCGGGGTGGAGGCGATCCACAGCCCGTCGCGCCGTTCCAGCGCCGTCACTCCGGCATCGGTCACCAGCCGCCCGCCGCGCGCCTTCAGCCCCCGCAGATAACCGCTGTGGATGGCGTGGACGTCCATGTCCATGGCCTCCGGCTCCCACACCGCGCCATCCACGTAATCGGGGTTCAGGAAGGGCGCGCGGGCCAGCGTCTCGGCGCGGTCGAGGCGTTCGACGGTCGGGGTCAGGCGGCGCCCCTCGGCGAAGTCGCGGTCCAGCGCGGCGGTCTGGTCGGCCCGCCCGATCAGCAGGACGCCGCGCGGAGTCAGAAGCGGGTGCTCCGAAAAGCCGTCCGGCGGGTTGGTGTAGAAGTCCCAACTCGCCACCGTCAGCGCGCGGACCACCGGATGCCCATAGGTTTGGGTGTAGAGCGCCGCCGACCGGCCCGTGGAGTGGTAGCCGGGCTGGCTCTCCCGCTCCAGAACGGCGACGCTGCCGTGCGCCGCCAGCTCATAGGCCGCCGAGGCGCCGGCCATGCCGCCGCCGACGATCAGGAAATCCACCCGTTCCACGTCCATTCTCCCTTTCCGGCGACCGGGCCGGTCGTTCATCCGCGTCATCTTATGCGTCAGAGGGAGCGGAATGAAGCCGTGAAAGCCTGCGGATGGGAGATCGGGGCCGGTTACGCCGCGCCGCGCAGTTCCTCGGCCTTTTGCAGGTCCACGCTGACCAGTTGCGACACGCCCCGCTCGACCATGGTCACGCCGAACAGCCGGTCCACGCGGGCCATGGTCAGGCGGTGATGGGTGATGATGAGGAAGCGGGTGTTGCCCTCCCGCGCGATGTCCTCGACCAGATCGCAGAAGCGCCCGACGTTGGCCTCGTCCAGCGGCGCGTCGACCTCGTCCAGCACGCAGATCGGCGCGGGGTTGGAGCGGAAGACGGCGAACAGGAGCGACAGCGCGGTCAAGGCCTGCTCGCCGCCGGACAGCAGCGACAGCACTTGCAGCTTCTTGCCCGGCGGGCTGGCGTAGATCTCCAGCCCCGCCTGCAGCGGGTCCTCGGCGTTGACCAGCTCCAGATGCGCCTTGCCGCCGCCGAACAGGCGGATGAACAGCTCCTGGAAGTTGCGGTTCACGGTGTCGAAGGAGGCGACCAGACGCTCCCGCGCCTCGCGGTTCAGGCTGGCGATGCCCTGGCGCAGGCGGGCGATGGCGCTGACCAGATCCTCGCGCTCGGTCTGCAGCGTGCCGATCTGCGTTTCCAGCTCCGCGGCCTCGATCTCGGCGCGCAGATTGACCGGCCCCATGTTCTCCCGCTCGCGGGTCAGCTTGTCGAGGCGCGATTCCACGACCGCCACGTCGGGCATCGCCTCGTCGGCGGGAAGGTCGGCGGCGGCGCGGGTCTGTTCGGGGCGGCAGTTCAGCCGCTCGGCGATGCGCTCCGTCAGGGTCTGGCCGTTCTGCAGCGCGGCGGAGACGGCGGCCTCGGCGTGGGCGCGGGCCTCGCGGGCGTCGGCCAAACCGGACTCGGCCTGCTTCAACAGCTTTTCGGTCTCGGCCAGCCGGTTCTCGGCTTCGGCCAGGGAATCGGCGGCGCGCTTACGGGCGCGTTCGGCCTCGCTGATCCGGCCGAGCAGCGCCTGACGGTCGGCCTCGATCGCCGCCGGGCGGCTTTGCAACTGGGCGAGGTCGGCTTCGGCGGCGGCGGCGCGCTGCTTCAGTTCGGCCACGCGCCCGCCCGCACCGGCGGAGCGGGTGCCCCAGGAGGCGACGTCCTGCTGGATGGCGGCCAGACGCTGGCGGCGGGACTGCGCCTCGCGGGTCAGGCGGTCCAGCGCGTTCTGCTTCTCGGCCAGGACGGTGCGGTGTTCGGCGAGGGTGGCGCGGCGGTCGTTGACGGCGTCGCGGCCCTCGCGCGAGTCGGGCAGGGCGTCCAGCAGCTCCCGCGCCTCCTCCAGGGCGGCCTCGGCCTCCTGCCGGTCGGTTTCCAGCCGCGCGATGCCGTCGACCACGGCCGCCAGCTTCGATGCGGCGGCGTCGGCCTCGCGGGCCAGCTTGGCGTGGCGGTCGCGGGCGGCGGTCACCCCGGTGAAGGCCTCGCGCACCGCGTCGCGGGCGCGGCGGTCGGCCTGGGCGGCTTCCTCGACGGCGCGCTTGGCCTCGTCCAGGGCGTCGCGGGCGACCTCCAGCCGCTCGTCGGCGAGGTCCAACTCGCCGCGCAGCTCGTTCAGGCGGTTGCGCTGCTTCAGGCGGACGGCGGCGGCGGTTGGCGCGCCCGCTTGAACGGTCAACCCGTCCCAGCGCCATGCCCCGCCGTCGCGGCTGACCAGGGTCTGGCCGGGGGCGAGGCCGGCGGCCAGGGCCGCGCCCGCCGCGTCGTCGGCGACAACGCCGATGTGCGACAGGGCGCGGGCGGCGGCGTCCGGTCCCTGCACGCGGTCGGCCAGCGGCTCAGCCCCGGCGGGCAGGGCGGCGGCGGCCGGGTAGGGCGGCAGGCTACGCCAATGGACCGGGGCGGCCTCGTCCAGCGGAGCGGTCAGCGCGTCGCCCAGCGCTGCCGCCAGGGCGCCCTCGTAGCCCGGAGCGACGGTCACCGCATCGACCAGCGGCGGGAACAGGTCGCCCGCCCCGGCGGAGAGCAGCTCGGCCAGCGCCTTCTCCTCCGCCTTCAGCTTGGCGCGGGCGGATTCGGCGGTTTGTAGGGCCTCGCGGGCGCGGGCTTGGGCGGGCTCGGCGTCGGTCTTGGTGCGCTCGGCCCGTTCGGCGGCCTCGCGGGCGTCCTCCAACCGCTGTTCGGCCAGTTCGACGGCCAGTTCGGACTCAGCCACATCGGCGCGGGCGGCGATCTCGCGCTCCAGCGCGTCGCGCTGCGCCTGCTGTTCGGCGAGGCGCTTGGCGAGCCCGGCAGCGCGTGTTTCAAAATCAGCGACCTGCCGCAGGGTGGCGGCGCGGCGGGCCTCGTCGGCGGCGGTTTGCTCGGTCAGGCGGGTCAGCTCGCGGTCGAGCGCGTCCACCGCCTCCCGCGCGTCGGCCAGCGCGTCGCGCGCGGCCTCCTCCAGCATCTCCTCGTCGGCCTGGGCTTCGAGAAGCCGGTCGCGCTCGGCCTCCAGCCGGGCCAGGGCGTCGCCGGCGTCGGCGGCCAGAGCCTCCTCGCGGCCGAGGTCGCCGGCGATCTGCTGAAGGCGGGAGAGCAGGGCGCGCTGCTGCTCGGCGACCCGCTTCTCCTCGGCGTCGAGCTGTTCCTTGGCGATGACCAGCCGTTGCAGGGCCGCTGCCTCCGCCGCCTCGGTCTGGCGCTTCTCCGGCAACCCGGCGGCGTCATCGGTGCGGCGGGTGGTCAGTTGGGTGACCGCCAGCATCAGCTCCCGCACCGCGCCCTCGGCCTTGGCGAAGGCGCCGCGGGCGCGCGCCAGTTCGCCTTCATGGGCGATCCAGCGCAGGTGCCAGAGCACCGCCTCCGCCTTGCGGATCTGCTCCGACAGGTTGCGGTAGCGGGCGGCCTGCCGCGCCTGTTTCTTCAGGCTTTGAAGCTGGGTGTCCATGGCCCCGATCACGTCGTCGAGGCGCATGAGGTTGGCTTCGGCCGCCTTCAGCCGCAGTTCCGCCTCGTGCCGGCGGGAGTGCAGGCCGGTGATGCCCGCCGCCTCCTCCAGCAGCATGCGGCGGTCCTGCGGCTTGGCGTTGATGATCTGGCCGACCTTGCCCTGGCTGACCAGCGCCGGGGAGGCGGCGCCCGAGGCGTTGTCGGCGAAGAGGAGCTGGACGTCGCGGGCCCGCACCAGCTTGCCGTTGATGCGGTAGTCGGAGCCGTTGCCCCGCTCGATCCGCCGCGTCACCTCCAGCTCGTCGTGCTCGTTGAAGCCGGCGGGGGCGGTGCGCGTGCGGTTGTCGATGAGGAGGGCGACCTCGCCCAGATTGCGCGCCGGACGATTGGCCGTGCCGCCGAAGATGACGTCGTCCATGTCGTCGCCGCGCATGCGCTTGGCGGAGGTTTCCCCCATCACCCAGCGCAGCGCCTCCACCAGATTCGACTTGCCGCAGCCGTTGGGGCCGACGATGCCGGTCATGCCCGGCTCGATCACCAGATCGGTGGCGTCGACGAACGACTTGAAGCCGGACAGGCGGAGGCGCGTGAAGTGCACGGGATCGAAGCCTTCTGCCCGGTCCTTACTTCACCAGCTTGTCGATGGCGGCGGCGAAGGTCTCGAAGGACTGCGCGCCGCTGATGGTGGCCGCGCCCTCGTTGAGGACGAAGGTCGGGGTGGCCTCCACCTTGTACTTGTCCTGGCCGACCAGACGGCTCTGCAGGATGCCGTTTTCCAGCGCCTGATTGGCCATGCATGCGCTGATGGTCTGCTCGCTCATGCCGGCGAGTTTACCGAGTTGGGCCAGCGCCTTGACCGGATCGGCGGCGCGGCTCCACTGGCCCTGGCTCTTGAACAGCACGTCGAGCAGCGGGTAGTAACGCTCCGCCGGAGCGCAGCGGGCCAGCATGGAAGCGCGCAGCGCCGTCTGGTCGAAGGGGAAGTCGCGGAAGATCAGCTTCGCCTTGCCGGTGTCGATGTAGGCTTCCTTGATCTTCGGCAGCGTCTCGGTGTGGAAGGCGGCGCAATGCGGGCAGGTCATCGACGAGTAGTCGAGGATCGTCACCGGCGCGTTGGGGTTGCCGAGCACCCGGTCGGCCAGCAGGTCGGCGGTCGAAACGGCGGGAGCCTGCGCCATCTGCACCGGTGCCGTCTGCACGGGCAGAGTCTGCCCGTTCGACGGCCGGGAGCCGACGACGGCGAGCCCGACGATCAGCGTCATGCCGACCGCGATCAGAGCAACGATGCCCAAAAGGTTGCGGTTCACTTTGGCCTCATCCCTACCAGATGTTGATGGTATAATCGAAACTCCCCTTTTGCGGCAAGAGTATGGCCCAGCCCGAGCCGGCTCTTGCGCCAAGGGATCGCATGATGGCTAGCGGCGGCGCGGTGCCGGACGCGGGCGGGCCAGAAGCGAGCGCCCGAAGCGCTCCAGCGTGGCCCGCAACTCCTCATCCTCCACCGTCGCGGTGGTGGTCATCACCGACAGTTCCTCGTCCATGGTCAGGTCGCGCGGGCGCACCGTCGGCTTCTGTATGGTCAAAGGGGCGGCGTGGATCAGCTTGATCTTCGCCACCGCGCGGTAGCCGAAGAAGCTGTTGATCCGCTCCACGATCTGCGGTTCCAGATGCTGAAGCTCCAGCGCGATGGCGCCCATGGCGCGGATGTGCAGGACGGCGTCCTCCCGCTTGCCGCGCGGGAAGCTCAGCTTGTCGGGGGCGGTGCGAAGGCTCAGCTGGTGGCCGACGATGGACGGCCAGTCGTTGATGAGCGAGCCGAAGGCCAGCCCGCGCTTGCCCAGCGCCTTTCCGGCCACCTCGGGGACGGTCTGGCCGATACGCCGCGGTCCGTTCATGTCAAGGCTTCCTGGTCGGGGCTTTCTGGTGATCGTCCGCGCACCCTAGCGCAAGCGGACCGGACTTCGCCAGCGTGCCCGCGGGTGCCCCGTTATCGGCAGGCCTTTATCGGCGTCCCGGTTCGCCCTATGTCTTGCCGCCATGACGACGTCTCCCCACACCGCCCCAAAAAGCGCCCCCAGGGACGCCGCCCCACGGCTGCTAACTTGGTACGATCACAACCGCCGCGACCTGCCCTGGCGCGCCAAGCCGGGGGAGGTCGCCGACCCCTACCGGGTCTGGCTGTCGGAGATCATGCTGCAGCAGACCACGGTGCCCGCGGCGGCCCCCTACTTCCGCGCCTTCACGGAGCGCTGGCCGACGGTGCGCGACCTCGCGGCGGCGCCGCTGGATGATGTTCTGGTGGCCTGGGCCGGGCTCGGCTATTACGCGCGGGCGCGCAACCTGCACAAATGCGCGCAGGTGGTGGCGACGGAGCGGGCGGGGCGCTTTCCCGACAAGGAGGTGGCTCTGCTGGAATTGCCGGGCATCGGCGCCTACACCGCGGCGGCGATCACCGCCATCGCCTTCGGCCACAAGGCGACGGTGGTGGACGGCAACGTGGAGCGGGTGGTCTCCCGCGTGTTCGCCGTCGAGGAACCGCTTCCCGGCGTGAAGCCCAAGCTGCGCGCGCTGGCCGCCCTCCTGACGCCGGACGAGCGGCCCGGCGACTACGCCCAGGCGATGATGGATCTGGGCGCCACGGTCTGCACGCCGCGCAAGCCGAAATGCATGCTCTGCCCCTGGTCGGACTGGTGCGCCGCCCGCGCCGCCGGCATCCAGGAGCAGCTTCCACGCAAGGTCGCCAAGGCGGACAAGCCGACCCGGCGCGGCGTCGCCTTCTGGCTGCTGAACCCGGAGGGGGACGTGCTGCTGCGCCGCCGGGCGGAGGAGGGGTTGCTGGGCGGCATGACCGAGGTCCCCTCCACCCCCTGGGCCGGCCATGCGCCGAGCGATGCCGAGATCGCGGCGGCGGCCCCGCTGGATTTGACCTGGCGCCGCCTGCCGGGCGTGGTCCGCCATACTTTCAGCCATTTTCACCTCGACCTTGAGGTGGTCACGGGCAAGGCCGGCGACGGCTGGCGGATGGCCGAGGGGCTGTGGGTTCCGGTGGACCGACTGGGCGGGCAGGCTCTTCCCTCCGTCATGATGAAGGTGGTGCGTCACGCGCTGGCACACGCATAGACGGAAGGTGGACTGAGCGACATGAGGCGGCGATCGATCCTGGCCCTGCCGGCATTCCTGGCCGGGGTGTGGCTTGCCGGACCCCTGCGGGCGGAGCCTAAGGCGAAGAAGGCTCCGGCCCCCGGCGGGCGTCGTGTCGCCCTGGAGCTGGTGCTGGCCGTCGACGGGTCGGCCTCGATCACCGATGGGGATCTGGAGTTCCAGTTGCAGGGCCACGCCGCGGCCTTCCGCGATCCGGATGTCAGCGATGCGGTGACCGCGGGTGGAACCGCGGCGACCCTGGTGGTCTTTTCCGGCCCGCACAGCCTGCGCGTCCTGGTGCCCTGGACTCCGCTGACCAGCGCGGAGGAGGTCGCCGCCTTCGCGACCCGGATCGACAAGGCGCCGCGCGGTTTCCAGGGCGACTCCACGGCGTTGGGCAGCGCCATCGAAGAATCGGCGAAGCTGTTCGCCGGCAACGGCTTCGACGCCGCGCGCAAGGTTATCGACATCGTGTCGAACGGCTTTTCCAACAGCGGCCCGGACCCTGCGGGCGTCCGCGACCGGGTCGAGCGGCAGGGGATCACCATCAACGCCCTGGCCATCCTCGACGAGTTTCCGTGGCTGGAAGAGTATTACCAGGAAAACGTCGTCGGTGGAGTGAACGGATTTGTGAAGACGGCGATGGACCGCAGCAGCTTCGTCGAGGCGCTCCGGCAAAAGCTCATCCAGGAAATCGCCGCTTTTCCAGCCCCGCACTCGGTTATCGCCGCAGCTAATTTCTGAGCGCCGCCGCTCAACACCCCCCGAATTTTGGAAAATCGTCTGGAGGAACAACGCCGGGTCGGGCTAATTTACCGTTGCGTGCACAATGTCGATAGAAAACCCCCTTGGGGTGTTTTCCGTCGCACGTTGCGTCCCGAATGGTGCGCTGGAACGGTGGCATGGACGATCATAGGCCGGTGGAGCCGGGCGACATCGGGGTAGCGGACATCGTAGCGGCGGCCGGCGCGGCTGTTAGCGGAAAAGCCATCGCCCATGATGCGGCTCTCATTCCCGACGTTCAAACGGCTGCGGTGGCCGACCGCTCCAGGGGGAAGCCCCGTTTGCAAGCTGTGGCGATGATGCTCGCCGCCATCCTCGTCCTGGTGTTGGGGGTGCTGACGGCCGTGGTGGGTTCGGCCTTCGTCGGCATCGTCGGAATTGCGGAGGAGGCACGCACCGTCACCGTGCCGCGTGTCGACGCTCAACACCGCGATGCCCTGACCGCCGCCGAGCTGAGCCGGCTGGCCGAGGTGATCCTCAACAGCCGGGACCGCACCCGCCGCGCCGCCGCCCTGGAGGAGGCGGAGGCGTTGGCCAGTCGATTCGCCCTGGTGGTCGATGCCGATGTTTTGGACAAGCTCGATCGCGCTCTGGACGCCGTGCGGCGCAGCAACCATCGCGCCGACCTGATCGACGCGCTGTCCGCCAGCATCCGCGAACAGATGGCCGGGGCGGACGACGCGCTGGCCGGCGCCACCGCGCTGCTGGCCGAGCCGGACAAGGCGGTCCAGGATTATGCCTTCCTCAGCAACCTGTACCATCTGCGCCGGCTCTATGGGCAGGCGGCGGCCAGCGAAACGGCGGAGCAGCTCGCGCTGGTGGACAGCGAGATCATCGGGCTGCTGCGCAACCAGCAAGCCCTGCTGGGCAGCCTCTCCAGCATGAGGACGGGGCCGGCGGCTCAGCCCAACCGGCTCGCCATCCTCCTGGACCAGTTCACGGCGGCACACGCGGTGATCGACCTGCAGCGTGGGCGTCTCTCCGTGCTGGCCCAGGTTCGGCAGGACGGCGATCTCGCCTATCGTCAACTGAAGACGCTGGCCGGCAGTCTATCCAGCGACGCCGCCGTGACCACCCTGTTGATGGCGGACCGCATCGTCGCGGACGGCTGGCGCGGCTTGTGGACCGGGGTGGCCGGGGTCGCCGCGGCCGTCCTGCTGCTGGGCATCGCGACGGCGCTGCTGCGCCGCCATGTGGTGGCTCCGGTGCTGCGCGTCAGCGACACGCTGCACGCCTTGCAGGGAAACCCGCAGGCGGTGGCTCTGCCGCCCGCCTTGCTGGAGGAGTTCGACCGCATCGGCGCGGGGGTGGAGCGGTTCGCCGGAGTGATGACCACGCTGCGCCGCCAAACCGCGGCTTTGCAGGCGAGCGAGGGGCGGCTGAACGCCATTTTGCTGTCCTCGCCTTTTCCCATCGTCATCGCGCGGCGTGGCGACGGACGCATCCTGTTCTCCAATGCTTCCGCTGCAGAACTTCTGGAGATCACCGGTTCCGCTCTGCTGGAGCGTACGGTGCCGGATTTCATGGAGGTGGCGGCCGATTGGGAGGTATTCGCCGACGGTGTGTTCCGCCCTGGACGGCGGCCGGATGTCGAGACGCGTCTGAGAACCGCGGAGGGGCGTCCCTTTTGGGGCGTGTTGTCGGCGATGGCGATGGATCACGACGGCGTGGAATCGCTGTTCGTGGCGCTTCACGACATCTCCGCGCGCAAATACGCCGAAAAAGCGCTGGTCGCCGCGAAGGAAAAGGCGGAACGCGCGCTGCACGACCTCCGGCGGACTCAAAGAAGCCTCGTCCAGGCGGAGAAGCTGGCGTCGCTGGGGGCGCTGGTGGCCGGAGTGGCGCATGAGATCAACACGCCCGTGGGGGTCGGCGTGACCGCCGCCAGCCATCTTTGCGAGCAGGCGCGGCAGTTCAAGGCCGGCCTCGCGGATGGACAGCTGCGCCGCCGCGACCTGGAGGAGTTCGTGGACCGGGTCGAGGAGGGGGGCTCGATCATCCTGGGCAACCTGGAACGCGCCTGCACGCTGGTGCAGAGCTTCAAGCAGGTGGCCGTGGACCAGACGTCGGAGGTGCGGCGGCCCTTCGAGCTTCGCGGCTATCTGGACGGCGTGCTGGGCAGCTTGGCTCCGCAGATGAAAGGCACCGGGCATCGGGTGACGCTGGACTGTCCGGACGGGCTGCTTATGGACAGCTACCCCGGCGCCCTGTCTCAGGTCGTGTCGAATCTGGTCATCAACGCGCTGCTGCACGCCTTCCGGCCCGACATGCCGGGCACCATCGCCATCACCGTGCGCGCCGACGGTCCGGCCTCCGCCAGCGCGACGAGCGTCGTGCTGGACATCGCCGACGATGGCCGCGGCATTCCTCCCGACCACATCGAGCGCATCTTCGAGCCCTTCTTCACCACGCGCCGCGCCGAAGGCGGCAGTGGGCTCGGTCTGCACATCGTCTACAACATCGTCACGGGGACTCTCGGCGGGCGCATCGCCGTGGCGTCGCAGCCGGGGGCCGGCTGCCGCTTCACCATCCACCTTCCGCTGACTGCGTCACCCATTGCGCCGCCCGCCGTCACCGCCGGCCGCGTCGCGGTGGAGAAGAAGGAGCCCGCCTGACGGGTCAGGCCCGTGCGCGTTCGATTTCGACGCCGACGCTGGCGGCATCGGGGAACACGTCAAGCTTCTCCACCCGCACCTTGACGCTGGCGATCCGCTCGTCGGACAGGCAGCGTTCGGCGATCCGTTCGGCCAGTGTTTCGATCAGTGTGACGTGCCCCTGGCTGACCAGCCCCTTCACCACCGCCGCCATGTCCTCGCCGGTGACGCCGGGGGCGGCGACGTCCAGGTCGAGGCTCAGGCGGATGCGCTGCGGCTTGATCCGTTCGTGGGCATAGACGCCGATCAGCGCATCCATGACCAGATCGCGCACGAAGCAACGGGTGGAAAGCGCCGTCGGGGCCGAACGGGGCGCCGGAGCGGTGACGGTGGCGAAGAGCTTGTTCATGGCGCACACGCCTATCACGCCGTCCCCGTCCTGCCAAGGCATGCGGGCGGCGTTCGATGAGGGGCTCCAATGCCGAACTTGCGGGAGCGGGGCGGCGCGATCGGCCGCCCAGCCCCAAGCCCGGCGCCGGACGTCAGGCGGAGGCTTCGGAGCGGATGCGCTCGCGCAGCACGTCGATGGGGCGCAGGTCGCCGCCGTCTTCGTAGTGCCAGAAGGTCCAGCCGTTGCAGGCCGGCAGCCCGGCCATGGCGGCGCCCACCTGATGGATGGAACCGCGATGCTCGCCGCGCGGGCCGGCCCCGATCAGTGTGCCGTCGGCGCGCACGCGGGCGACCACGCGGCGGCGCAGGTCGAACAGCGACGTGCCGGGGCGCAGCAGGCCACGCTCCACCACCCAGCCGAAGGGAATGCGCGGCGCCGACCGCTTCGGCGGCGTGTCGAGGACGGCGGCGTCGGGCGCCTCCTCCACCGCCGCGATGCGGGCGGTGGCGGCCTTGGCGTAGGTCGGGTCGCGCTCCAGCCCGATCCAGTTGCGGCCCAGCCGCTTCGCCACCGCCCCCGTGGTTCCGGTGCCGAAAAAGGGGTCCAGCACCGTGTCGCCGGGGCGGGAGGAGGACAGGATGACGCGGTAGAGGAGCGATTCCGGCTTCTGCGTCGGGTGGGCCTTGCGGCCGTCCTCGTCGCGCAGGCGCTCCGCGCCGTTGCAGATCGGCAGCAGCCAGTCGCTGCGCATCTGCAGATCGTCGTTCAGCGCCTTCATGGCGTCGTAGTTGAAGCGGTAGCGGGCGTCCTTCTCGCGCGAGGCCCAGATCATGGTCTCATGCGCGTTGGCGAAGCGCGTGCCGCGGAAGTTCGGCATCGGGTTGGTCTTGCGCCACACGATGTCGTTCAGAATCCAGAAGCCCAGATTCTGCAGCGTGGCGCCGACACGGAAGATGTTGTGGTAGCTGCCGATCACCCACAACGATCCTTCGGGCTTGAGGATGCGGCGGGCCGCGGCGAGCCAATCCCGCGTGAAGCGGTCGTAGGTCTCGAAATCCTCGAACTTATCCCAGTCCTCTTCCACTCCGTCGACACGGGAGTGGTTCGGGCGCAAGAGTTCGCCCCCCAATTGGAGGTTATAAGGCGGATCGGCAAAGACAAGGTCCACCGATTCAGCCGGCATTTCATTCATGAGGGCGATGCAATCGCCCACGAGAATTTTGTTCAGGGGGAGCATTGACGAAACCAAAACAGCGAATCAGTCGTTGGGACAATGATTCGCCGCCGAGTCGCCGTCAACTGATTTCTTGTCCGGGAATCGCGGCGTTCAGCCCGCCCCTTCGATTTGGGCGCGGACTGGTGCAAAAGTGACTCGGTGGTGGGGCGTCACGCCGTGGCGGCGCAGCGCCTCCAGATGCTCCGGCGTCGGGTAACCGGCGTTGCGGTCCCAACCATACTGCGGGTGAAGCTCCGCCAGCCGGATCATCTCGCGGTCGCGCGCCACCTTGGCAACGATGGAAGCGGCGGCGATCGACTGGCTGCGCCCGTCGCCCTTGACGATGGCCTCCATCAGGCAGGACAGGTCGGGCTTGAACTTCCCATCGATCAGCGCGACCGCGGGCGCCTCACCGGGCAGCGCCTCGTAGGCGCGCTTCATGGCCAGCAGCGTGGCCTTGTGGATGTTCAGGTCATCGATCTCCGCCGCGGACGCCTCGGCCAGCGCGACGGCCAGGGCGTGGGCGCGGATTTCCGGCTCCAGCGCCTCGCGGGCGCGCAGGCTCAGCGCCTTGCTGTCGTTGATGGCGCGGGCCAGCGCGTCGGGCAGGCCGCCGGCCGGCAGCACCACGGCGGCGGTGACCACCGGGCCGGCGAGCGGGCCGCGTCCCACCTCGTCGATTCCGCAGACCAGCCGCCCCTGGCCCAGCGCGATTTCGAAGGACAGGTCGGGTTGCGGGCGGGGGGCTTTGACGCGGACGGCTTTGGTGGTGGTCTTGGAGGTCATGGGGAGTCGGTTCTTGCGGGTTCGGCGTGGCGGGGCAGGAGCCGTCCGCCGGACAGCTGCTCGATGTAGATGCGGGTCAGCGAGCGCAGGATGGGCGGCATCGTCTCGATGGCTTTGGCGAACTGGTCCTTGCGGATGATTTCGCAGACCGTGGCTTCCAGCGCAACGACGGTGGCGGCGCGGGGGCGGTTGGCGAGGAGGGCAAGTTCCCCGAAGATACGCCCCGGCCCCAACACGCCGAGGTCGGCCCCGTCGCGCCGAACGCCGACCGAGCCGGACTGGATCAGGTAGGCCGCCGTTCCCTCGTCCCCCTGGCGGAAGAAGCTGTGGCCGAGGCGGAACATGCGCCGGTCCGCCACCGTGGCAAAGGAATCGGAGGAGCGGATGCCGGCGCCGCCCTCCTGCCGCTCGGGCTGGGGCAGGCCGTAGCTGCGGCGGATCGCGGCGACGAGGCTTTCCAGCAGGTAGGAGGCCAGCGGCGGGCAGCGGCCGCGCAACGCGCGGAATGTCCCGCGCGACAGCTCCACCGCCTCGACGGTGGTCAGTGCACGCACCGTGGCGCTGCGCAGCCCGTCGTCCAGCAGCGCCATCTCCCCGACTATGGCGTTGGCGCCGACGGTGCCCAGGCGGATGGGGCCGTCCGGGCCGTCCAGCAGAACCTCCAGCTCGCCCGACTGGATCAGCCATGCGCAGTCCCCGGCCTCGCCCTGGCGGAGCAGCACGGTGTCGGCGGCGATGCGCCGCGTGGGAAGATCGGGTCCGCTTCTGCTCATCGCCGGTTCCATCGCTCCGGGCCGGGTGCCCCTGTTTTGTAAAGGTTAGCGCGAATGCCGGTCCGGTTCAGGCGAATTTCCCGTGGCCCATATCGTGGTGGCGGTGACGCTTGGCGGAGGGCGCCGGCTGCGCTATGCATGGCGCCCTCAAATCGAGAGGCCGGAAGTCATGACCACCATCGCCACCACCGAATGCCCCTGCCGTTCCGGCAAACCCCTGGACGCCTGCTGCGGCCCCTATCTGGACGGCACCGCGCCGGCGCCGACCGCCGAAGCGCTGATGCGGTCGCGCTATTCGGCCTTTGCCTGCGGGAGGATCGATTACCTGCAGGAGACGCTGCTGCCGGAGACCCGCGAGGACTTCGACCGCAAGGAGATCGAGGCTTGGGCCGCCAACAGCCAGTGGACCGGCCTGGAAGTCCGTGCCACCGAGGCCGGCCGGGCGGAGGACGAGGACGGCGTGGTCGAGTTCGTCGCCCACTTCACCATGAACGGCAAGCCGCAGAAGCATCACGAGACCAGCCGTTTCACCAAGCGGGACGGCCGCTGGTACTATGTGGACGGCACGCTGGGTGCCCGTCCGCGCAGTGGCCCCAAGGTCGGCCGGAACGATCCCTGCCCCTGCGGCAGCGGCAAGAAGTACAAGAAGTGCTGCGGGGCGGCCTGACGGCCCAATCTTGAAGGGGCAGTCTTGGAGCGCCCGGACTTGACCGGGAATCCGCCGATTCTCGCAGCAATTGCGATATTTTTGGTCGCCCGGTGACCATCGGGCGGCCTTCGGCCGTGTTTTGGCCGAATCTTTCTTTCCGACGCGCGCGATCTCAATTGAAAAGCGCGGCGGAACGGATCATCTTCGGGGGGCCATGTTCCGCCGGTTGGGGCATGGCCTATCACGACAGATGAGACCACGTATGTTCGACCGTCCGCAGCGCAACAGCTTCCGCGCTCCCGAGATCACCCAGCGCAACATCCGCGCCACCGTCAAGTGGTTCAACGCGACCAAGGGCTTCGGCTTCGTCACGCCCGAAGACGGCTCGCCGGATGCCTTCCTGCATTCCACGGTTCTGCAGTTCTGCGGACACGACAGCCTGCCCGAGGGTGCCACCATCACCTGTGACCTGTCCCGCGGCCCGAAGGGCCCGCAGGTCGCCACCATCCACGACGTCGACACCTCGACCGCCAGCGAGTCCCCGCGCCCGGCGGCGCGTGCTCCGCGCGGCGACAGCTACGGCGGCGGCTACGGCGGTGGCAGCAGCTACGGCGGCGGCGCCGGCGGCGCCGAGGAGACGGTCGACGGCACCGTGAAGTGGTTCAACGTGTCGAAGGGCTTCGGCTTCATCGCCCCGTCGACCGGCGGCAAGGACATCTTCGTCCACATCCGCGCTCTGGAGCGTTCGGGCCTGGACGTGCTCGCCGACGGCGAGCAGGTGCGGGTGACCGTCCGCCAGGGCGTCAAGGGTCCGGAAGCGCAGCGCGTCGAAGTGGTCTGACGTCGAACAGCCGGGTGTGAGGGGGCGGGGCGGACCCATCCCCACACGTCCGGTCGCGGAAGCAGCACCATTCCCATCACCGTCACGATCCGCCAATAGGGTCTGAAACGGTGCGCGGGGCACAAAGAAAAGCCCGCCGTTCCATTGGAGCGGCGGGCTTTTTTGTTAGGCATCGTTGAAAGGGGTGGGGTTTACGGCCGCCCGATCAGCGTGCCCATCAGGCGGGTGCGGATGGCGGCGACGGCGCAATCCAGCGGGCGGTCGGCGTCGGGCTTCGACGGGGCGGCGGCCACATCCGGGCACAGATCCTCGATCCGCCAGGCGCGAGGCGGCGGCGGCGGGGTGGCGTGCGGGTCGCAGGTCGCCGGGTCGGGATGCGTTTCCTCGCTGTTGTCGTTGGCCGGCTTGATCTCCAGGTTCGGCGACACGCCGAAGCAGTCGACCAGCCCGCCCGACGGGCGGAAGTAGCGCGCCGTGGTCAGGCGGATGCCGATGTCGCCGGACAGCGACGAAATCGTTTGCACCGAGCCCTTGCCGTAGCTGCGCGTGCCGAACAGAAGCGCGCGGCTGTGGTCCTGAAGGGCGCCCGCGACGATCTCGGAGGCCGAGGCCGACCCGCTGTTGATCAGCAGAACGATGGGCAGCCCGGCCAGCAGGTCGCCCGGCGTGCCGGTGTAGCGGCGGTTCTCGTCCGGGTCACGGCCGCGCACCGACACGATGTCCACCGCCTCCAGGAAGCGGTCGGCGACGTTCACCGCCTGATCGAGCAGGCCGCCGGGGTTGTTGCGCAGATCCAGCACCGCCCCGGCCAGCCGGCCGTGAGCCTGCCGGCGCATCTCCTCCACCGCCTCGTCCAAGGCGTGGGAAGTCTGCTGGTTGAAGGCGGCGATGCGGATGTAGGCGACGTCGCCCTCCAGCCGGTAGCGGACAGGCTGGATCTTTACGATCGCGCGGGTCAGCGACACGCGGAAGGGAGCGTCGGGGCCACCGTTCCCGCTGTTGCCGCCGTTGCGCCGCATGGTCAGAGCGACCGAGGTGCCGACCGGGCCGCGCATGCGGGCCACCGCGTCGCGCAGGTTCATGCCCTTGACCTGGGCCTCGTCGATCCGGGCGATCAGATCGCCGGTGCGCAGCCCGGCGCGGGCGGCGGGGGAGCCGTCGATGGGGGACACGACGCGGATCAGGCCGCTGTCCTCGTCCATCGTCACCTCGATTCCCAGCCCGCCGAACTCGCCCTGGGTCTGCTCCCGCATGTAGCGGAAATGCTCCGAATCGAGGAAGGCCGAATAGGGGTCGAGGGAGGTCAGCATGGCGTCCAACGCCGCCTCGGTCAGAGCCCGGTCAGTAACCCCCGGCTCCTCCTTCTTCTTTTTCTGGAGGCCGGCGACGGCCTTTTCGACCAGAACCTGCGGCGTGCCCGGCTTCACATGCTCAGCCAGCACGCGGCGCAGGACGTCGGAGAAGAGAAGGTAGTTGCGGTCCGCCGGGGAGGGGAGGGCGGAGGTGCCCTTGGCCTTCGCGAACTCCTGCCGGTAATGCTCCAGCGCGATGCTGGTGTCGGCGCGGGAGGCGGGCACAACCGCGCAGGCGGGTCCCATCGCCACCATCAGCAGCAACAGCGCCGCCAGCAGTTTCGCCATCCTGCGCCCCTCTTGACTGACCGGCCCGGCCGGCGGAATCAAAGCCATCAACGCGACTGCAAGCCTTATTGTACCAGGGGTTTCGCCTGCCGGACGCCCGAGGCCGGTGCATATGTGCGTCTGTACAGCGGAACATGGCCTTCCGGCCGGTCCCGCCGGTCGTCCATCCGCAACCTAGCACGTTGACCGGGCAATCTCAAATCCTGCCCCCTGGTGCCGCGGGGCCCGTCGCCTCGCGCAGGATAGGATATATGTCTCCACCCGCCGCGCCGCCACTCTCCGGGCGGGGGAGGGCGGCGGCGCGGGGATTCTACGCCTTAATAGGCACCTTTTCCGCTGAGCATCACGCCGACCGTGCGCAGCAGGATGCGGATGTCGCCCCAGAAGCTCCAACCCAGCAGATAGGCGGTGTCGAGCTGGACGCGCCGGCCATAGTCCACGTCGTTGCGGCCGCTGACCTGCCACAGCCCGGTCAGGCCGGGACGGCAGCGCGTGTAGAAGGGGAAGCAGACGTGATAGCGCGCCACCTCCTCCTGCACGATGGGGCGCGGACCGACCAGACTCATGTCGCCGGTCAGGACGTTGAAGAGCTGCGGCAGCTCGTCCAGGCTGGTGCGGCGTAGGAAGCGGCCGATCCAGGTGATGCGGGGATCGTTGCGCAGCTTGCGCGTGGCCTCCCACTCGGCGCGGGCCTCCGGGTCGGATTCGATCAGCGTTTCGAACACTTCCGGCGCGTTGACGACCATGGAGCGGAACTTCCAGCAGGTGAAGTCGCGGCCCTCCGTCCCGATGCGCCGGTGGCCGAACACCGCGGGGCCGCCGTCCAGCGTGATGAGGAGCCCGACGATCAGCATCAGCGGTCCGAAGAACAGAATCAGCCCGACCGCCCCCACGAGGTCGAAGGCCCGTTTCACCCGGTTGCGGTGCAGCGGTACCATCGCCGGCAGACGCGCGACCAGTTCCGCGGCGGACGCCGTGCCGGCGAGCGTCGCCGGCTCCAGCGGTGCAGCACCCAACTGGATGGACTGCGGAATACCCATCGATCCCCCGTACTCGCAATTCGGCTGGCGGAAACACGACCGCCTTCCGGGGGAGGCAACGCGTGAGGCGCGTCCGGGGTCCCCCGGCTGGGCCGATCCGCCGCAGTTCCATTGCGGTACGCCGGGTGGTGCGAGCGAAGCCGACGGAGTGCCCCTTTCAGCGCAAGCGGAGGCTCAGCAGATGCGAGGAAGCTGCTCGCCGGACAGCCAATCGACGATGCGCTTGCCGCCGAAGCGCGTTTCCATCTGCACGAAGCGGTGCGAATCCTCGACCACCCGGCCGACGACTGCGGCATCGACCCCCAGCGGATGGGCGCGCATGGCCGCGAGAAGGCGTTCGGCGTCCTCGGCTGCGCAGATGGCGATCAGCTTGCCCTCGTTGGCGACGTAGAGCGGGTCGAGCCCCAGGAGTTCGCAGGCCGCGGCGACCTCCGCCTTCAACGGGATGTCGGCCTCGCGCAGCAGCATGCCGACTCCCGACTGGTGGGCGATCTCGTTCAGCGTCGTCGCCAGACCGCCGCGGGTCGGGTCGCGCAGCACATGCACGTCCGGCACCGCCGCGACCATGCCGGCGACCAGCCCGTGCAGCGCGGCGCTGTCCGACCGGATGTCCGTCTCGAAACTCAGATTCTCGCGGGTGGACATGATGGCGACGCCGTGGTCGCCCAGGGTGCCGCTGACCAGGATCGCGTCGCCGGGCCGCGCCCGCTCGCCGGACGGGGCGACGCCGGGTGGCACCACGCCGATGCCGGTGGTGGTGATGAAGACGCCGTCGCCCTTGCCGCGCTCCACCACCTTGGTGTCGCCGGTCACGATGGACACGCCGGCCTCGTTCGCGGCGCGCGCCATGCTGTCGACCAGCCGCTTCAGGTCGGCCAGGGGAAAGCCTTCCTCCAGGATGAAGCCGGCGGTCAGATAAAGCGGCACCGCCCCGGCCATGGCGACGTCGTTCACCGTGCCGTGCACCGCCAGCGAGCCGATGTCGCCGCCGGGAAAGAACAGCGGCGAGACGACGAAGCCGTCGGTCGTCACCACCATGCGCCCGGCGGGCGGGTCGAAGGCCGCCTGATCGTTGCCCTGGTCGAGCAGGGGGTTGGCGAAGGCGGCGGCGAACAGTTCCCGCACCAGCTGGGCCATGGCCTTGCCGCCCGATCCGTGGCTCATGTCCACGGCGCCGCGGGCGAGGTCGAGCTTGCGCGTGAAGAGACGGCGGTCGGTCATGTCGGAGTCCTCAAAGTCAGGCGGCGTCCGAGGCGGGCGGCACGGTGCCGGTTTCGGCGAGCAGGACGAGCGTGCGCTCCGCCTCCTCCGGGTCGAGCTTGGACAGGGCGTAGCCGACATGCACGATGACGTAGTCGCCCACCGCCACCCCCTCGACCAATGCCAGGGAGCAGGCGACCTTCACCCCGCCCAGGCTGACGGTGGCGCGGTCGTCCTCCAGAAGCTCGATCACGCGGGCGGGAACGGCGAGGCACATGGGGGCGGTCCTTCCTCAAGCAAACTCTGCATGGCGACCCAGGCCTGTCCCAGGCTGAGCCCGCCGTCGTTGGCCGGTGCCTGGCGCGGCAGCAGCGCGGTGACGCCGCGCGCCGCGAAGCAGGCGCTCAGCTCCTCCGCCAGGACGGCGTTCATCAGGCAGCCACCGGACAGGGCGACATGGTCGAGACGGCGCGCCGCCAGTTCGGGCATGGCCCAAGCGACGAGCGCCGCGGCCAGGGTGCCATGGAACCGGTCGGCCCCCTCCTGCGCATTGATCTGCAACAAGTTTTCCAGAAGGGGGGTGAGGTCCAGCACGCCGCCCTCGATCCGCCAGCCGCCTTTCAGCACCGTGGGGCGGCGGACCAGCGATTCCAGCGCCATCGGCGCCTCGCCTTCGAAGCCGGCGACGGCGCGAACCCCCAGCAGGCCACAGGCGGCGTCGAACCAGCGCCCGCAGGAACTGGTGGGCGGTGCGTTGATGCCGCCCTCGATCATTCGACGCACGCCGTCCGCCGGGCCGCAGGCGGCGAAGCGCCCGGTGATCTCCACGCCGCGCCCCATGCGGGCCAGTGCTGCCGCCGCCATGCGCCAGGGCTGACGCGCCGCCACGTCGCCGCCCGGCTGGGCCAGCGGCGCCAGATGGCCGAGGCGCGTGAAGCCGGCGCCCTTTACCAGCAGCATTTCCCCACCCCAGGACCCGCCGTCCGCCCCAAGCCCGAACCCGTCCAGCGCCAGTCCCAGAGCCGGGCCATCCACCCCGTGTTCGGCCAGCACCGCGGCGATGTGGGCATGGTGATGCTGCACTGGCAGCGTCGGCAGGCCGAGCGATTCGGCGAAGCGGGTGCTCTGGAAATCGGGATGCAGGTCGTGGGCGACGGCCACCGGCTCCACCGCCAGAATGCGGCGCAGATGGGCGACGCTCTCCTCGAGAAAACCTAGAGTCGCGGCGTTGTCGAGGTCGCCGATGTGCTGGCTGAGGAAAGCTTCGTTGCCGCGGGTCAGGCAGACGGTGGCCTTCAGATGCCCGCCGACCGCCAGCACCGACGGTCCGGAGCGCGGCAGGCGGATGGGCGCCGGTGCATGGCCGCGCCCCCGCCGCAGGAGCGCCGGCGCCCCCGCCACCACCCGCATCACGCTGTCGTCGGCGCGGATCAGGATGTCGCGGTCATGGTCGACGATCAGGTCGGCGAAGCCATGCAGCCGTTGCCTGGCTTCGTCGTTGTCGATGGCGAGCGGTTCGCCGCCGGGGTTGGCGGAGGTCATGACCAGGGTGAGGTCCTGCGGCCGCTCCAGCCACGCTGTGCCGTCCGGGCGTCCGGCGGCCTCGTGGAACAGCAGATGATGGATCGGCGTGTAGGGCAGCATGACGCCCAACCAGGCGAGGCCGGGGGCGATGGAATCGGGAAGCGTCGTGGCGCCGTCCCGCCGCCGCAACAGCACCACCGGCCGCACCACACCTTCCAACAATGCCCGTTCCGCCGCTCCGACCTCCACGAACCGTTCCGTGGAGGCAATGTTGGCGACCATCAGGGCGAAGGGCTTGCCGTTGCGCTGCTTGCGCGCGCGCAGCCGCTCCACCGCCGCCGCGTTGAACGCGTCGCAGGCGAGGTGGAAGCCGCCCAGCCCCTTGATGGCGACGATCCGTCCGCCACGCAGCGCGGCCAGCACCTCCGCGATGGAATGGGACAGTCGTGGACCGCAGGCCGGGCAGGCGGTCGGCTGGGCGTGGAAGCGGCGGTCGGTGGGATCGGCATATTCGGCGGAGCAGTCCGGGCAGAGCGGAAAGCCCGCCATGGCGGTCTGCGGCCGATCGTAGGGCAGGGCGCGCGTGATGGTGAAGCGCGGCCCGCAATGGGTGCAATTGAGGAACGGATAGCGGTAGCGCCGGTCCGCCGGGTCGAACAGCTCGGCCAGACAGGCTGGGCAGATGGCAGCGTCGGGGGCGACCCCGGTGGTCACTGCGCCGTGATGCGACGCAAGGATGGCGAAACCCGCCTCGTCGCGGCGGATGGGGCAATCCTCCGCTTCGACCGCGTCGATCCGCGCCAACGGCGGGGCGTCTTCCGCGAGCGCCGTCAAAAAGCGCTCCAGAGCATCGCCCTGCACTTCCGCCAGCACCCCGGCCCCGTCGTTCAGCACCCAGCCGGTCAAGGCGAGGCGGTGCGCCAGCCCATGCAGGAAGGGCCGGAAGCCGACCCCCTGCACCTGCCCGCGGACCCGGAGGCGAAGCCGCTTCACCGCGCGGCGACCGCCACGCCTGCGCCGATCATCAAACTGCCGGCGCCCTGATTCAGCGCCTTCATGGCCCGCTCGCTGCGGAACAGATGACGGGTGCGCGACGCCGCCATGGCGTAGGTCAGCAGGACGGTGCTCAACACGCCCACCACGATGCCGGCCATCAGCATGGCCTCGGTGGCGGAGACGCGGGTCAGGTCCACGAAGGCCGGGAGAAAGGCCATGTAGAACAGAATGGTCTTCGGGTTGGAGAGGGTCAGGGCCAACCCGCTCGCGAAGCCCCGCAATTGTGCACCTTCGGCCTCCGGCAGATGTCCACCGAGGGTGACGGGGGCGCGCCACGTGCGGATGCCCAGCCAGATCAGGTAACCGGCGGCGGCGAAGCGCAGCAGCGTGAACAACTCCTCGAAGGCGTGGGCGACGGCGGCCAGCCCACCAAGGGCGAGCGCCAGCAGCACAAGGTCTCCCACCACCATTCCGGCGAGGAAGCCCAGATTGCGCCGCCATCCCAGGGCGAGGGAGCGGGCGACCACGGCGAAGATGCCGGGTCCGGGGGTGGCCATGAAATACAGGCAGGCCCCGGCCATCAGAAGGAAATCGGCGGGGCTCATGCGCCGCGTCCCGCCACGGCCGTCGCAAGCCCCTCCTCGATCCAGCCGTACCAGTCCTCGAGCCCCTGGCCGGCGGTTGCGGAAACCTCGATCACGCGCAGGGTCGGCTTCAACCGACGGGCGTAGGCGATCATGCGCGCCACGTCGAAGGTCAGGTGCGGCAGCAGATCGACCTTGTTGACCAGGAGCAGGTCGGCGCCGGCGAACATCGCCGGGTATTTCAGGGGCTTGTCCTCCCCCTCCGTCACCGAGAGCACGACGACCTTGTGCGCCTCGCCGAGGTCGAAACCGGCCGGGCAGACGAGATTGCCGACATTCTCGATGAACAGCACGCTGCCCGTTGCAACCGGCAGGCGTCCGACCGCCTGGGTGACCATCTGGGCGTCGAGGTGACAGCCCTTTCCGGTGTTCACCTGGATGGCCGGCGTGCCGGTGGCGCGGATGCGGTCGGCGTCGAAGGAGGTCTGCTGATCGCCCTCGATCACCGCCATCGGGAAGCGTCCCTTCAGGTCGGTCAGAGTGCGGGTCAGCAGGGTCGTCTTGCCCGAACCGGGGCTGGACATCAGGTTCAGCACGAACACGCCCTTTGCCGCGAACAGCTGGCGGTTCACCGCGGCGAAGCTGTCGTTCTTGGCGAGGATGTCCTGTTCGATGGCAACCAGCCGGGTCTGCGACATGCCCGGAACCTCCGTCCCAGCCGGACCGCGGCCGAGGTCGATGGTCCCGTGGCCATGCCCATGGCCGTGGTCGTCGCCGTGGGTGTGCCGGTAGACCTTGCCGTCCGGGCCGACATGCTCGTGGCTGTGGTCGTGATGATGGTGGTGGTCATGATCATGTTCGTGAGGATGGTCATGACCATGGTGGTGATGATGATGGCCGTGCGCGTGGCCGGCTTCGATTTTCGTTTCGCCTTCGGCGCAGCCGCAGACCGTGCACATCACTCCACCTCCAGTTCCTTGACGCGCATTTCCTCGCCGCCGGTCACCATCAGCTGGTGGCCGCCGCATTCCGGGCAGGGGGCCGACCGCTCGGGCAGCGGGACCGGCTTCTCGCAGGACAGGCAGAAGGCCTGACCGGGCGGGCGTTCGATGTCCAGCACGGCGCCCTCCGCGATGGTGCCGCGGCTGACCGCATCGAAGCCGAAGGCAATGGCCTCCGGTTCGACATGGGACAGGGTGCCGATGACCAGCCGCACCGTCTTCACCGTCGTGAATCCCTGGGCGGCGGCCTGATCGCGGATCACGTCGATGATGCCTTGGCTGAGCGCCAGCTCGTGCATGAGTCAGTCCTCGTCCTGAATCGTGATGGCCGGGGCCACGCAGGGGTCGAGCGCCCCCACCAGCAGAGCCGTGCGCTCGGCCAGCGCGCCGTCGGCCGAGGCGTCGGCCAAGCCCTGAGCCAGCGGTCCGTCCGCTGCGAAGTTCCATTCGGTCGGTGCTGCTATGCGGTAATCCGCGATGCGGCCATCCTCAAGCCGCAGCCAATGCGCAAGGCGACCGCGGGCCGTTTCGACGACACCGTTTCCCGCGCCGCGCCGCGTGGCGCCGGTGTTCGGCGCCGGTTCGGCGTCGTCGAGGCGGTCCGCCCAGGATGCCAAACGCTCCGCCAGTCCCGCCAACTCCACCAGCCGGGCGGCAGCGTGAGCGGCGAGGCCGGAGCCGTGCCGGGCCAGCAACGCGGCGACCAGCGGATGCGCGGTCCGGCGGGCCAGCGGGCCGGTGTGGGCCGGGGCACCGCCCTGTCGGGGGGTCTTGGAAAAGGCCGCGTCGGCGGACAGCCGCTCCCCGAACCAGTCGGCCGGATGCGGCTCCAGAGCCGGCACGCCGCAGGCGCCGAAACCCGCCATGCCCGGCGTCAGGAGGCGGCGCATCAGCCGGGCCGCAGGCGTCGCACCGGCACCGGCCCAGCGCTCCAACGCCGCCTCGTCGGTCGGGGCTGGGGAGGCGAAGACGGCGCGCTCCACCCCCTCGCGCAGAGCCGCGATGGCGGCGGTTAGGGCGGTGCGGTCGGGCCGCAGCGAGCCGCCGCCGAGGCGCAGTCCGTCGCGGGCTGGGTAGAGCGCGGGATGGATCGCCGCCGCCGCAGCGCGCAGGCCCGCCAACTCCCTGGGCTGCGGCGCTTCGCCCTGCCGCGCCGGCCAGTCCATCAGAACCTGCCACGCGTGGTTCGTCGCGGCTTCCGCCTCGGCCAGCAGGGCGCGGGCGGTGGAGTGCGGGCGGGCGTCGAAACCGAGCGCATCCTCCAGAGCCTCAAGCGCGGCCAGCGACTGGGCGGTGCCGCACAGGCTGAACAGCAGCGGCACGAGACGCATCGCCTCGTCGGGCGTGCGTCCGCACAGCGCGCGGGCGGCAGCCGGACGTCGGACCTGCACCGACACGGCGCGCATCCGCCCGGAGGCGGTTTCCAGCCGCACCGACACGGCGCCTTCCAGCCCGGCGCCCGTCCCACTCATCGGCGCGCCCTTCCGAAAAGGGAACGGCGGGACAGGGCGGGCTTGGTCGCCTCTCGGTTGCTTGCGTCCGGCCGATCGGACTGCGGCGCCGGCTGTGGCTCCCGCATCAGATGGTCGAGCGCCAGGACGGCGGCGGCGCGGGCGTCCTCCTGATCGGTGAACACGTTCATGGCCGAGGCCAGCGGGATTACTGCCAGCGTTCCCAGAACGCCCACCCGCGCCGCGGTGAAGCGGTAGGCGCCGGAGGGCAGGTCGATCTCCACTTTGTCGCCGTCGCGCCGATCCGCCCACAAGGCCGGATCGCGCGGGATCAGCACGGCATTGAGGAACCAGGGAGCGGTGATGCAGCCGATCCAGCCCGGCCCATGGGGGCGGAACCCCAGCGCCTCCACCGCCAGGGCAGCGTTGCAGATGGGAACGCCGGCCATGTCGCGCTCCGCGATCAGGCGATAGCTGGCGGTCAGGGCGGCGACGCGCGTGCCCATCGCGTTGCCGCCGGGCGGCACCGCGACGGTGAAGCCATGCTGCGGACCGCCGCAACCTGGACAGCGCCAATAGTCGGGCAGACCGCCGAAGGGCGTTCCCGGCGGCACCTCCCGTCCCGGATCGCCCGCCGTGGGATCGTAGACCACGCCGCAGGACCCGCAAGTGGGACGCGCGTCGGCGGCGAAGCCCGCCTCGGGGCCGCCGGGGGTCATGCTGTTGCCTTTTCCATGAGATCGGCGAACAGGTGGTCCACATTCTCCCCCTTCGCGGCCAGCAGGATGGCGTCGAGCGCGCGGTTCAGCGGCTCCACCTCATCGACTTCCAGCGGACGGACGGCGCGGTCGAGATGGACGAGGACCCAGCCGCCTTCCGGCACCTCCTCGATCAGCATGACGTTGACGCGCCGCTCCTCGCCGCGGCCGGTGCAGCGCGCGGTGAAGCCGTCGGTCTCCAGGACCTGCATCGGAATGCCGAGACACATGCGCGCGCCCTCACGCGGGGAAGGCCGGTTCATCGGGGCGATGTCCGTTCAACTGCGGCATCTTGACCGGGGGTTGAATTCGCACATTGATATGCGTCAAACATGCGGTCCGACGTAATTTCATGGCGCTCCGCCATTTCCAATCGGAACGGTTCTGCTAAAGTGGCGACCGCTTCGCGCGCGATGGGGTAGGGGTCGGTCGTGCGCCGCTCAACGATACAGCAGGGGTTTTCACGGATGAAACGTTTCGCTCTCGCGTCGGTCACCGCGGCGGCGGCCCTGGCCGCGCTGCCCAACGCGGCGCTCGCCCACACCTTCGGCGCTCACGACGCCGGGTTCGTCCATGGGTTCATGCACCCGGTCGGCGGCTGGGACCACCTGCTGGCGATGGTCGCCGTCGGCCTGTGGGCCGCGCAGCGTGGCGGCAAGGCCCTGTGGGCGTTGCCGACGGCTTTCGTCGGCGCGATGATCGGCGGCGGCCTGCTCGGTCTGGCCGGTATCGATCTGCCGCAAGTCGAGCTTGGCATCGTCCTGTCCGTGGTCGCTCTGGGCGCCCTGATCGCCCTGCAGTCCCGCCTGCCGCTTCTGGCTTCCGCCGGTGTGGTCGCCCTGTTCGCCGTGTTCCACGGCCACGCCCACGGCGCCGAGATGCCGGAGGCGGCGCAGCCGCTGCTCTACGGCCTGGGTTTTGCCCTGTCGACTGCCCTGCTGCACGGCGCCGGCATCGGCGCCGCCCTGTCGCTGCGCCGTTTCGTCGAGGACCGCAAGGGTGCCCTGGCGTTGCGCGGCACGGGCGCCGTGGTCGGTCTGGCCGGCGTGGCGCTGCTCGCGCTGGGCTGATCGTCGAAAGAATGAAAGGGGGTGGCTGGGCGGCCATTCCCATGGGAAGGCTCGGCGACGCGGTTCGCCGGGCCTTTTTTATGGGTTTTGGAAAATTTAACGAAAATACGCTCTTCTCCTGCTGCTCTGTTTTGCCGCCGCTCCTATATTTGGTTGCCGGTTTTGGCGGAATTCCAATCAGGAGTCGTGCGTTGCCGATGATGCCGCCAACCTTTGTCACCCTGCGCAACGCCCTCCGCGCGCTGGCCCTCGCCCTTCCTGTCGGCGCCGCCCTGCTTCCGGCGGCACCGGCGCTGGCGGAGGTGCCGGTACAGCAGCGGACCCAGGCGCCGGGCTTCTACCGCATGGCCATCGGCGAATTCGAGATCACCGCGCTGTTCGACGGTTTCATCGACCGCGACCGCAAGTATTTCGTCGGCGCCAAATCCGAGGACATCATCGGCCTGCTCGACCGCATGTTCCTGGCGGAGCGGCCGGAAATCCAGACGGCGGTGAACGCCTATCTGGTGCACACCGGCGCGAATCTGGTCCTGGTGGACGCCGGAGCGGCCAAGTCGCTGGGGCCGACGCTCGGCTTCATCGCCGACAACATCCGGGCCGCCGGCTACAGCCCGGATCAGATCGACACCGTCCTGATGACCCACCTGCATCCGGACCACGCCAACGGCCTGCTGCGCCCGGACGGGACCATCCTGTTTCCCAACGCCGAGGTCCGGGTTGCCAAGGCCGAGTTCGATTTCTGGCTGGGCGGGGAGGCGGTGGCCAAGGCCCCGGCGCCGCTCAAGCCCTTCTTCGCCATGGCCCGCGCGGCGGTGGCCCCTTACGAGGCGGCGGGCAAGCTGAAGCCCTATCAGCCCGGCGACGGCCTCCTGCCCGGCGTGGAGTCGGTGGCAGCTTACGGCCATACACCGGGGCACAGCGGCTACCTGTTCCGCTCGAAGGAGCAGAGCATTCTGCTGTGGGGAGACACCGTGCACAGCCACGCCCTTCAGTTCGCCCGTCCGGAGGTCGTCATCGAGTTCGACGTCGACAAGGACGAGACCATCGCCTCGCGCCGACGGCTGCTGGCCGAGGCGGCTGCGCAGAAGCTGTGGGTGGGCGGCGCCCATCTGCCCTTCCCCGGCATCGGCCATGTCCGCACCGAAGGGGACGGCTACGCCTGGGTTCCCGTGGAATTCGGCCCGATCCGCAGCGATCGCTGAGCGGCCCGATTCGGTGCCATGGTTCGGCGGGACCCCCGCCGAGCCGCTTCCGCGTGTGTAAAAGTCACAAAATCTCAGAATTATTCCAATCGGTTGGCGCATTCCTCCCGGGACACTTCCCCGGCGCGTCCAGGACGGCCATGCTGGGCGCCGACCGTCCTGAAGGGGAACCACGCCGATGACACCGCCGACCTTCGCCTCTCTGCGCAACGCCCTGCTCGCCTTGGCGATCGCTTTTCCCGCCGGTGCCGTCCTGGCCCCCGCGGCGCCGGCGCTGGCGGAGGTTCCGGGCCAGCAGCGGACCCAGGCGCCGGGCTTCTACCGCATGGCCATCGGCGACTTCGAGGTCACCGCGCTCTATGACGGCTTCATCGACCTCGACCGCAAGATCCTCAGCGGCGCCAGCGCCGACGACATCCAGAGCCTGCTCGCCCGCATGTTCCTGGCCGACACGCCGGGCGTCCAGACGGCGGTGAACGCTTTCCTCGTGCACACCGGCACGAACCTCGTCCTGGTGGACACCGGGACGGCCAAAGCCTTCGGTCCGGCGCTGGGCTTCATCGCCGACAACATCCGCGCCGCCGGCTACAACCCGGAACAGGTCGACACGGTTCTGCTGACCCACCTGCACCCGGACCATGCCAACGGCCTGCTGCGCCCGGACGGCGCCATGCTGTTCCCCAACGCCACGGTGCATGTCGCCAAGGCCGACGCCGATTTCTGGCTGAGCGAGGAGGTGGCGGCCAAGGCCCCGGCGGACAGCCAGCCCTTCTTCGCCATGGCCCGCGCGGCGGTGGCCCCCTACGCGGCGGCGGGCAAGCTGAAACCCTACCAGCCCGGCGACAGCCTCGTGCCGGGCGTTGAGTCGGTGGCGGCCTATGGCCACACGCCGGGGCACAGCGGTTACCTGTTCACGTCGGGGGAGCGCAGCATCCTGATGTGGGGCGACATCGTGCACAGCCACTCCGTGCAGTTCGCCCGCCCGGAGGTCGTCATCGAGTTCGACGCCGACAAGGAGCAGGCCGTCGCGTCCCGCAAGAAGCTCTTCGCCGACGCCGCGGCGCAGAAGCTGTGGGTGGCCGGCGCCCATCTGCCCTTTCCCGGCATCGGCCATGTCCGCACCGAAGGCAAGGGCTACGCCTGGGTCCCGGTGGAGTTCGGGCCGATCCGCGCCGACCGCTGACGTGAGGTGAACAGCGCCGCCACGCTCAGTTTCGGGGCGTGGCGGTCACACCGAGGCGGGCCAGCTCCTCGACGATCATCGTCACCATCCGCGGGATCACCGCCTCGATCTCCGGCGACATCATCAGGCCGGTGCCCAGCGCCATCGGCACGCAGCCGACCACCGTCACGCTCTCCGGCGCCTCGTCCTGCAGGCGCAGCGAGGCCAGCAGGTCGCTGAGGCCGAGCTGGTGGGGCGACAGCTTGCCCTTGAAATAGGCCGGAACCTCGTCGCCGCGCAGCACGGTCAGGCTGGCCGGCGGCGCGCCGGTCTTCACCGCGTCAACGGCAATCAGGTGCCTGTGGCTGGCGATCAGGTCCAGCATGTCCATGCCGCAGGTGCCGCCGTCCACCACGCTGACATGGTCGGGCACGCTCCAGGCGGCGTCGAAGGCTTCCATGGCGCGCACGCCCACCCCTTCGTCCATCAGGAGGATGTTGCCGAGGCCGAGGACGAGGATGGACATGGGCGTGGACATGGGACGCGCGCTCCGTTCGCAGATTTTGAAACAGCAGGATGAAACGGGACCGGCGCCGGGCGCCGTGAACTGGATCAATCGCCCGGCCTGGGGGACGCGAAAAGCCCCTCTTCCACGGGGAAGAGGGGCTTTCGGCCGGTCAGAAGGCTTGGATCAAACGACCTTCACCTGATAGTGCGACTTCGTTTCCGTGTCGGTCAGGTGCACGGCGCAGGCCAGGCACGGGTCGAAGCTGTGCAGGGTGCGGATGATCTCCAGCGGCTGGTCGGCGACCGCCACCGGGTTGTCGATCAGCGCCGCCTCGTAGGCCGAGATGTTCCCGTCCTCGTCGCGCGGGCCGGCGTTCCAGGTGGTCGGCACGACCGCCTGGTAGTTCTTGATCTTGCCGTTCTCGATCACGACCCAGTGCGAGAGCATGCCGCGCGGCGCCTCGTGGAAGCCGAAGCCGCGGATCTCGCCCTTCGGGAACACCGGCTTGTTGAAGGTCTTGGTGTCGCCCTTCGCGATGTTCTCCATCAGCAGTTTCCACTGGTTCTGCAACTCCTCGTGCAGGACCACGCAGCGCACCGCGCGGGCGGCGTGGCGGCCGATGGTGGAGTGCAGCGCGTCGACGCCGACCTTGCTGCCGAGATGGCCCGACACCGCGTCGAGCACCGCGTTGACCCAGAACTGCGTGCGCTGGTGGCCCGACGCGTACATGCCCAGAACGTTGGCCAGCGGGCCGACCTGGGCGCGCTTGTCGTAGAAGGTCGGCGACTTGATCCAGCTGTACTTGCCGTCGTCCTGCCAGTCGGTGAAGTTCGGGATCGTCTCGCCGTCATAGGGGTGCAGGGGACCCTTGCCGCCCTGGTACCAGGAATGCTTCACGCTCTCCTTCACGCCCTTCTCGAAGTAGGGGTCGTGGAAGTCCTTGATCGGGGTGAACTTGGTGAGGTCGCCGCCGTCGATGTAGCCGGCGGGCAGGGCGAAGGTGGTGCCCTTGGTGTCCAGCGGCATGTCCGGGATGGACAGGTAGTTCACCACGCCGCGGCCGTACTGCGTCCAGTCGGCGTAGAAGGCCCCGATGGCCGCCACGTCGGGGATGTAGACCTGGGTGATGAAGTCGCCCACCTCGTCGATCAGCTGCTTGATGTACATCAGCTTTTCGAGCGTCAGGGTGGACTGGCTGTCCATGTTGATCGGGTTGGTGACGCCGCCGACCGCCATGTTCTGGATGTGCGGGGTCTTGGAGCCGAGGATCGCCACCACCTTGTTCATGCGCCGCTGGTAGTCGAGCGCCTGGAGGTAGTGGGACGCCGCCATCAGGTTGGCTTCCGGCGTCAGCTTCATCGCCGGATGGCCCCAATAGCCCGAGCCGAAGATGCCGAGCTGGCCGGAGTTGATGAAGGCCTGCAGCTTCTTCTGCGCGGTGGCGAATTCCTGCGTGCTGTTCTTCGGCCAGCCGGAGATCGACTGAGCCAGCTTGGCGGTCGCCGCCGGGTCGGCCTTCAGCGCCGAGACGATGTCCACGAAGTCGAGCGCGGACAGGTGATAGAAATGGACGATGTGATCGTGGACGTTGTGGGCGCCCTGGATCATGTTGCGGATGTACTGGGCGTTGAGCGGCACCTCCAGCTTCAGCGCGTTCTCCACCGCGCGGACGGAGGTGATGGCGTGCACCGTGGTGCAGACGCCGCAGATGCGCTGGGCGAAGACCCAGGCGTCGCGCGGGTCCTTGCCCTGGAGGATCAGCTCGATGCCGCGCCACATCTGGCCCGACGCCCAGGCGTTGGTGACCTTGCCGCCGTCCACTTCACAATCGACCCGCAGGTGACCCTCGATGCGGGTGACCGGATCTACAACAACTCGCTGAGCCATAATGAAACTCTCCTAAACTCAGCCGTGCTCGGGATGGACGGCGTGCATGACGGGCAGCTTCTTCACGAAGAGGAGATACAGCGCGATCTCCAGCGCGAAGACGCCGACGGTGACCATGATTTCCTTGACCGAGGGGAAGTAGTGCCAAGGACCGACCGCCGGCGTGAAGCCGATGAGATAGACGTTCAGGCGGTAGAGGATGCCCGCCGCCAGCAGGAGCGAGGCCGACAGGAACAGCGCCCGCGACCGGTTGCGGTTGGCCTTGGGGATCAGCAGCGCGAGGCCGGAGATCATCAGCGCCATCTCCGCCACGAACCAGCCGGACTGCGGCCCGCCGAAGATCTGGCCGATCTGGCCGCGCACGATCAGGTCGACGAAGCGCAGCACGACGAACAGCGAGGCGACGACCAGCATCAGGCCCGACAGCTTCGACAGCACCGGCGTTTCCATCGGGCGGCGGAAGTTCAGCGAGGCCATGACCGATTCCCACACCACGATGGCGAAGCCCATCAGGATGGCGGTCAGCAGGAAGAAGACCGGCAGCATCTGCGACTGCCACAGCGGCGACAGCTTGTGCCCGACGATGACCATCATGGTGCCGAGCGACGACTGGTGCATCGTCGGAAGCAGGACGCCCAGCGCGATGAAGACCCACAGCACCTTGTTCAGCTTGGCGCGCAGCCCCTCGATGCCGAAGCGCTCCAGGAAGGCCGGGGCGAACTCCACCACCAGCACCAGCGTGTAGGTCGCCACGCACAGGCCGACCTCCAGCATCACCGAGTTGGGCTGCGCGTACCACGGCAGCATCATGTGGTAGAAGTTCCAGTAGCGGCCGAGATCGACCAGCACCGCCAGACCGGCGAGGCCGTAGCCGAACAGGCTGGCCAACACCGCCGGACGGACCAGCGGGTGGTACTCGCCGCGGTTCAGGATGTAGCAGAGCAGAGCGATGACGTAGCCGGCGCAGCCGAAGGCCGAGCCGATCACCACGTCGATGGCGACCCAGATGCCCCAGGGATAGCCGTCGTTCAGGTTCGACGCGGCGGCCAGCCCCTGCGTGTAGCGCTGGAACAGGATGACGCCGGCGATGGCGACCAGCGCGGCGCAGATCAGGAAGGGAAGGGTGAGGACCCTACCGCCGAGCGGTTGATGCTCATGAGCTTGCGAAGACATGGCGTGGCCCCCTCACTCGTCGGTGTGGTTCTTGGTGTTGCGGTGCGCCAGATAGGCGAGACCGGCGAACACCGTGGCGGGGGCGATCATGCCCGCGTAGAGCGTGTGCTGGATGCCTTCCGACAGGGTCGGATAGCCGTTCTCCGGCACGTTGGTGGGCAGGTTCAGCTTGTCGAACGGCACGGCGGACACCGCGAGGCACTGGGTGCCGCCCAGCTCCTTCTCGCCGTAGATGTGCGTCTGGTAGGCCGCCTCCACGAGCTTCTCATGGCCGGACCGCGGGCCGCCGACCTTGCCGGCGATGTCGCCGCGCGGGAAGTGCGCGTATTCGCCCACCTTCAGCGCGGTGCGGCGCCTGGCCTCCGCCTTCAGGTCCTCCGTGCGGCCGAACAGGGTCGCCCCGGTCGGGCAGACGTCGGCGCAGCCCGGAAGCTCGTTCTTGGCGAGCTGCTGCTTGCAGAGCTGGCACTTTTTGATCTCGCCGAAGGCGTCGTTGTAGTCGTACTTCGGCACGCCGAACGGGCAGGACAGCACGCAGTAGCGGCAGCCGATGCAAGCGCTCGGGTCGTGGTTGACGATTCCGGTCTTGGCGTCCTTGGTCATCGCCGACACCGGGCAGACCGACACGCAGGACGGATCGGCGCAGTGCAGGCACTGCCGCTTGATGAAGGCGAAGCCGTTCTCCGCGGAGTCCTTGGTGGCGCCGGTGCCGTGGCTGTAGGCCTTGATGACGTTCAGCGTCTTCGCCGACAGCTCCACCGGGCTGTCGTAGATCGGCTTGTCGCCGCCGCCGGCGTTCCAGCCCTGCTGGGCCGGGCCGACGTCGGGCGGCATGTGGTTGACCTCCTTGCAGGCGGTCACACAGGCCTTGCAGCCGATGCACAGCGTGCTGTCGTAGAGCAGGCCGACGGCGTCGGGCGGCAGCGGCTTGGGCGGGCGGACCAGCGCGTTGGCCTCCGGCGGGGCGGCGACCACGGTGGTGCAGGCCGCTGCGGCGGCGGCCGCGCTGCCCTTGACCGCGTTCCGCAGGAAGCCGCGCCGCGAGACCGATGTCTTGTTCTTTGACATCATGACCTCACTCGGCGGCGGTGGAGGAGGATTCGGTCTTCGCGTCCTGCTTGCCGAGCCGGCTGGAGATGACGGCGCCGGCGCCGACCGCCGCGCCGGCGATGCCGGCGACCACCGCCGCGGCCCCGGCCGACATGCCCTCGCCCTTGTCCACGGCGACTGCCGGGTAGGTGTTCGGCGGCGCCACCGACTTCAGCGAGGCCAGTTCATGGATGCCCTTGGTGAAGCCGACGCCCTTTTCGGTGCAGCCGAAGCAGGGATGGCCGGTGCCCACCGGCCAGGTGCCCTGGCCGACGTCGTTGAAGCCGATGGACGGACAGTTCGCATAGGTCTCCGGACCCTTGCAGCCGAGCTTGTAGAGACAGTAGCCCTGGCGGTGGCCGTAGTCGCCGAACTCCATGGCGAAGCGCCCGGCGTCGAAATGCGGGCGGCGCTCGCAGTTCTCATGGATCAGGCGGCCGAAGGCGAACTTCGGGCGCATCTTGTCGTCCAGCTCCGGCAGCTTGCCGAAGGCGACGAAATGCAGGACCAGCGACAGGAAGTTGTAGGGGTTTGGCGGGCAGCCGGGGACCGAGACGACCGGCTTGTCCTTGATGATCTCGTTCAGCCCGACGGCGCCCGTGGGGTTGACGCCGGTCGACGGCCAGCCGCCCCAGGAGGAGCAGGAGCCCATGGAGATGACCGCGGCCGCACCCTTGGCGCACTCCAGCACGGCGTCCTTGTAGGTCTTGCCGGCGACCTTGCAGTAGACGCCCCCGTCCTTCGTCGGGATGGAGCCGTCGGTGACCATCAGGTACTTGCCCCAATTGTCCTTCATCGCCTGCTGCTTCCAGTTCTCGGCCTGGTGGCCGGAGCCGGTCATCAGCGTCTCGTTGTAATCGAGCGAGATGGTGTCGAGGATCAGCGTCTCGAGCGACGGGTGGTGGGTGCGCAGCAACGATTCGGTGCAGCCGGTGCAGGCTTGGCCCGACAGCCAGATCACCGTCGGGCGCGGCGCAGCCACGGCGGCGTTGGCGATCTTCACGCCGAAGGCGGGGGAGAGACCCAGCGTGGCGGCCACGCCCGTGCAGTAGGCCAGGAATTCCCGGCGGGACAGGCCGGCCAGCGCACCCTCATACTCGTCGAGATCGCCGATGTGCTCGGCGTCGAGATCCACATGTCCGTCGGGCATGATTTCCCCCAAAGACCCTTTTGCATTGATCCGCTGGCCGCCCGGTTGCCGGACGCCGGATGCGCAGCACGCCACGGCGCGTCCTGGGGAACCCGAGGCGGGAAACCCACGGCGCGGCGTAATCCCTATCGATTGTAGGGGTATTTGGGCGCGAAACGCTCGCCGGCATTGCACCAGTTTCGATGCGGGCGTGGCATTGATCTACATCAAATGGGGTATCTGGCGGGTAAGCTTCGAACGCTCGGGGGGCATCAGTGGAAAGGATGCGTCGGGAAAAGCCTCCTCCCCGGCATAAAGTCCGGGGAGGAGGGGGAGAGGATCAGACCGCCTTCATCTGGCGGGTGAAGTCGTCCACGTCGCTCTGCAGGGTGCGCGCGTGGACCGACAGGCCCTTGGCGGCGCTCAGCAGGCCGCCGGCGGCTTCGCCGGTGTGGTCGGCCGACTGCGACACGCCGGAGATGGTCGACGAGACCTCCTGCGTGCCGATGGCGGCCTCCTGGACGTTGCGGGCGATTTCCTGGGTGGCGGAGCCCTGCTGCTCGACCGCGGCGGCGACGTTGGTGCTGATGTCGCTGATCCGCTCGATGGTGCCGACGATGCCGCTGATCGCGCCGACCGCTTGCTGGGTCTCGTTCTGGATGGCGACGATCTGGGCGGAAATCTCCTCGGTGGCGCGGGCGGTCTGGTTGGCGAGGCTCTTCACCTCCTGCGCCACCACGGCGAAGCCCTTGCCAGCCTCGCCGGCGCGCGCCGCCTCGATCGTCGCGTTCAGCGCCAGCAGGTTGGTCTGGCTGGCGATCTCGGTGATGAGGTTGACCACCGCGCCGATCTTCTCCGCCGCCTGGGCGAGCCCCTGGATGGTGCTGTTGGTGCGCTGGGCCTCCCGCTCCGCCTCGCTGGCGATGCGGGCGGCCTCGCCGAGGCGCTGGCTGATCGAGCCGATGGAGGTGGACAGCTCCTCGGTCGCCGCCGCCACGGTCTGGACGTTGCCGGTGGCCTGCTCCGCCGCCGCGGCGACGGTCGAGCTGCGGCGCGAGGCGTCGGCGGCGGAGTGGGTCAGCGATTCGGCGCTGTTGCGGATGCTATCGGCCTCCCCATTCAGGGTGCGGCACAGACCCTCGATCTTCTGGGTGAAGCCGTGGGTCAGGGCTTCCAGCCGCTCCTGACGCTGGCGGCGGACGTCGATCTCGCGGCGTTCCTGCTCGGCCAGATCGGTGGCGCGGCGCAGCCCGTCGCGGAAGACCAGCACGGCCTCCGCCATGTCGCCGACCTCGTCGCCCTGGCCGGTGCCGGGCACCTCGGCTCCGGTGTTGCCGGCGGCAATGGTCTTCATCGCCGCGGTCATGCGGGCGATGGGGCGCGCGATCATGTCGCGGGCGACCAGGACCGCCAGCAGGATGCCGAAGAGCACGCCGCCGACGCCGATGGCGAGCATCAGGGTGGTCCAGTGGTTCCGGGCCGACACCAACTCGTCGTGCAGGCGGTCGATCATGCCGTCCTGGTCGGCGCTGAGCGTTTGGATCGCGGCGTTGAGCGCCTGGCGGTTGCTGCGGTTGGCGTCGTTGTCGCCGTAGGTCCGGGCTTCGGCCGGACTTTTCTCGCGGGCGAGGCGCACCGTTTCGGTGCGGAAGCGGATGAAATCCTCGGTTTTTGTCGCCACCGGAGCCAGTGCGGCCTGTCCTTCCGCCGGGGTGAGGCGCTTCAGGGTGCCGAGCCGCTCGCCGAGGGTGTTCAGGTTGTCCAGCAGGGGCTTGCCGAACTTGTCCACTTCGGCCCGGTCGCGGGCCATGTAGACGCCGCGCGAATCCATGACGACGGCCAGGACGAGGCCGTTGAGCTGCTCGCCCAGCACCTGCCGGTCCGACGCGCGTTCGATGGCTTCCGACTTGCCGGCCAGATCCTGCATGGCGGCCAGCCCCATCAGGCCGGTCACCGCGGCCACAACCGCCTGCAGACCCACGAGAAGATAGACCTTCGGTCCGATCTTTAGATTCCTAAGCGCTTTCAACATGCTGGACGTCCCCATTACGGCGGTCTTGGGCCGCCTCTGCGTCTGACGATAATGAGGCACCCATTGGTTTCCGAAGTGTTAAATCGTTCCATGACACGTTGCCGCGCCGCCTTTTGGCCAGAACTGGACGAAACGCATATTGTTTTTGGAGCGAACCAATTTTTTCAGGAATAGCCAAAGTCACGGCGTGTTTGTCTTCATGAGGGTGCAACGCGTCGGAGCGGGTGGGTGGATCATGAAAACCATCGCAGCCATCATCGGAACGCTCACGCAATTGTTCATTGCCGCTCTTCTGCTGGCGCTGACGGCTTGCGGAGACGACGGTGGAGCCCGCCGGGCGGATTACGGCATCGGCTACGGCATCGGCTACGGCGGAAGCGGGCCGGTCTACACGTTGGGAGGCGGCCTTCCGGCCTACCGGCTGGAGCCGCGCACCTACTGGAACTACCCGGACTACAGCGGCACCGGACCGATGATCGAGTTGGCGAGTCGCCCGAGTGACCGACCGCGCAATTTGATGTTACGGAAAATCCGATTGAAGGGTCCCGCCCGGCCATTTACCTAAAGAAGAATGGGAATGGTCAGGACGAGGCGAAGCGATGGCAGTCACCCGGGACGAACTGAAGACGCGCATCGGCCAGGCCCTGGGCGAGACGAAGGCCGATCTGGTCATCAAGAACACCCGTTTCCTCAACGTCGTCACCGGAGAGACCGCCGCGGGCGACATCGCCCTGTGCGGCGACCGGATCGTCGGCACCTACGAGTCCTACGACGGGACGGAGGAGATCGACGGGTCCGGTTTGACCGTCGTGCCGGGCTTCATCGACACCCACGTCCATTGCGAATCCACTTGCGTCACGCCGATGGAGTTCGATCGCTGCGTCCTGCCGCGCGGCACAACCACGGCCATCTGCGACCCGCACGAAATCTGCAACGTGCTGGGCGATAAAGGCCTGCGCTATTTCCTCGACTGCGCCGAGGGAACGGCGCTGGACCTGCGTGTGCAGCTCTCCTCCTGCGTGCCGGCAACGGAGCTTGAAACGTCCGGCGCGCGGCTGGAGGCGGCGGACCTGCTGCGCCACAAGGACCACCCGAAGGTGCTGGGGCTGGCCGAGTTCATGAACTTCCCCGGCGTCTTCCACAAGGTGGACGGGGTTCTCGAAAAGCTGGCCGCCTTCGACGGGCGCCACATCGACGGCCACGCCCCGCTGCTCAGCGGGCGGGAACTGAACGCCTATCTCTCCTGTGGCATCCGCAACTGCCACGAGACGACCAGCGCGCCGGAGGCGATGGAAAAGCTGCGCAAGGGCATGCAGGTGCTGATCCGCGACGGGTCGGTGTCGAAGGACGTGCACGCCCTGGCCCCGGTGATCCAGCCGGAAACCTCACCCTTCCTCGGCTTCTGCACCGACGACCGCAACCCCCTCGACATCGCCGAGGAGGGGCACATGGACCATCTGATCCGCAGCGCGATCCGGCTCGGCGCCCCGCTGTCCCATGTCTACCGCGCGGCCACATGGTCGGCGGCGCGCGGCTTCGGTCTGTTCGACCGCGGCCTGATCGCGCCTGGGCAGCGCGCGGATCTCGTTCTGCTGGACGATCTGGAGGACTGCGCGGTCAACCGGGTCATCCGCAACGGGCGCGTGGTGTCGCCGGAGACCTTCGCCGGCCGGCCGGCGGTCAGCCCGGTGGGGCTGCGCTCCGTCAAGCTCCACCCGGTGACCGCGGAGGATTTCGCCGTGCCGGCCCGCGGCTCGGTCCAGTCGGTGATCGGCGTTCTGCCCGGCAAGATCATCACCGCCCATTTGCGGCTGGAGGTGCCGGCGAAGGATGGAAAGCTGGTGGCCGATCCCGACCGCGACATCCTGAAGATCTGCGTCTTCGCCCGCCACGGCACCAACCAGAATGTCGGGCGCGGCTTCGCCAGCGGCTTCCATTTCCGCGAGGGCGCGCTGGCCTCCTCGGTCGGGCACGACAGCCACAACATCTGCGTGGTCGGCGCGTCGGACGAGGATATGGCCATCGCCGTCAACCGCCTGATCGAGCTTCAGGGCGGCTTCGTCGCGGTGCGCAACGGCAAGGTCGTGGGTGAACTGGCCCTGCCGCTGGCCGGGCTGATGAGCCTGGAACCCTTCGAGACGGTGGAGCGCCATCTGCGCAGCCTGCGCGCCTCGGTGAAGGAGATGGGCTGCCCGCTGGCCGAGCCCTTCCTGCAACTGGCCTTCCTGCCGCTGCCGGTGATCCCGCATCTGAAGATCACCGACCGCGGGCTGGTGGACGTCGACAAATTCGCGATGGTGGAAGCGTGACCCCGGCAATTCTTGCCGGACGAGGTGCGGATCTTGCCGGCCCCTCTGATGGGAGCCCCGGATCAACCCTTTGAAAATCATGGAAAGCCTTTTGGCCCGCCGCCTGCAAGGGGTCGCCCGACAAACGCGAAGAATGCCGGTCGGAGGGGCGTGCCATGGTTGGAATGAGCGACATCAGCGGCTTGGCGCAGAGCATCCAGACGTCCATCGACGCGGCGATGAAGCGCGTCCAGGAGCAGGCCAAGCAGGCGACCGACGCCAAGCCCAGCGGCGAGGTCAAGGAGTATGAGCAGACCGTCCGCAAGTCGGCCCTGAACGCCGCGCCCTTCGCCACCAACGTCGGCACGCTGGTGAAGGACACCAGCCGCCTCAACGTGCTCAGTACGCTGGCCGCCAACGATCCGGCGGACTTCTACAAATTCAACCTGGCGACGCCCGGCGAGGTCGCCCTCGGCCGCGTCGGCGACACAGGCGTTCGTGTCCAGCTGATGGACAAGCAGGGCAAGATCGTCGCCGACAGCAACAGCGAGGCCGGCTCCACCTACGACGCCTACAAGAAGTTCGAGGCGGGCACGCTGTCGCTCGACCGCGGCGACTACACGCTGCGCGTCTCCCGCGACAAGGGCGTGGCGGCGAAGGAAGAGAAGAACTACGGCCTCCAGCTCCGCATGGGCGACTACAGCAAGGATTACGACACCATCGCCAAGCAGCCGGCCAAGGGCGACAATCCGCTCCAGCAGACGCCGCAGCTCCAGCGTCTGACCTCCCTGCTGACCGGCGGCACGACGGCCAGCTCCGGCGCGCTGGGCATCCTCACCGGGGGAAGCAGCGGCTACAGCGGGCGCGGCTCCCTGCTCAACGGGCTTTTCTGAGGCGCGAGGGGCCGGCGGCGGCTACACTGCCGGTCCGCCGAAGCCGGAGACCACGCCGCCATGACCCCTGAAGAGCTGTTTCGCGCCGTCGCCGATTATGTGGCGGAGCATCAGGGACAAGCCGGTCAGCAGGACTTCTTCCGGGCGATCCACCGGCAGGCCTTGAAGGGCATGGGCCTGGTCAACGACGCCGACATCCAGGCCACCGGCGAGGCCGGAGTCCTCCGCTACATCCAGGGCGAGTTGAAGCGGCGCGGCGTCGCCGACGCCGAAGTTGTGATCTTTGACGTCGGCGCCAACGTCGGGGTTTACACGGCGGCGGCGCTCGACCGCTTTCCCGCCGCAACCGTCTGGTCCTTCGAGCCGTCGCCGACGGCGTTCCGCGCGCTGCAGGAGACGGCCGCGCGGTACCCCGGCCGTTGCCGCCCCGTCAACTTTGGCCTGTCCGACCGCACTGGTGCGGCGACCCTGCGCGGCGACCGGCCCGGCTCGACCCTGGCCTCCCTCCACGACCGCGCGATCCGGGAGTTTCAGCAGGGCGGGAGCGGCGAGACCGTTCGTCTGGCGACGCTGGACGGGTTCTGCGCGGAGACCGGCATCGACCGCGTCCATTTCCTCAAGATCGACGTTGAGGGCCACGAGATCGCTGTGCTGGATGGGGCGCGCGGCTTGCTCGACCGGCGCGCCGTCGATTTCATCCAGTTCGAATTCGGTGGCTGCAACCTCGATTCCCGGACCTTCCTGCGCGATTTCTGGAGCCGGCTGGACGGTTTCGCCGTCTGCAAGATCGTCAAGGACGGGCTGTACCGGCTGTCCGCTTATTCCGAGTTCGACGAAATTTTCGCATACCAGAACTTCCTGGCCATCCGCCAGTAGGGTTCGGACTGCCAGGCCTCAGGCTGCGAGGCGCAGCGACGCGGCGCCGAGCACGATGACCGCGCCAGAGGCCAGACGCACCGGACCGACCCGCTCCTTGAGCACCAGCGCGGCCAGCGCCATGGCGAACAGAATCGAGGTTTCGCGCAGCGCCGCCACCACGGCGACCGGTCCGAGGGTCATCGCCCAGAGCGCGAGCCCGTAGGAGGCGATGCTGGCCGCCCCGCCGCACAGCGCCACCATCCAGCGCCGGCGGGCATGGCTCAGAAACCCCCTGGCGTCGCGCAGCAGCGCACCCCCCACCATGGGCACGCTCAACAGCAGGAAGCACCACAGCGTGTAGCCGGCCGGCGCACCGGACAGCCGCACGCCGATGCCGTCCACCACCGTGTAGGCGGCAATCACAAGGGCGTTGGCGAGCGCGCAGGCGGTGCCCCGCCACGATCCCGACGGGCCCGATCTCCGCCCCAGCAGGGTCAGCCCAAGAATGCCGCCGCAGACCATCACCGTTCCGGTCCAGGCACCGCTGGACAGCCCCTCGCCCAGCAGGGCGCCGCTGCACAGCGCCACGATCAACGGCGGTGTGCCGCGCATCAGGGGATAGGCGTGGCTCATCGCCCCCTCGCGATAGGCGGCGGCAAGGAGACGGAAATAGGCGACGTGCAGCACCGCCGTCACACAGAGGTAAGGCGCGCTGGCGAGCGACGGCGCCGGAACGACGGGAAGCAGCAGCAGGGCGATGAAGGCGGATCCGGCGACGACCAGGACCGCGTCGGAGGCGTTGCCGCCGCCGGCCTTCAGCACAGTGTTCCAGCTGGCATGGAGAAGAGCGCCGGCCAGGACGGCGATAAGGGCTTCGGTGGGCAAAGCGGGAGCCGTGATTGGGGAGGGGACGACACGGACGGAGGGCGGCATGCTGCCCGCCGGACGGCAGGATACACGCATAGGTCCGGTGTCCCACAGTCCAATTGCCCAGCCCAATTGCTCAACGGCGTTCTTTGAGTTAAGCGTTCGCCATGTCGACCGATAGCTTCCCGCCCCAGAGTCTCCCGGCTGCCGCGGCGTCAGCCCCGTCCGCCGTCCGCCGCGCCACCGCCATCGGCGGTCTGGCCATCCTGATGTGGTCCACGCTGGCGCTGCTGACGGCGCTATCGGGAACCATTCCGCCGTTCCAACTCGTTGCGATGTCCTTCGGCGTTGCCTTCATCATCGGGACGGCGGCGGGGGCTGCGCGGGGCAAGGACGTGATCGGCGTGCTGCGCCAGCCCTGGCGGGTCTGGCTGCTCGGCGTCGCCGGGCTGTTCGGCTACCATTTCTTCTATTTCCTGGCCTTCCGCCTCGCTCCCGGTGCGGCGGTCGAGGTCAATCTTCTGAATTATCTTTGGCCGCTGCTGATCGTCCTGTTCTCCGCCCTGCTGCCGGGGGAACGGCTGAAGCGCGGCCATGTGTTGGGCGCGCTGTGCGGACTGGCCGGGACGGTGCTGATCGTGACGGGCGGCGCGCGCGGCCTGTCGCTCGACGCCGGGGACACGCCTGGCTACCTGTCGGCCATGGTCGCGGCGGTGCTCTGGGCCTCCTATTCGGTGCTGTCGCGCCGTTTCGGCGATGTCCCGACCGAGGCGGTCGGCGGCTTCTGCCTTGCCACGGCGGTGCTGGCCGGGCTGTCGCACCTGCTGTTCGAGACGACGGTGGCGCCGTCCGGAGGGGAATGGCTGGCGGTGCTCGCCATGGGGGTCGGGCCGGTCGGCGCCGCCTTCTTCGTCTGGGACCACGGGGTGAAGCGCGGCGACATCCGGGCGCTGGGCGTGCTGTCCTACGGCACGCCGCTGACCTCCACGCTGCTGCTGATCCTGTTCGGGCAGGCGGCGGGGGGGTGGACCGTCTGGGCGGCCTGCGCGCTCATCATGGCCGGCGCCGTGCTGGCCAGCCGCGATATGCTGCGCAGCGATCGGTAGGGCGCTGAACTGGGGAGCGTAGACGGGAGATATGTTCTCTCCCGCCGGAGGTTGGAAGGGTCGGGGAAAGGCCCGCCCGACCGCTTCCAATCGACCTCATCACCCCGGCTCCCATCCTTTCGGCGCCATTTCGAATCCGGCGAATTCGAAGGCCGGGGACACGGTGCAGCCCACCAGAACCCAGCCCTCCAGCGGGCGCGCCGCCTGCCACGCGTGCGCTGGAACGACCCCCTGCGGGCGTTGGCCACCCGCGAGGTCCATCCCGAGGATCAAGCGCTCCACCGACCGTCCATCGGTGGAAATGGACAACTCCAGCGGCCCGCCGGCGTGCCAGTGCCACATCTCCACCGCGTCCACCCGGTGCCAGTGGGAGCGCTCCCCCGCCTGCAGCAGGTAGTGGATGCCGGTCTTGACCCCGCGTCCGCCGTCCGGCGGGGCGTCCCGGAAGGTCTCCACATAGTGGCCGCCTTCCGGATGGGGCTGCATGCCCAGCGTCGCAATGATGCGCTCGGGCGTCAGGGACTCCATGGCGTCGTCCTTTCCCACGCCGGCCTTCAGGCCGGCGGCGGCGCGGTGCGGCGGAAACTGTCGAGGTCGGAGGCCGAGGCGAACCACGCTGCCAGCTCCAAACGGCCCGCCCGCCAATCCTCGTGCCCGAACCGGAAGTCGAGGTAGCCGAGCGCCACCAGGATGGACAGCGTGCCGATGGTCAGCGTGCCGTCGAGGGCCGGCGCCTCCGCCTCCAGCACGTCGAGCGCGCGGGCGACGGCGCGGCGCTGGCGGTCCGCCCAGGAGTCGGAGCGCTCGCCGTCCGGTCGCTGAAGCTCCAGGCGGCGCAGGATGGCGGCGTCGCAGATGCCGTCGGCCAGCGCCTGCTGGCGCAACGCCGTCCAGCGCGCCGGGCCGGAGATCGGGAACAGGCGCGGGCCGTCGTGCAGCGAGTCCAGATACTCGGCGATCACCGGGCTGTCGTAGAGCGCCGAGCCGTCGTCCAGGATCAGGGCCGGGACCTTGCCCAGCGGGTTGTCCGCCGGCAGGTCGGTGTCGGGCGCCCAGGCGTTGGTCACCTGCTTCTCGACCGCCGAGTCCAGCCCGCATTCGATGAGGACCATCGCGACCTTGCGGACGTAGGGCGAGGTCGGGCTCCAGCGCAACTTCATAGAAATCTCTCCTCCCGTTTTGTGGGCGTCAGCGTAGCGCGAGGGCATGCATCCTTAAAAGCGGTCCTTGCGGCCGCGGATCTCGGCGAAGACCGCCACCGGGTCGGCCCCGGCCATGCCGAGGGCGGCCTGGACCTCCGGCCGGTCGGCGCGCAGGAAGGGGTTGGTGGCCTTCTCGACGCCCAGCGTGGAGGGGATGGTCGGCTCGCCGCGCTCGCGCTGTGCGGCGATCTCCGCCGCGCGGGACCTCAGGGCGGCGTTGTCCGGCTCCACCGTCACGGCGAAGCGGGCGTTGGACAGGGTGTATTCGTGGCCGCAATAGACGCGCGTGTCGTCCGGCAGGCCGCGCAGCTTGACCAGAGATGTCCACATCTGGGCCGGCGTGCCTTCGAACAGCCGCCCGCAGCCGAGCGCGAACAGCGTGTCGCCGCTGAACAGGGCCTTGGCCTCTGGAAACCAGAAGGCGATGTGGCCGGAGGTGTGGCCGGGAACGAAAAACACCTGTGCGGTGAGCGATCCGAACGAAATGGTCTCGCCTTCGCCCAGGCACGTCTCCATATCGGGAATGCGGGCCGCGTCGGCGCGCGGGCCGATCACGTCGGCGCCATAGCGCGCCTTCAGCGCGTGGTTGCCGCCGATGTGGTCGTTGTGATGGTGGGTGTTGAAGATGTGCGTCAGCGTCCAGTTGCGCCGCTCCAGTTCCGCCAGCACAGGCTGTGCGTCGCCGGGGTCGACGACACCCACGGCGCCGCTGGCCGGGTCGCGCAGGAGGTAGATGTAATTGTCGGCGAAGGCCGGAATCAGGTGGATGTCCATGGCTTTGGGCCCCTCCCGCATGAATGGACGTTTGATCGAAACGTGATAGCCTGGGATGACCATGTACACCGATATCGTCGATCTTCGTGAATTCTACGAGTCCGGGCTTGGTCAGGCTGCGCGGCGGATGATCCGTCGGCGCATCCGCACCATATGGCCCGACCTGCGCGGGCAGATCGTGCTGGGGGTCGGCTACACGACGCCCTATCTGCAACCCTTCCGCGACGAGGCGGAGCGGGTGTTCTCCATCATGCCGGCGACCCAGGGCGTGACCTTCTGGCCGCCGGGCGGGCCGGGGCTGGTGGCGCTGGGCGACGAGGCGGACCTGCCGCTCGCCGACATGTCGGTGGACCGTGTGCTGCTCGTCCATGGGCTGGAGGGGACGGAGCAACTCCGCCCGATGATGCGGGAGATCTGGCGCGTGCTGGCCGGCGGCGGGCGGGTGCTGGTGGTGGTGCCGAACCGCCGCGGCCTGTGGGCGCGGGCCGACTGGACGCCCTTCGGTCATGGCTTTCCCTATTCGGCCTCGCAACTGAAGCAGGTTCTGCGCGACACCATGTTCGTACCGGAGCGCACCGGGCACGCCCTGTTCCTGCCGCCGCTGCGCTCCCGCTTCCTGATGAAGACAGCACCGGCCTGGGAAGAGGTCGGCTGCCGCTGGTTCAAAGCCTTCGCCGGCGTCACCATGATCGAGGCGTCCAAGCAGATCTTCGCCGGGGTGTCGCGCAAGACCCAGCAGCCGGCCAAGCGCCGCCTGATCGTCCCGCTTCCCGGCGGCGCGGCCCCGGCCCGCCGCCCGGCGGGGTCCGGCGCGTGGCGGGTGTCGGAGGAACCGTAAGCCTTGCTCCGGGGCCGTTGCGGTTTGTAACCTTTCTGGTCACCGCAGCGGATCGGACCCCATGACGAAGGCGAGTGTTCTCATCGTCCCCGGACTCGGCAATTCCGGCCCGGACCACTGGCAAAGCTGGCTGCAGCAGCGCCACCCGTCCTTCTCGCGGGTCGAGCAGGCCGACTGGGACGCGCCGGCCCTGGAGGACTGGGTGCGGTCGCTGGAACAGGCGGTGGCCGCCGCGGCCGCCCCGGTGGTGCTGATCGCCCACAGCCTGGGCGGCATGACGGTGGCCCATTGGGCCGTGCGGAGCGGCTCGTCGGTCGGCAGGGTCGCCGCCGCCCTGCTGGTCGCTCCGCCCGACGTCGAATCGGCGGAGCGCACGCCGCCGGAGGTCCACGGCTTCGCCCCGGTGCCCACCGATCCGCTGCCCTTCCGCGCGCTGGTGCTGGCCAGCCGCAACGACCCTTACGCCGCGATCGAGCGTTCCTGCGCCTTCGCGGTGGGGTGGGGCGCCGACTTCATCGATGCGGGCGATCTCGGCCACATCAACACCGCCGCCGGCTACGGACCCTGGCCGGACGGCGAGCGGCTTGTTCTCGACCTGCTGCGCGCGGTGGACGGCGGCGCTTGAGCCGTCACTGCGGCTGGCCGCTCACCGTCTTCACGCCCTCGCCGTAGGTGAATTCCGGTGCCCGCACGAGTTCGGCCGCCGGCAGGTCCAGCGTCGGCGGCGTGGAGCCGTCGCTGCTGGCGGCCGCGCCCGCGATGTCGGTGCGCAGCATGCTGACCGGCAGGGACCGCAGCTTCCCGTCCGCCCCGCTGCCCTCGGCGGGAGCCAGCACGATCCGTTCGATCGAAGCGGCGCTGCCGTCCAGCGTGAAATCCTTGATGGAGCCGCCGGGCTGACCGTCGCGGGTCCGCACCTCCTTGCCGATCAGGGTCCGCGCCTCCTCCGGGGTCAGCAGATGGGGAATCGCGGCGACGGAGGGGGCCGCGCGCTGCATCTCGTCGGAGGGTGCGTCGCCGCCGAGCCCCTCCGGCGAGGCGGCGGGTGGGGTGGCCGGGGTGTCGTCCGGGCGCGGCGCCGTCATCAGCGGGGGACGCGCGGCGTCCGGTGACGCTTGCGGCGTTTGCGCGTAGGCGGTGCCGGACAGCAGCAGGGCGACGGCCGATGCGGCGAGGACGGAGGAAGGGATGAGGCGCATGGTGCGTGGCTCCCGCTGGTCTGTTGTTGAACGGACTTTGCCTATCAACAGCGCCAGCGGGGCAGGGGTTGCATTGCCGGGAAGCGGCGGGGTCCGCTCAGTCCCGGCGCAGCAGGAAGACGCCCTGCTCGCCCAGCAGGTTCGCGAGCCCGGAATGGGCATGGCCGGTGATCCTGCCGGCGCGGTTCACGATCATGCAGCGCTCGATGCGGATGCCCATCTCCTCCGCCAGGACGACGAAGTCCTTGATCGTGCAGAAATGGATGTTGGGGGTTTCCCACCACTGGTAGCCCAGTTTCTCCGTCACCGGCATGCGCCCGGTCAGCAGAAGCTGCACGCGGATGCGCCAATAGCCGAAATTGGGCACCGACACGATGGCCCGCCGCCCGATGCGGGTCATCGTCTCCAGCACCGTCCGCGGTTCCCGCATCGCCTGGAGGGTCTGGCTGAGGATCACGTAGTCGAAGGCGCCCGGCGGGTAGTCCTTCAGGTCAGTTTCGGCGTCGCCCTGGATGACCGACAGGCCCTGGGCCACGCACTGGTGCACGCCGTCCATCGACAGCTCGATCCCGCGCGCGTCCACCCCCTTCTGCCGGGACAGGAAGGCGAGCAGGGCACCGTCGCCGCAGCCGACATCGAGCACGCGGCTGCCCGGCTCCACCATCTCCGCGATCAGCTTCAGGTCGGTGCGGATGCCGTTGCCGGAGGCGGCGCGGGCGGCGGCTTGATTCTCGTCGAGGGGGCTCATGGCCGGGGCGTCATGGTCTGGAGGGGCGTGTCAGGCCGCGGTGCTCGGCGCAGCCGTCCAGGAAGCCGCGGACCACCTGATGGAATTCCGGCTCGTCGAGCAGGAAGGAGTCGTGCCCCTTGTCGGTGCGGATCTCCACGAAGCTGACGTTGGCGGCCACGGCGTTCAGCGCGTGCACGATGGCCCGCGATTCGGAGGTCGGGAACAGCCAGTCGCTGGAGAAGCTGGCGAGGCAGAAGCGCACCGGGGTGCCCTTGCCGTCCTTGCGGAAGGCGTTGGACAGGGTGCCGCCCCCGTAATCCGCGGCGAGGTCGAAATAGTCCATCGCCCGCGTGATGTAGAGGTAGGAGTTGGCGTCGAACCGCTCGACGAAGGTGATGCCCTGGTGGCGCAGATAGCTCTCCACCTGGAAATCGGCGTCGAAGCCGTAGGTGACGGTCTGGCGGTTCTGCAGGTTGCGCCCGAACTTGCGGTGCAGCGCCGGCTCCGACAGGTAGGTGATGTGCGCGGCCATGCGCGCCACCGCCAGCCCGCGGTGGGGGCGGGTGCCCTCCAGCAGGTAGTTGCCGCCGGCCCAGTCCGGGTCGGCCATGATCGCCTGCCGGCCGACCTCGTGGAAGGCGATGTTTTGCGCCGAGTGGCGGGCCGCCGTGGCGATCGGCACCGCGGCGAAGACCGACTCCGGATAGGCGACGGCCCATTGCAGGACCTGCATGCCGCCCATCGAGCCGCCGATCACGCAGAAGAGTTGGTCGATCCCGAGATGCTCCACCAGCAGCTTCTGCGCGCGCACCATGTCGCCGATGGTGATGACAGGAAAGCCGAGGCCGTAGGGCTTGCCGGTCGCCGGATCGGTCTCCTTCGGGCCGGTGGAGCCCATGCAGCCGCCGATCACGTTGGAGCAGATGACGAAATAGCGGTCGGTGTCGACCGGCTTGCCGGGTCCGACCAGCATCTCCCACCAGCCGGGCTTGCCGGTCACCGGATGCTGGTCGAGCACATAATGGTCGCCGGTCAGCGCGTGGCAGATCAGGACGGCGTTCGACCGGTCCGCGTTCAGCGCGCCGTAGGTCTGGTAGGCGACCTCGAAGGGGCCCAGTTCCGCCCCGCTGTCCAGCCGCATAGGCCGGTCCACCCCGAGCGTGACCCGGTGGCCGGGCATCGTCGCGGGCTCGGCAGGCACGGCGGCAGACACGGCGGCAGCGGGGTTCGGCGCGGACATGACGGGTTGGGAGCCTCCGGAAAACGGGAGCTCATAGCTACGGACCGGCGGTTGGGAGTGTCAACGTTTTCTTTGATTTCGCGTCGCTTGCGGACTACTACTATCCGGCTTTGGATTCGCCCTGGATTTGACGGTTTCCCGCCCCATGCCTCCGCCCAAGTCCCCGCTCGACGATCTGCGCCGCGAGATCGATCACATCGACGATACGATCCACGACCTGCTGATGCGCCGCACCGCGGTGGTGGAGCGCGTCGGTGTCGTGAAAAGCCAGATCGAGGCCGCGGAAGGCCAGATCAGCGGGAACCCCCAGACCCCGATCTATCTGCGCCCGGCGCGCGAGGCGGTCATCCTGCGCCGCCTGATGGCGCGCCACGCCGGCTCCTTCCCGGCGATGGCCGTCGCCCGCATCTGGCGGGAGATGATCACCGCCTTCACCCGGCTCCAGGGCCCCTTCGCCGTCGCGGTCTACGCGCCGGAGGACCGCCGCGGATTCTGGGACGTGGCCCGCGACCATTTCGGCAGCGTCGTTCCGATGACCGCCGTCAACTCCCCCGCCGCGGCCATCCGCGCGGTGTCGGAGGGCACGGCCACGGTCGGCGTCGTTCCCTACCCGGCGGAGGACGACGCGGACCCCTGGTGGCGCTTCCTGGTGTCGTCCGACGCGCGCACGCCGCGCGTGGTGGCGCGGCTGCCCTTCGCCGGGCGCGGCAACGCCCGCGGCGAGGACCGCGACGCGCTGGCCATCGCGCTGGTCCCGCACGAGCCGACCGGCGACGACCGCACCCTCCTGGGGATCGAGCTGGGGCATGACCTCAGCCGCGGCCGGCTCAAGGATCATCTGGAGACGAGCGGCCTCGCCCCGACCTATTTCTGCACATGGCACGCCCGCGACCCGTCCGGCCCGTCGATCCATCTGGTCGAGGTTGCCGACTTCGTCGACCACACCGACCCGCGCCTCGCCGCCTTCGCCGGCCGGCTGGGCGACATCCCGGTGCGGATCAACATCGTGGGCGGCTACGCCGTCCCGCTTCATTTCTCCCACGACGCCCGCAAGGTCTGAGACCTGACATGACCCAGCCGAACAACGGCCCGGCGCCCCGCCCGGGGATTCTCGACATCGCCCCCTATGTCGGCGGCGAGCATGCGGGGCACATCCGCCTCGCCTCCAACGAAGGCGCGCTCGGCCCGAGCCCGCGCGCCGTGGAGGCCTACAAGGCCGCCGCGGGCGAGCTGCACCGCTACCCGGACGGCGGCTCCGCCAAGCTGCGCAAGGCCATCGCCGAGCGCTTCGGCCTGGACGCCGACCGCGTGGTCTGCGGCGCCGGCTCCGACGAGCTGATCGCCCTGCTGATCCGTGCCTACGCCGGACCGGGGGACGAGGTGCTGTACTCGCAGCATGGCTTCCTGATGTACCCGATCGGCGCCAAGTCGGTCGGCGCCACGCCGGTCCAGGCGCCGGAGACGAACCTGACCACCGACGTGGACTCGCTGCTGGCCCACGTTACGCCGCGCACCCGGCTGGTCTTCGTCGCCAACCCGAACAACCCGACCGGCACCTACATCACCGCCGACGAGATGGCCCGCCTGCACGCCGGCCTGCCGGAAAACGCCATCCTGGTCATCGACGCGGCCTACGCCGAGTACATGAACCACAACGACTATTCGGCGGGGCAGGAGTTGGTGGACCGCTTCCCCAACGTGGTGATGACCCGCACCTTCTCGAAGATCTTCGCGCTGGGCTCGGTCCGGCTCGGCTGGGCCTATTGCCCGGCGGGGATCGCCGATGTGCTGAACCGCGTGCGCGGTCCCTTCAACGTCTCCTCCGCGGCGCAGATCGCCGGGGTGGCGGCGCTGGAGGACACCGCGTTCCTGGAGCGCTCGCGCAGCCACAACACCGAGTGGCGGGAGTGGTTCGTCCAGCAGGTCCAGGGGCTGGGGCTGAAGACCCATCCCAGCGTGACGAACTTCGTTCTGGTCGATTTCGCCGGCCAGACCGCCGGGAAGGACGACGCCGAGGCGGCGCGCCTGTTCCTGAAGGGACGCGGCATCCTGGTCCGCCAGATGCCCGCCTACGGCCTGCCGAGCTGCCTGCGCGTCACCATCGGCACGGAGGCCGAGATGCGCGAGGTGGTGCAGGCGCTGAAGGACTTCCTGACGGCGTAACAGGGCCGTCGAATCGAACTGAAACAGGCCGGGCCTCGCGTCCGGCCTTTTCGTTTGGGCCGTTGCAAGCGTCCGGCTGACCAAACTTTCCCTTGGTCACGCGGCGGCTTGGTGCTTTATAGCGGGGCGTTCTGCAACCCATCCGCAGCCGGTGCCTTGAGATCATGAGCGAGACCGCCACTCCCTTGTTCGACCGCGTCGCCATCGTCGGCGTCGGTCTGATCGGTTCGTCCCTGGCGCGGGCGCTCACGCATTACGGGGTGGCGCGTCAGGTCGTCTGCGCGGACCGCAGCCCCGAGCATTGCGCTAAGGCGATGGAGCTGGGCATCGTCGAGCGCGCCACCACCGATCTGGCGGAAGCGCTGGAGGGTGCGGACGTGGTGGTCCTGGCGACTCCCGTTGGCGCCTTCGCCGAGGTGGGAGAGCAGCTCGGGCCGCTGCTGCGCCCGGGCATGATCGTGACGGACGTCGGCTCGGTGAAGCAGGCGGTGCTGCGCGACGTCGGGCCGCACATCCCGGACGGCGTGCACCTGATTCCCGGCCACCCGGTGGCGGGGACCGAGCATTCGGGGCCGGAGGCCGGCTTCGCCACCCTGTTCCAGGGCCGCTGGTGCATCGTCACCCCGCCGCCCGGCGCCAACGAGGGCGCGGTGGACAAGGTGGTGACGATGTGGCGCCGCATCGGTTCCACAGTGGAACTGATGGACGCCAACCACCATGACCGCGTGCTGGCCATCACCTCGCACCTGCCGCACCTGATCGCCTACACCATCGTCGGCACGGCGTCCGACCTGGAGGACGACACCAAGTCCGAGGTCATCAAATTCTCGGCCGGCGGTTTCCGCGACTTCACCCGCATCGCCGCCAGCGACCCGGTGATGTGGCGCGACGTGTTCCTGAACAACCGGGAAGCGGTCCTGGAAATCCTCCAGCGCTTCACCGAGGACCTGACCGCCCTCCAGCGCGCCATCCGCTGGGGCGAGGGGGAGCAGTTGCAGGACCATTTCACCAAGACCCGCGCCATCCGCCGCGGCATCATCGACGCCAAGCAAGCCTGACCGGTCCGGTTGCGCCGTATGGCTGGCGCAACCGTTTGACGTCCTATTTTCACATTAAAATTGCGATAAATAATAATCGCACATATGTGAATTACACATCAGGCAGCAAAAGACGACTTGCCTGATAGGGATCGCCCGTGTTCAATAATCCCCGGCACCGCGCCATCGACCGTCAGCTTGGGGAACACCGTTCATGCCGTCGCGCTTCAGCCAGAGCCTCATCGCCATCGGGCTGGTGACATTGGCCGCCCTGGCGACCGCCAGCGCCGCGAGCCGCAGCACGATCCTGAACGTTTCCTACGACCCGACGCGGGAGCTGTACGAGGAGTTCAACCCGGCCTTCGCCCGCACCTGGTCGGAGGCGTCGGGGGAGACGGTGGTCATCCACCAATCGCACGGCGGATCGGGCGCGCAGGCGCGCTCGGTCATCGACGGGCTGGACGCCGACGTGGTGACGCTGGCTCTGGGCTACGACGTGGACGCCATCGCCGACGCCGGGCTGATTGCCAAGGATTGGCGGACGCGCCTGCCGAACAACAGTTCCCCCTACACCTCCACCGTCGTGTTCCTGGTCCGCAAGGGCAACCCGAAGCGGATCAAGGACTGGGACGATCTGGTGAAGCCGGACGTGGAGGTGGTCACGCCCAACCCGAAGACCTCGGGCGGGGCGCGCTGGAACTACCTCGCCGCTTGGGCCTATGCGCTGAAGAGCAACGGGAACGACGAGGCCAAGGCCAGGCAGTTCGTCGCCGAGCTGTACCGGCATGTTCCGGTGCTGGACAGCGGCGCCCGCGGGGCTGCGCTGACCTTCGCCCGCAAGGGTGTCGGCGATGTTCTGCTGACCTGGGAGAACGAGGCTTTCCTGTCGCTCCGGGAGTTCGGTGCCGATCAGTTCGAGATCGTCGTGCCGTCCCTGTCCATCCTCACCGAGCCGCCGGTCGCCGTGGTGGACAGCGTGGTCGACCGCAAGGGCACCCGCAAGGTGGCCGAAGCCTATGTGCAGTATCTCTACACCCGCGAGGGGCAGGAGATCGCCGCGCGGAATTTCTACCGGCCCCGCCACCCCGAGTTGGCGCGGCAATATGCCGGACGCTTCTCCCCGGTGGCGCTGGTGACCGTGGACGACGTTTTCGGCGGCTGGCGCAAGGCCCAGGCGACCCATTTCGCGGAGGGCGCCCTGTTCGACCAGATCCAGGCGGCGCCCCGCTGAGTCCCAGGAATTCAACGCTTATTCACAGAACGGGAGGGCCAGACACCATGAGCACGACATCAACCCCCCGGACCACGGACTCCCGGAGCACGGATGGCGACGCCAACCCGCTGACCGGCGTGATCGCCGAGAACATCCGCAACTTTCGGCTCCGCCAGGGGCTGTCCGTCGATGCGCTTGCCAAGCTGTCAGGGAACAGCCGGGCGGAGCTGACGGCGGTGGAGGCCGGGCAGGGGCCGTCCAGCATCGATTTCCTGTGGACCATCGCCCGCGCGCTCGACGTGCCCTTCTCCAGCCTGCTCAGCAGCGGGGGCAGCGGCGGGACCACGGTGATCCGGCGGGCGGACAGCCGGCCGCTGGCCTCGCGCGACGGGCGGTTCAGCTCGCGGGCGCTGTTCCCCTTCCGCGGCGAGCGGCAGGTGGAGTTCTACGAACTGCGCCTCGCCCCCGGCACCGACGAGCGGGCTGACGCCCACACCATCGGCACCGTGGAGAACATTCTGGTCGGGCGCGGCGTGGTCGAGATCGAGACCGGCGACGGCACCCACCGGCTGGAGGAGGGCGACACGATCCAGTTCGACGCCGACGCCCCCCACGCCTACCGCAACGTGGGCGACGGCGAGGCGCTGCTGTATCTCGTGATGACCTACGTCTTCTGATTCTGGCGTTCTCTGGCCCTGGATCAGGCGGCGGTCCGCACGCTGGCGTCGCCGTTGGCGGGGGCCTGCGGTCCACTGTCGCGGGACATCTCCGTCTTCAGGGCGGCGGCGAGCTGCCGGAAGGTCTCCTTGCGGCCGGAGGTGCGGCGCCAGACCAGCCCGATCCGGCGGAACGGCCGCTCCCCGCCCAGCGGGCGGACCACCACATCCAAACCGCGCAGAATCCCCGAGTCGAGCGCCATCTGCGGCAGCAGCGTCACCCCCAGCCCGTTGGCCACCATCTGGACCAGCGTGTGCAGGCTGGTGCCCTGGAACGCGGCGCTTTGCCGCGCCCCTTCCATGGAGCAGGCGGCCAGCGCGTGGTCGCGCAGGCAGTGCCCGTCCTCCAGCAGCAGCAGATCGTCCAGTGCGACGTCGGACGGGCGGGGCGTCGTGACGTCGCTCAGCCGGTGCTCGGGCGTGCAGACCACGGAAAAGCGGTCTTCGGCGATGTCGATCGATTCCACGTCGCCGGACGGATAGGGCAGGGCGAGGATGGCCGCGTCCAGTTCCCCCGACTCCAGCCGGTCGAGCAGCCGGGCGGTCTGGTCCTCGCGCAGGAACAGCTTCAGCTTGGGAAAGCTGTCGCGCAGGGCCGGCATCACGCGGGGAATCAGGAAGGGGCCGATGGTCGGGATCACACCCAGATGGAGCGGTCCGGACATCGGGTCCTCCACCGAGCGGGCCATGTCCACCAGTTCCTCCGCCCCCTTCAGGACGAGGCGGGCGCGGTCGGCGATCTCGCGGCCCAGCGGGGTCGGCAGGACGGTGCGCCGCGTGCGCTCCAGCAGCGGGGCGCCCAGCAGATTCTCCAATTCCTGGATGCCGGCGCTGAGCGTGGACTGGCTGACGAGGCACGCCTCCGCCGCCTTGCCGAAATGGCAGCGATCGACGACGGCGACGAGGTAGTGGAGCTGACGCAAGGTGGGGAGGGGCTTCATGCACCGCACAATAATCGGTTTTATCGATCAAAGCGATTGGTATTTTTCGCTTCCATCGCTGACCCATTGCCCCTAACTTCCCTGGTGTCAAGCGACCAACGAGGGGGGAGCAGACTTCCGGCAGGGATGCCGCGGCACCGGTAGCCCATATGGGACACCATTGGGAAGACGGGGCCAAGCGGGCAGGACACCGGAGTGACGCTTGCTCCAATCATTCAGACTGATGGAGAAATCATGTCCTTGATCAACACCGAGATTAAGCCGTTCAAGGCGACCGCTTTCAAGGGCGGCAAGTTCATCGACGTCAGCGACGCCGACCTGAAGGGCAAGTGGTCGGTCGTCTTCTTCTACCCGGCGGACTTCACCTTCGTGTGCCCGACCGAGCTGGAAGACCTGGCCGATAACTACAGCGAGTTCCAGAAGCTCGGCGTTGAGATCTACAGCGTTTCGACCGATACCCACTTCTGCCACAAGGCCTGGCACGACACCTCGCCGGCCATCGGCAAGATCGCCTACACCATGGTCGGCGACCCGACCGCCACGATCTGCCGCAACTTCGAGATCCTGATCGAGGAGAAGGGCCTCGCCGACCGCGGCACCTTCGTCGTCGACCCGGACGGCAAGATCCAGATCGTCGAGATCACCGCCGGCGGTATCGGCCGCGACGCCCGCGAGCTGCTCCGCAAGGTGAAGGCCGCCCAGTACGTCGCCTCGCACCCGGGCGAGGTCTGCCCGGCCAAGTGGGAAGAGGGTGAGAAGACGCTCGCCCCGTCGCTCGACCTCGTCGGCAAGATCTAAGCCTCTCCGGCTTGATCCTCTGGGAACCGCCGGCCGCACAACCGCGGCCGGACGGTTCGGCCGCGGCCACGCCGGCCGCGGCGCCACGGCTTCGGGCCCGGATCGATTCCGGGCCCGGATCACGAGTGGCCTTCATCCGTTCAAAAAAAGTCTGTTCAAAGACACCCTGCTGCCCGGACCCGCCCTGGCGCCACCGGGCTCGCTTCGAAAAACCACTTTCGGGAGCCCTCGCCGTGTTGGATAGCAACGTCAAAGGCCAGCTCAAGGCCTATTTCGACAAGATCACGCAGCCCATCGAACTGGCCGCCTCCCTGGACGACGGCGCCAAGTCGCAGGACATGCAGGCTCTGCTGCAGGACATCGCGTCCCTGTCGGACAAGATCACCTTCGTCCGCACCGACGACGATGCGCGCAAGCCCTCCTTCGCGATCAAGCGCACCGGCACCGACATCGGCGTCCGCTTCGCCGGCCTGCCGATGGGCCATGAATTCAATTCCCTCATCCTCGCCCTGCTGCAGGTTGGTGGCCACCCCTCCAAGGAGTCGGCGGAGGTCATCGAGCAGGTGAAGGCGCTGGAGGGTGAGTACCGCTTCGAGACCTACTTCTCGCTGTCCTGCCAGAACTGCCCCGACGTGGTGCAGGCCCTGAACCTGATGAGTGTCCTGAACCCGCGGATCAAGCATGTCGCCATCGACGGCGCGCTGTTCCAGCAGGAGGTCGACTCGCGCAAGATCATGGCCGTGCCGTCCATATTCCTGAACGGCGAGCCGTTCGGCCAGGGCCGCATGGGGCTGGAGCAGATCCTCGCCAAGATCGACACCGGCGCCTCGCAGCGCGACGCGGAGAAGATCAAGGCCAAGGACGCCTTCGACGTGCTGGTGATCGGTGGCGGCCCGGCCGGCGCCGCGGCGGCGATCTACGCGGCCCGCAAGGGCATCCGCACCGGTGTGGCGGCGGAGCGCTTCGGCGGTCAGGTGCTCGACACCATGGCCATCGAGAACTTCATCTCCGTCTCCCACACCGAGGGTCCGAAGCTGGCCACCGCGCTGGAGCAGCACGTCAAGGAGTATGAGGTCGACGTGATGAACCTGCAGCGGGCGGACAAGCTGATCCCCGCCGAGGGTCCGGGCGGCCTGATCGAGGTCCAGCTCGCCAACGGCGCCTCGCTGAAGTCCAAGACGGTGATCCTGTCCACCGGCGCCCGCTGGCGCCAGATGGGCGTCCCCGGCGAGGACGAGTACCGCAACAAGGGCGTGGCCTACTGCCCGCACTGCGACGGCCCGCTGTTCAAGGGCAAGCGCGTGGCGGTCATCGGCGGCGGCAACTCCGGCGTGGAAGCGGCCATCGACCTCGCCGGCATTGTCGCCGAGGTGACGCTGATCGAGTTCGACAGCCAGCTCCGTGCCGACGAGGTGCTCCAGCGCAAGCTGCGCAGCCTGCCCAACGTGCGCGTCATCACCTCGGGCCTGACGACCGAGGTGCATGGCGACGGCACCAAGGTGACCGGCCTCAGCTACAAGAACCGCAACACCAGTGAGGTGCACCGCATCGACCTGGAGGGCATCTTCGTGCAGATCGGCCTCGTGCCCAACACAGAATGGCTGAAGGGCGCTGTGGCGCTGAGCCCGCGCGGCGAGATCGAGGTGGACGCCCGCGGCCAGACCTCCGTCCCCGGCGTGTTCGCGGCGGGCGATGCGACGACGGTGCCCTACAAGCAGATCGTCATCGCCATGGGCGAGGGCTCGAAGGCGGCCCTATCGGCCTTCGACTACCTGATCCGCATGGCGCCGGTCGAGGCCGTCGCCGCGGCGTAAGGGGGACGGATGGTTTGGGAGGTGGCCGTGTATGGCCCCCCTCCCGGCCTCCCCCCGCTATCGCAGGGGGAGGAGAAAAGCCCTCCCCTGCGAAAGCGGGGGAGGGTTGGGTGGGGGCCCGTCGCGTGCCCCCGCTCCCGTCAGCGCAGTCCCGCCAGCACCTTGTCCAACGTGATCGGGAAATCGCGCACGCGCACGCCGGTCGCGTGATGGATGGCGTTGGCGATGGCGGCGGGAACGCCGACGATGCCGATCTCGCCGACCCCCTTGGCGCCCAGCGCGTTGACCATGTCGTCATGCTCCTCGACGAACAGCACGTCGATGTCCGGCACGTCGGCGTTCACCGGGACATGGTACTCGGCGTAGTCGTGGTTCATCACGCGGCCCAGCCGGTGGTCGGTGAAGGCCTCCTCCTCCAGACCCATGCCGATGCCCCAGACCACGGCGCCCTGGATCTGGCTGCGCGCCGTCTTGGGGTTGATGATGCGTCCGGCGGCGATGGCGCTGACCACGCGCGATACCCGGATGGTGCCGAGATCCTCATCCACCCGGACCTCCACGAAGACCGCGGAGTGGGTGGCGAAGGTGTGCCGCGCCCGCGCCAGCAGATAGGGCAGGGCGCGCGCCTCCTCCTCGATGCTGAGGGTGCCGGAGCCGCGCATCACGTCGGTGATGGACAGCCGCCGCGCCCGGTCGTTCCGGACGATCAGATGGCCGTCGGCGAAGAGAATATCCTCCTCCGCCACGCCCTTCAGCGGGCTGTCGTCCCGCTTGCCGGCCAACGTCACCAACTGTGACCGCACCCGGTCGCACACCGCCTTCACTGCCGACCCGACGGTGGAGACGGTCCAGGACCCGCCTTCGATGGGGGCGGTGGGCAGCGAGGAATCGCCCAGGCAGAAGGTCACCTCCCCGATCGGCAGGCCCAGCACGTCGGCGGCGATCTGCGTCATGACGGTGTAGGTGCCGGTGCCGATGTCGGCGGTGGCGCTGGACACCACCAGCTTGCCGTCGACGCCCAGGACGGCCTTGGCGGCGGCCTGCCCCTGCATGGCGTCCCACACGCCCGCCGCCATGCCCCAGCCGATCAGTTCGCGCCCGTCCCGCATGGAGCGCGGCGCGGGGCTGCGCTTCGCCCAGCCGAACCGCTCCGCCCCCTGCTGGAAGCAGGCCCGCAGCTCCTTGCTGGAGAAGGGGTTTCCGGTGTTGGGGTCGGTCTCCGTGTAGTTCCTCAGGCGAAGCTCCAGCGGGTCCATGCCGAGTTTGCCGGCCAACTCGTCCATGGCGATTTCCAGCGCCGTGACACCGGTCGCCGCCCCCGGCGCGCGCTGGTCCAGCGGCGTGTGCACGTCCAGCCGCGTCAGCGTGTAGTCCAGCCGGACGTTGTCGCACTTGTACTGCTGGCCCGACCAGTTGACGACGATCTCCACATAGTTCTCGTTCCGCGAGCTTTCCTGCACCGCCTCATGGATCAGCGCCCGCAGCGTGCCGTCGCGGTCGGCGCCCAGCGCCACCCGCTGGATGGTTTCGGGCCGGTGGCCGAAGCTGAACATCTGCGGGCGCGACAGCTCCACCCGGACGGAGCGTTTCAACTGCGTCGCCGCCAGCATGGCCATGAAGAGCTGGTGCTGCGGCCGCAAGCCGGAGCCGAAGGCGCCGCCGACGAAGGGCGACATCACCCGCACCGCGGATTTGGCCAGGCCGAAGACGTTGCAGATGTAGGTGTGGCAGTTCTGCGCGCCCTGGGTCTTGTCGTGGACGGTCAGCGTGCCGTCGTCGTGGTGTAGGACCGTGGTGGCGTGCATCTCCATCGGGTTGTGGTATTCCGCGGCCTGGGTGAACTCCGCGTCCACCTTGACGGGCGAGTCGAGGAAGGCCTGCTCCGAGTCGCCGCGCGGCTTCGGCGGGGGTTGGAAACCGCCCTTGTCCTTGCCGGGGGTGAAACTGTCCGCGCGGTTGGCGCGCAGGTCGGTCTGGTGGGGCGCCGCCTCATACTCGATGTGGACGAGGCGGGCGGCGTAGCGGGCCAGTTCGAAGCTCTCGGCGATCACCAGCGCCACCGGCTGGAGCGCGTGGTGGATCTCCGCGTCGTAGAGCGGGCGGAAGGGCGCCCCCTTCGGCGCGTCGTCGTCCTTCCACTTGCGGTCGAACCAGGCGAGGCTCGGCCGGTTCTCATGGGTGAAGACGTGAATGACGCCGGGCAGGGCGAGTGCCGCCGCCGTGTCGATGCGGGTGATCCGCCCACGCGCGATGGCGCTGGAGACGATGTAACCGTGAGCGAGGTCCGGCAAGCTGAACTCGGCGGCGTAATGGGCGTCACCGGTCACCTTTTTCCGCCCGTCCACCCGGCTGACGGGCTTGCCGATGGGGCCGTTGGGCTCCGTCAGGAAGCCGGGGATGCTGGGAATGGCGATCATGGACGGGGCGCTCCCTTGCGCTCGGCGGCTTCGGTCAGGGCGCGGACGATGGCGCGCTCGGCGAGGTCGATCTTGAAGCTGTTGTGCTCGTGCCCCTTGGCGTCGCGCAGCAGCACGCGCGCGGCGGCGCGGAAGCTGTCGGGCGTGGCGGGCTTGCCGACGAGGGCGGCCTCCGCCTCCGGGTCGCGCCAGGGCTTGTGGGCGACGCCGCCCAGCGCCAGACGGGCGTTGCGGACGGTGCCCCCGTCCATCTCCAGACCCGCCGCCACCGACACCAGCGCGAAGGCGTAGGAGGCGCGGTCGCGGACCTTCAGATAGGTGGAGTGTTCGGCGAAGCCCCTGGCCGGCAGGTCGATGGCCGTGACGAGGTCGCCCGGCTGCAAGGTGGTGTCGATCTCCGGGCGGTCGCCGGGCAGGCGGTGGAACTCGGCGAAGGGGATGCTGCGCTCGCCGTCCGGCCCGGTCACCTGGACCACCGCGTCGAGCGCCGCCAGAGCGACGCAGAGGTCGGAGGGGTGGACGGCGATGCACCGGTCGCTGGCGCCCAGGATGGCGTGGATGCGGTTGACCCCGCCGATCGCGCCGCAGCCCGACCCCGGCTCCCGTTTGTTGCAGGGGGTGGCCGTGTCGTAGAAGTAATAGCAGCGCGTCCGTTGCAGCAGGTTGCCGCCGTTGGTCGCCATGTTGCGGAGCTGCGCCGAGGCGCCGGCGAGGATCGCCATGGACAGCATGGGGTAGCGGGTCTGCACGCGCTCGTCGTAGGCGGTGTCTGCGTTGCGGGCCAGCGCGCCCAACCGCAGGCCGCCCTCCGCCGTCTCCTCGATCCGGTCCAGCGGCAGGCGGGAGATGTCGACCAGCCCCTCCGGCCGCAGCACATCGGCCTTCATCAGGTCGAGCAGGTTGGTCCCCCCGGCGACGAAGGCGGTTCCGGAGGCGCCGGCCCGTCCGACCGCGTCCGCCGCGCTCTCGGCGCGGGCGTAGGTGAAGGATCTCATGGCGCGCCCTCCGTCTTCGGGGCGGCGGTGGCCATGGCCTGCCGGATCGCCGCGACGATGTTGGGATAGGCCCCGCAGCGGCAGAGGTTGCCGCTCATCAACTCGCGGATCTCGTCGTCGGTGGTGGCCTTGCCTTCGGCGATCAGCCCGGCGGCGGAACAGATCTGGCCCGGCGTGCAATAGCCGCACTGGAAGGCGTCATGCTCGATGAAGGCTTCCTGGAGCGGGTGGAGCGCGTCGCCGGTGGTCAGCCCCTCGATGGTGGTGACCTTGCGGCCGTCCTGCATCGCCGCCAGCGTCAGGCAGGAATTGATGCGCCGCCCGTCCACCAGCACGGTGCAGGCCCCGCACTGGCCGTGGTCGCAGCCTTTCTTGGTGCCGGTCAGGTCGAGGTGCAGGCGCAACGCGTCCAGCAGCGTCGTCCATGGCGCGAGGTGAAGCGTCCGCTCCACCCCGTTGACGTTCAGCGTGACGGGAATTGGTTCGGGCGGCGGGGCGGGGGCCGGGCGCAGGCTGGCCTTGAGCTGTGCCATGGAGACTCCGGATCTGCGGGGGAGCGCCGGACGCCGCCACGATCAAGGACGGCGCCGGCTTCACATGTCCGGACAACAGGAGGCTGGCACCGCCGTTCCGCAGCCGGAACGAACCGGCCGGCAACGGGTGCCTGGCATCCTGGCACAAGCTGAAACGGTGGAATGTCGGTGGGGTGCCGTTACTTCTTCGTGGGACCGGCGATGCCGGACTTTTCCGCGGCGTCCAGCAAGGTGACGACCTCCGGAGCGACCCACCAACGGCAGCGCTTGCGCTCGTCGCTCGACACGGCGATGACGCGGTCGATCAGGCGGGTTTCGGCAGCGCCAAACGTCTGCTGCTGCCGCAAGGCCGCCTCGATCACCCCGGCAAGCGCGATGTCGAGCGCGGTGATCTCGATGGGATAGCTCAGCATGTCCGCCAGATCGGCGAGCTGACCGAGCGTCCGCAGCCCTTCCGCGGCGCCGGTGGAGGACAGGCGGCGGAAGACCGTGGCGACGTGGTTGCCGTCCTCGGTCCGCCACGGCTTGCCCGACGACACGATGCCGCGCCGCGCCAACTGCGCCTGGAACTCGTTGACGAAGCGCACGCGCTCCATCAGCGGGTCGAGCACGCTGTGCATGGTCAGCGCCTCGATCCGCCGGGCCAGCACGGGAGCAAGGTCCTCGTGCACCGCGTTGCTCAGCTCGCGGAAGGCCTGATGGACCATGTTGCGTTCGCGGTCGGTGGTGTCCAGCTCCAGCGCGTGGACGGCGTCGTACCAGGCCAGGAAATGCTGGAGCTGGGCGGAGGGATGGTCGCGGTCGTCCACCGCGTCCGCCACCAGCAGGCCCGGCTTGCTGAGGAAGCTGCCGGTCAATGTGGCCTTCAGCGCCTCCGCGGCGACCAGAAGGCGGCCGATGATGGCGTCCTTGGCCACAGCGACGGGGAAGGCTTCGAAGAGGCGGGTCGCCAGGGCGGCGTCGTCGCGCCTGTGCAGGCCGGCCACCGCGAACATGGCCGCCCCGTCGCGCGTGCAGTCGCCGCGGCGCACCATCTCCCGCGCCAGACGCACCGGGTCGCCGTGCAGCAGCGACGGCAGGGGCTGGTCCGCCCAGGCGGGGGCCGCCAGAAGGATGGTTTCCATCCGCTCCAGCTCCGCACGGGCGACGCCCTCGCGCTGGCGGACGCCGTGGCGTTTCAACATCTGCGCGCGGAAGCCCGACACCTCGGCCAGGAAGGCGGTCGCCGCCGCCGGCGTCGCGCGCAGGCGGGCCAGCACGGCGAGGCTGCGCTGGCGCAGCTCGTCTGCCCAGCCCTGCGCCTCGGCGGAAGCGAAGATCTCGTTGAGCGGTTGGTCCTTGGCGAGCCGGGCCACCGTCTCCTGGACGCGGCCGACCAGCGGTTCCATGCGCGGAGCCAGGGCGAACCACCAGGCGCTGACGTCCGCCAGATGCAGCGCGCCGGCCAGCCGGACCCCGCTGGTCAGCAGGGAATCGTCGCGCAGGATCAGCGCGTCGAACAGGCCGGTCCAGACGCGCCGCGCGTGCTCGGACCGCCGCCCGTTCAGCATGGTGACCAGCATCTGGGCGACCGGCTCGGCCATGTCCTCCAGATAGCCGTCGCGGATCATCTTGTAGAGCTGGAGCTTCTGCCCATGATCCAGCGGGGCCAGCACGTCGGACACACGCTTCAGGCTGTTGTCCTGCCCGCCGGGCAGATCGGGCAGGGCGAGATGGAGCGGAAGCGCCGTCGCCGCATCGGGAGGGGCGCCGTCGGCCGCCTGCGTCTCTTTCGACATCCGGAGCTTTGCCATGGTCGGATCCGTCCGCATCGAAGCGTGTGGAAATTCAATCTAAGATCGATTGGATATGGTTGTTAGAATATGCCTAAAAAGCCTAACGAATCGCTAAGCGGTGACAAAGACAGATTTTCACGGTCTCTATGACGAAATGCAACAAGGTTGGCGAAACTGAAAGCAAAGATAAGTCATTGACCGTTACATTTAAAACACAACCCAAACACTCATGCCTCATCCTTTCAACGGGCGGGTCTTCGCCGGCTCAGCGGGCTTGCGCGCGGGAATCGGCGGCGCACTGCGTTCCCGCCCTTCCTCTCCAAGGAATCCTTGCGCCGCGACGACGGCGGAGCGCCACGGGCGGTCCATCGCCATCCAGTTCTCGAAGGGCAGGCGGTCGAGGGGCAGGCCCGGCCAGGATGCGGAAAACAGGCCGGAGATCATCCAGCCGGCCAGCAGCGTGACCGCCAGCTGCTCCGAGAATCCGCCGGTCTTCAGGATGGGCAGCGCGAAGTTGCGCCGCCGCTTGATCGGCCAGAGCAGCGGCAGCCCCGCCGGGGTCAGCAGGTCGCCCGCCAGATGGGTCAGATAACCGATCAGGAAGGGCAGGATCAGGTGCGAGTAGTCCGCGTACTCGTGCAGGACCCAAAAGCATCCCGCGATGGCCAGCGTGGAATGGGTGACGCCGCGATGCCCGAAGACGGCGGAGATCACGTTCGACAGGGGCCGCATCAACTGGCCGAGCGTTGATTTGGGATGGTCGATGTCCGGCGCCAGCGACCCGATCACCGCCGCCCCGAACGCCACCACGTCAAAAGGCAGGCCGAAGCGCGCCGAGGCGTAGAACCACGCCGCCCCGCCGACGATCATGTGGGAAGAGGCCATCATGGGCGGTCACCGCAGGGCGAGCGATGAGGCACAGGGCGTCAGAACGCGCGAAGGCTGTGCCTGGGTGACGGCCACTCTGTCGGATGCTCCCGGATTCCTGGATCCTAACATTAGGACAGAAGTCGCGCCCACACAATCCCGGCCTGATCAAGAGGGATTCCGAAATGACATGGCGCCCATGCGTTCACGATGGAGGTACGCTTTCAGCCCGCCGGGCCGCGGGTGCAGGTTGCGCCGATGGCGCGCAGGGCGTTGCGCACCCGCCCGACGCTCTCGCGGTCCGGCAGGCTGTACCACGTGATGGTGAGGGCGACCGGCGCGGCGCGGCGCAGGCCGTGGACGTCGCCGGGGGCGGCCTCGACGACGCGGCCCTGGCTGCCGACGAACCAGCGCCAGCGCTGCCCCTCCCCGTCGGCCAGCGACTGCCAGACCTCGCGGGAGTCCCGGTAATAGGCCCCGCCCCCGGCGTCCGCCGCGTCGGCGTAAAGGTAGAGCGGATTCTCGGGCGACAGCGAGAGCAGCAGGTGCTGGACGGACCGCGGCCCGCCGGAACGGATGACGGCGTCGGGGAGCGGCTCGTCGCCGTCCTGGCCATAGTCGAACATGGTGGAACCGCGGTGCATCGGTCGGTCGGATCGGGCTTGTAAGGGGTCAGCCGGGCTGGAGGAATTCGACCTCGACGAAGACGATGTCGCTGTCGCCGTCGTTGATGACGTTGTGGCTGACGCCGGCCTTGCGGAAATAGGAGCGGCCCGGCTCCAGCGGGAATTGGCGGGCGTTGCCGTCCGGAGCGACGATGGTAAAGGCGCCGGCCGTCACCGGAACGATCACATAGTCGTAGCCATGCACATGGGCGCCGGTCTCCGCCCCCGGCACCAGACGCCATTCGGTGACGCGGGTGCGCTCGTTCTCGACATGCTGGGTGGAAACCGCCTGCGGACGGGTGCTCATGTCTTGGTGCCCTCCTTGCTCTTCTCATTGGGGACTTTTCAAAAGAACAATTCGTGTACCACGAAGCCCGAGCCGCGCCCAGACCGAAGCGCATCCGACACCTTTCCTTGGGACTCCTTTGGCGAGCGGCCCCCCTCCTTTGGGGGATGTCTACCTACGATTGAATCCGTGACCCGGTGACTCCCCGCAGCTTAGCCTTGCCGGTCCATACCGCGGAAACCGTCAGGGAGGGGCGTCAGGCCGGCATGCCAGCGTTGAGGAGCCACCAGACCATGGTTGCCGGCGTCGCCGCGGCCATCGCCCAGCGGCAGACGGACGTGCGGGACGTTCTGGCCGCGGTGACGCCGGGTGGGGGAAAGTCGCTGCTGCCGGTCATCATGGGGGCGGCGCTGATGCGCGCCGGGCTGATCGACCGCATCTGCTGGATCGTGCCACGCGACAGCCTGCGCCGACAGGCCGAGGAAGCCTTCGCCGATCCGCGCTGGCGCGAGGCGCTGGGGCACGGAGTCGCGCTGCGGGCGGCCGAGAACGGGCGCGATCCCTGCCGCGGTCTGCAAGGCTACGTCACCACTTATCAGGCGGTCGCCGCGGCGCCGGACCTGCATCTTCAGGAGTTCCGCCGCCACCGTTACCTGTTGGCGGTGGACGAGTTGCATCATCTGCCCGCCGTCGCCGACAGCGGAGCGGCGACCACGGCGGAGGACGAGACGGCCTGGAGCCGCTCCATCCTGCCGCTGTTGGAAAGCGCCGCCGCCCGGCTGCTGATGAGCGGCACGCTGGAGCGGGCGGACGGGCGCCCCATCCTGTGGCTGCCCTACCGCGCGCCGACGGGGGTGCGGCGGGTGCGCGAGATCGACTTCAAGGCGCCGGGCTGGGCCATCGTCGGCTATTCGCGGCGCCAGGCGCTGGCCGAGAAGGCGATCCTGCCGGTGACCTTCGGGGCGATGGACGGCACCGCCACATGGCTGGACGCGGAGCGGACGACGCGCAGCGTCGATGCGCTGTCCCGCGCCGGGGAGAACACCCGCGACGCCCTGTTCACCGCGCTGCGCACCGGCTTCGCCCAGGCCATGCTGCGCGAGGCCTACCGCTCTTGCCGCGAGCACCGGGCGAAGCGGCGCGCGGCGGCGAACGGTCGGGAGGGCGCGGGGCATGAGGGCGCCGGGTTGGGCAAGCTGCTGGTGATCGCGCCGGACCAGGAGACCGCCCGCAACTACCTCGACACGCTGCGCGGCTGGATGCCCGGCGCGCAGGCGGCGCGGATGGCCCAGATCGCCATTTCCGAACGGCGCGACGCTCAGGAGGTGGTGGCCGCCTTCCGCCTGCGCCCCGAGCCCGCCGTTCTGGTCTCCGTCGCCATGGCCTATGAGGGGCTGGATGCGCCGGCCATCTCGCACGTCGCCTGCCTGACCCACATCCGCTCCCGCCCCTGGCTGGAGCAGGCCATCGCGCGGGCCACCCGCGTCGATCCCCACGCCGGCGCCTACGAGCAGCAGCGGGCGGTGATCTACCATCCCTCCGACATGATGTTCGAGCGGTTCCGCCAGATGGTCGAGACCCAGCAGGGCACGCGGGCCATGGTCAAGACGCGGCGCCAGCACGAATTGCCCTTCGAGCGCACGGTGGAGGCGGAGCCGGAGATCATCCCGCTGGAGTCCAACGCGACGGCCCTGCGCTTTGCCGTGGTGGCTCCCGGCCCCGATTTCGGCAATCCGTCGCCGGGGCGCGATTCGGCCGACCGCCCCTCGGCCGAGCGCCCGTCAAAGGACGGGGTGCAGGTGCCGAGCGCGGTGGAGCACCATCTACGCCAGCGCATCGGCCAGATCGTGGCGGCCCAGGTGATCGAGGACCAGGACAACAACCTCGTCGCCGAGGGGCCGGTCAGCTACCACACCTACAACGCCGTGCTGAAGCGCTGCATGAACAAGGCGCGCTCGGAAATGACCCTGTCGGAGCTGGAGGCCGCCCTCGGCTGGCTGGAGCGCAACCGCATCTCCGACCACCTGCACCTGATCGCCGACGATCCCCAGTACCGCTGGTCGAGCCGCCGCAAGGCGCGGGGGGCGGGGTCGGTCACGGCCTTTTCAAAACCATCCCGCCGGCCCTCACACCATGGTACGGTGAAGCCGACGTCCTAAATAACGCACGCCGACACACTTTTTTGCAGGAGCGAAGACACCGGCCTTCGTAGAATGTGTCGGCCCGTTCGCCACCCGTGGAGGTTACCGGTGCGTTTCGCGAGGCCGCTCAATATTCTTCTCGTGGAGGATGATTCGCTCACCGCCATGGCAATGGCCCGCATGCTGGAAATGGCCCATTGCACGGTCACCACCGTGACGGACGGCGAAGCCGGGCTGAGCGCCTTGGCCGGGGGCGCCTTCGATGCGCTCATCACCGATCTGGTGATGCCCCGGCTGGGCGGCGAGGCGATGATCCGGCAGTTGCGGCTCGATTGGCCTGACCTGCCCATCGTTGTCCTGTCCGCCTCCCCGCCGGAGGACGGAATCCCCGGACTGCAGGACGGGGAGGGCGGACCGCTGGTGATCCTGCGGAAGCCCGTCCTGGCGGGGGAACTGTTGACGGCGATGGATCAGGTGTTCCTGAAGACCTGAACGGAGGTCGGTCAGGCCTTCTTCTTGCCGAAGCTGATCTTCGGCTCCTCGCCCTTCAGCAGGCGCTGAATGTTCGCGGAATGGCGGATGGCGACCAGCGCGGCGATGAACAGGCACAAACCCGCTACCAGCGGCCCGCCGAAGATCCAGCCGAAGATCGGGCTGAGGCCGAGAGCGGTCAGCGCCGAAAGCGACGAGATCTTGAACAGGAAGGCCATGGCGAGCCACGTCGCGCAGGCGATCACGCCGACCGGCCAGGACACCGCCAGCAGCACGCCGAGCGCGGTCGCCACGCCCTTGCCGCCCTTGAAGCCGAGCCAGACCGGGAAGCTGTGCCCTAGCATGGCGCCGCCCGCCGCGAAGACCGCCGCCTCCGGCCCGGCCCAGGCGAGGGCGAGCAGGGCGGCGATGGCGCCCTTGCCGCTGTCCAGGAGCAGGGTGGCGGCGGCCAGCGGCTTGTTGCCGGTGCGCAGCACGTTGGTGGCGCCGATGTTGCCGGACCCGATCTGGCGGATGTCGCCCAGACCGGCCAGCCGCGTCAGCACCAGCCCGAAGGGGATCGAGCCCAGCAGATAGCCCAGCAGGGCCGAGATGAGCAGGGTCACCGCGTCAGCCCTCGAACTGCCAGACGGTGCGCCCGTCGACCACGGTGCGCAGCGGACGGCCCTGGACGGGGCGGTCCTCGAAGGGGCTGTTCTTCGACTTCGACTTGAAGGCCGCCACGTCCACCTTCCACGGCACGTCCAGGTCGAAGGCGATGAGGTCGGCGGGCGCCCCCTTGGCGATGCGGCCGAGCGGCAGGCCGAGGAGTTCGGCCGGCTTCACGGTCACGCAGGCCAGCGCCTTCAGCAGCGGCATGGCGCCCTTGTGCACCAGCTCCAGCGTCAGCGGGAACAGTGTCTCCAGCCCGATCACGCCGCAGGCGGCCTGGGCGAAGGGCAGACGCTTCTGGTCTTGGTCCTGCGGCGTGTGGTCGGACGCGATGGCGTCGATGGTGCCGTCGGCCAGACCTTCCACGATGGCCCGCCGGTCCATCTCGCCGCGCAGCGGCGGGGAGACCTTGGCGAAGGTGCGGTAATCGCCGACGTCCGTCTCGGTCAGGGCGAAGTAATGCGGGGCGGTGTCGCAGGTGACCTTCAGCCCGCGCGCCTTGGCGCGGCGGATCAGGTCCACCGACTCGCCGGTCGAGACATGCGCGAAGTGCAGCCGGCCGCCGGAGAGTTCGAGCAGGCGCAGGTCGCGCTCGATCATGATGATCTCGGCCTCCCGCGGGATGCCGACGAGGCCGAGGCGGGTCGCGCGCTCGCCCGAATTCATCATGCCGCCGCTGGCGAGGCTCGGCTCCTCCGGATGCTGGACGATCAGCTTGTCGAAGGTGCGGGCGTAGCTGAGCGCGCGGCGCATCGCCTTGGCGCTGGCAATCGCCTTGGTGCCGTCGGTGAAGGCCACGGCCCCGGCGCGGGACAAGAGGCCCATCTCGGTGATCTCATTGCCGTCCGTCCCGCGGGTGGCGGCGGCGTAGGCGAAGACCTTGACCAGACGCACTTCGCGGGCGCGCCGGGCGATGAACTCCAGGCTCGCCACCTCGTCGGTCACCGGGTCGGTGTTGGGCAGCAGGACCACGGCGGTGATGCCGCCGGCCACCGCGGCGCGCGACGCGCTCTTGATGGTGTCCTTTTCCTCCTCGCCGGGCTCGCCGATCAGGACGCGCATGTCGACGAGACCGGGGGCGAGGCACTGGCCCTGGAGGTCGACGACCTCGATCCCCTCCGGCACGCCGTCGGCGAACAGGGACGGGCCGAAGTCGGCGATCTTCGCGCCTTCGGTCAGCAGGTCGCCCCGCTGGTCCAGGCCGCTGGCGGGGTCGAGCAGGCGGGCGTTGCGGTAGGCGACGCGGGCGTTGGCGTTAGACATCGGTGCCCCGGCGGTCTCGGGTGAGAAGGTCGAGCACGGCCATGCGGACGGCCACGCCCAGCTCCACCTGATCGAGGATCATGGAGCGCTTGAGGTCGTCGGCGACCTCCGAATCGATCTCGACGCCACGGTTCATCGGGCCGGGATGCATCACCACCGCGTGCGGCTTCGCCACCGCCAGCTTCTCGTAGTCCAGTCCGTAGAAGTAGAAGTATTCGCGGGTCGAAGGGACATACTGGCCGCTCATCCGCTCGGTCTGGAGGCGCAGCATCATCACCACGTCGGCGTCCTTCAGGCCCGTCGCCATGGAGTGGTGGATCTCGACGCCCAGCCGGTCGATCTGGGAGGGGATTAGCGTCGGCGGCGCCACGCAGCGCACCCGCGCGCCCATGGCGTTCAGCAGGTGGATGTTGGAGCGCGCGACGCGGCTGTGCAGGATGTCGCCGCAGATCGCCACGATCAGACCGTCCAGACTGCCCAGGCGGCGGCGGATCGCCAGCGCGTCCAGGAGCCCTTGCGTTGGGTGTTCGTGGTGGCCGTCGCCGGCGTTGATGACCGAGCAGTTGACCTTGTCGGCCAGCAGCTTCACCGCCCCCGAATCGGCGTGGCGAACGACCAGCGCGTCGAGGTGCATGGCGTTCAGCGTCATCGCCGTGTCGATCAGCGTCTCGCCCTTCTTCACCGAGCTGCCGTCCGACGACATGTTGATGACGTCGGCGCCGAGCCGCTTGCCGGCCAGCTCGAAGCTGGTGCGGGTGCGGGTCGAATTCTCGAAGAAGAGGTTGACGATCGTCCGCCCGTCGAGAAGCGACGACTTCTTCGAAGGCTGGCGGTTCTGCTCGACGTAGCCGTCGGCGAGGTCGAGGATGGTGGTGATCTCGCTTGCCGTCAGCCCCTCGATGCCAAGGAGGTGGCGGTGCGGGAAAACCGTCGTGGAATGGGGCGATCCGGTCATGGGCCGCGACTATAGGAGCGGTCCCGGACGCCCGCAAGCGCGCCCTACGGCTTTCCTTCAGACATAGGCGATGAGCCGCCCGCAGGCCAGAATCCCGACCCACAGCGCGAGCGAGGCCGCGCCCGCGAAACGGGCGCCCGGCGGGGGCCGGTCCGCAAGGCTCCAGTCCGCCATCCGACGGTCGCCGAGCCCGTGGAAGGCCAGGATGTTCAGCAGGGCCAGACCGATCAGCGCCAGCTTCGCCAGGAAGGCCGGGTTGCCGGCCAGCGCCGTCGCCTCCGTCGTGAAGAGAAGGAGGCCGGTCGGCACCGCCAGCACGAAACCGGTCACCGCCACCGGCAGAAGCAGCCGCGCCAGCGCGTCCGCCGGCAGCAGCGGTGCCCGAACCCCCATCAGCCGAAGGTCGAAGGCCAGGATCGACCCGACCAGAAGCGCGAAGCCGAGGATGTGGGCGATCTCGACCAGCGGGTAGAGCCAGACCGACTGGCGCAGCGACTCGCCGAGCCCAGACGTCTCCAGCGCAACGAGCCAGCCGGGGCCGGCGGGGGCGAGATCATGGTCCATGGGGCGACCGGGCGCGGGGGCCGCCGTCAGCGCAGCTCGATGGTCTTGTCGGCGGCGGTGATGCGCTCCGCCCGCAGCTCCGCCGGATCGGACTTGGCAGGATAGCCGACCACCGTCACGGTCTGGCCGGGCTTGATCGAATCGGCGGGGAGGCCGCGCGTGCTCATGCGGCTGGGCGGGGCGAGCACGACGTGCCAGACTTTGCCGTCGGCCTGGAGATTGAGCATGGCGTGCGGGTTGTTGAAGGCGATCTGCTGCACGGTGCCGGTCAGCGTCATCTCCTGGCCCGACTCATAGCCGCCCCAGCCATGGTGGGCGGCCGCGGGCCATGCCAGCGAAGCGGACAGCAGGGCGGCGAGGGCGAGTGGGCGTGCGGGCGTCATGGCGCAACCTTTCCCCGGTCAGGAGTCTGGGGAAGAGGTTGTGGCGGACTCCGCCGCGGACAAGGCCCGGCTGTGTCCGGCCGCAGGATCGGCGGCGGCTTCCTCGAACAGCCAGTCGCGGAACGCCTTCACCTTCGGGCGGGAGAAGTAATGGGGCGGGGCGGCGACGTAATAGGCGTAGTTGCCCGGCAAATGGACGTCGAACAGACGGACCAGCCGCCCGGCGGCCACGTCGTCCGCCACCAGGACACCGCGCGCCAGCGCGACGCCGCCGCCCTCCGCCGCGACCTGGAGCAGCAGCGCCGAATCGTCGAAGCGCGGGCCGCGGGCGTGGTCCAGCCCGTCGATCCCCGCGGCCTCGCCCCAGGTGCCCCAGGTGATGAAGTAGTCGTCGTGGAGCAGCGTGTGGTGGCGCAAATCCTCCGGACAGCACAGGGGACGGGGGCCGGTCAGGAGCGAGGGGCTGCACACCGGGTAGATGTCCTCGGTCATCAGCCGCTCGCAGCGCAGGCCAGGCCAGTTGCCGGCGCCGAAGCGGATGCCGATGTCGACGTCCTGCTGGGTGAAATCCACGAGTTGCGGGGTGGTGTGCAGCCGCACCTCCAGCTCCGGATGGCGGGCCTGGAAGCGGCCGAGCCGCATGACCAGCCACTTCGCGGCGAAGCTGGGCATGGTGGAAATGGTCAATGCGCCGGACCCGTCCATGCGGAACAGCCGCTCCGTCGCGTGCGACAGCGTGTCGAGCGCGTCGCGCACCGGCGGCAGGTAGGATTGCCCCGTCTCCGTCAGGATCAGCGCGCGGTTCATCCGGCGGAACAGCGGCATGCCCAGCCATTCCTCCAGCCCCTTGATCTGGTGGCTGACGGCGGCCTGGGTGACGTGAAGCTCCTCCGCCGCCTTGGTGAAGGACAGGTGGCGGGCGGCGGATTCGAAGGCGCGCAGCGCGTTCAGCGGCGGCAGGCGGCGGGCCATGGAACGACTCCGGGATGCGGGCTTCGGATTAGGTTTTCTAATCCAAACTATGAGAAAGCGTCGTTTGTGCGCAAGGACCGGGTGGCCCATCCTCCAGTCACGGAACACAGTCCGGAACGTCGGGCGACAGGCACCGATGAAGACCGGACACAAGAGGAGACGCGGTCATGGCCCAGAGCATGAAGAGCGGCATGAATGGCAGCATGAGCACCCGCACGGACGCGCGGGAGCGGTCCGGCCAAGGGGTCGGCGGTGCGCTGGTCACCCTGTTCGACACCGTGGCGACCTGGAACGAGCGGCGGCGCCAGCGGCGCGCGCTGGAGGCCTTGCCCGACCACCTGCTGCAGGACATCGGCCTGTCCCGCGCCGACGCGGTGACCGAGGCCGACAAGCCCTTCTGGCAGGGCTGATCTCATGACGGACGGCCCCATGACGGACGGCCCTATGACGGATGGCGGGAGCGGGCGGGTCTGGACCGGTGGTTGCGCCTGCGGTGGCGTGCGCTATGAAATCATGGCGACGCCGTCGCCGGTGTCCTTCTGCCATTGCGGCCAGTGCCGGCGCCAGCACAGCCATGTCGGTGCCTACACCACCTTCCCGCGGGACGCGCTTCGCCTGGTGGCGGACGACACCTTGGCCTGGTACGCGTCGTCGGAACGCGCACGGCGGGGCTTCTGTTCACGCTGCGGAACCGGCCTGTTCTGGGACCCGGCGGCGGAACCCCGCATGGATGCCACGGCGGGCAGCCTGGACGAACCGACCGGATTGCAGGCCGACCGTCACATCTGGGTGGACTTCAAGGGTGACTATTACAGCCTTTGCGACGACGGCCTGCTCCGCCGGACCAGCACGGAGCCCGGCAACCAGACCCTCTTCAACGACCCGACGGAGGATTGAGGCATGAGCGGCGACGCGACGTTGACCGGTGGCTGCCTGTGCGGCGCCGTTCGGTACGAGGTGGCCGAGCGGCCCATGGGGGTGGTCAACTGCCATTGCGGCCAGTGCCGGCGCTTCCACGGCCATTTCGGCGCCTACATCACCATCCTGCGCGAGACGGTCGTCATCAAGGCGCAGGACACCCTGTCCTGGTACCGTTCCTCGGCGAAGGCGCAGCGGGGCTTCTGCTCGCGCTGCGGTTCGTCGCTGTTCTGGAGTGGCGACGAGTCGGGGCTGTTCGACATCGCCGCCGGCACGCTGGACCAGCCGACCGGCTTGACGACGCTGCGGCATATTTATGCTGAGGACCAGGGCGATTACTACGCCATCGACGACGGGCTGGAACGCTTCCCGCAGGGCGCTCCGGAACCGCCGTGAACGGTCGCGCAAAGCCTCAGCCAAGGAGGCTGTGGATGGTTTCCAATATGGTCTTGGTATTCACCCTCGCGTATTCGTCGGCGTTGTTGGAAATGACCATGCCGAAGACTTCGGCGTCGCCGCCGTTCTTGCCGCTGGTGAGAGCGTAGGCGTTGGCCGTGCCGCCTGGACTCCACCCGCCCACGCTGTCCAGCGACGCGCCAAGCGCCGAGGTCTTGATTTTGGCCAAGGCGCCTTGAGCGTTCGCGCCGCCGTTCTTCAAATCGACCAGAGAGCTGTCGGCGCCGGGCTTCTTGCTGCTGTCGAACAGGATGCGGAGGTTGCCGCCTTTCTCTGCGCCATTCGGCAGGAAAGCGATGTCGAACATGCCGGTGGTTCCGCCGCTTTTATCGGTCCACATGCTTTCACCCGTCGTTTGCAGCATGTTGGCTACGGCCGGAGGCATTGTCGGTTCGATCAGCCCATTCTTCTCCGCCAGATTCTTTATGGCGGTCAGCGCGGCTCCGCCCGCCGCCCAACCGTTCCTGTCTGCGCTGAGGCCGAAGGTCTGGTCGACGAGATCGCGCACCCTGCCCGTATAGTCCGTGTGCTTCTCCCGCCACTCGGCATGGGCCGCCATCGCTTCGGGCGTGAAGCGTTCCGCGTCGGCGTTCAGTCCGGGCACCGTCTTCGCGGCCGTCACGGCTTGCGCCAGCGAATCGGCGGTTACGGTGAACCTCGTCGCGTTGCTCATCCGGAATTGCGCCTCGGTGGAGAGGCTGACCGTGTCCACAGGCCCGGAGGCCGGCGGTTCCGCCGACGGGGAGGCCGCCGCAACCGGACCGTGTCCTGAAACCTTCCCCAACGCCGCAAAGGAAGGGCTTGGGCTGTGAGACGCTGCGGGAGGGATGGTCATGGCTGAGCAAGTCCATGAGATGAACTATCCAGGGTAGTGTTTGCGCTCGGTTCCTAACGAACCATTAAAGGCGACCGACCGTCATCCCGCCAAGGCGACGACCAGGGGCAGCGTGGCGGCGGAAGCGAGCGTCTGAACGGTGATGATGCCGGCGACGAGCGCGTGGTCGCCGCCCATCTGCCGGGCCAGGACATAGGAACTGGCCGAGCAGGGCAGGGCGTTGAACAGCACCGCGATGGTCAGCGGCAGCCCGTCCACCCCCAGCCACAGCCCGGCGAGCGCCGTCGCGGCGGGGACCAGCAACAGCTTCAGGACGCTGGACAGCGCCACGCCGAGCCCGGCGCCACGCGCCGCGGCGAGGTCCAGCCCGGCGCCGACCGACAGCAGCCCCATCGGCAGGGCGGCCCGCGCCAGGATGCCGACCACGTCCCCGACCACCGGAACACGGCCGATCCCGCCCAGGTTCAGGGCGGCGCCGATGGCGACGGCGATGATGATCGGGTTGCGCAGGATGCCGGAGACGACCGCGCCGACACCGCTGCGCTGCGGCGCGCCGTCCGCCACGCGCCCATACTGCACCATCGCCGTGACGCAGAGCAGGTTGACCAGCGGCACCACCACGGCGATGCCCACCGCCGTCAGCGTCAGCCCGGCGGACCCATAGAGCGCGCTGGCCCCCGCCAGCCCCACATAGGTGTTGGGTCGGATCGCCCCCTGGAAGACCGAGGTGAAGGCCGGACCCTCCAGTCCGATCGGGCGCCGGACGGCGAGCGCCAGGGCGGCCCCGGCAAAAATCCCCGCGGCCATCGTCCCGCCCATGGACCCCATGGACAGGGCGCGCAGGTCGGTGCGCGTCAGCTCGTCCACGATCAGGCAGGGAAAGAACAGAAGATAGGTCAGCCGGTCGAGCGACGGCCAGGCGGTCTCGGGGATCACGGCGCGGCGACGCAATCCCTGTCCGAACAGGATCAGCAGGAAGATCGGGGCCAGCGCTCCGGCGATGGGCAGCATGGGGCCGTCAGGCGTCCCCGTTGTCGCCGCTGTGGCCGCCAATATCGTTGTCGTATTCGTCGCGCTCCCGCTGCTCCCGCTCCATGCGGCGGATGTGGGCGAGCGCGTCCAGGGCGCCCTGCAGGATGTAGGCGGCGGCCATCTTGTCCACCACCTCGTCCCGGCGCTTGCGGGTCATGTCGGCCTCGCCGATCATGAAACGCTCGACCGCGGAGGTCGACAGCCGCTCGTCCCAGAAGGCGATCTCGGCGTCCCAGCCCAGCAGATCGGACCGCTCCATCAGGTTCTTGGCGAAGGCGCGGGTGGATTCGGCGCGCGGCCCCTCCGACCCGTCCATGTTCAGCGGCAGGCCGATCACCAACCCGCCGATCCCGTAATCGCGCAGCGTCCGCGACAGCTCGCGGGCGTCCTGGGTGAACTTCGTGCGCTTCAGCGTGCCGATCGGCGAGGCGACGACGAAATTCGGGTCGGACACGGCCATGCCGACGGTCTTGGTGCCGACGTCGAGGCCGAGCAGGCGTTGGCCCCGGCCCAGGCGGGCGGCCAGTTCGGGAAGCGTATGGATCATGCCGCGAACCATAGAAGCCGTCTGCCGGAACGGCAAGCCCGGCGGAGATGTTGGGCGATGCGACGGCGCGGCGAAGCCGCTTGAGTTGTTTTTTGGCATATTTATTCTAGTGGTTGCGAATTCCGGAGTTCATCCATGCCCACCGCCGCCCCCGTTCCGACTCCCGCGGCTGTGTTCAGCCACCGCCCCTTGACCGACGCCGATATTCCCCACATCTGCCGGTTCGCCCGCAATCGGGAGGAGCTGTATTTCCTGTTCCCCCGCGCGACATGGCCGTTGACTCCGGAACAGGTGCGCGCCTCGTTGGCCGTGCGCCGCGATCCCACGGTGGTGCTGCGCGGCGGCGAGGTGGTCGGCTATGCGAATTTCGCCACCTTCGAAGAGGGATGCAGCGCCAGCCTGGGCAATGTCAGCGCGGCGCCCTGGGTCCGGCGAACCGGCGTGGCGAAGCATCTGGTGCGCATCATGATGGACCGCGCCTTCGACCATCACGGCTTGCCCGAACTTGTGCTGCGTTGCTTCAACACCAACACTCCGGGACTTCTTCTCTACGCCGCGATGGGATTCGTCCCAATCGCCATCGAGGAGCGGACGGCGCCCTGGGGCGACCGGCTTGCCCTGCTCACCCTGCGCATCGACCGGGCACGTTGGGATGCGGGTCGCGGCGAAGGTTGACGCGGCCCAACGTTCGGCGTCGGGCGCCTTCGCGAGTTCAGGCGCTGTGGATGCGCTGGACGAACTCGTCCACCGACCGGCGCATCGTCTGGGCGTGGTCGCCCAGACTGTTGACGGCCGGCAGCGGAACCTGTTGCCGCGCTTTATCCTCCCGGCGTTTTTCCGCCGTCGGTCCGGAGGGGTGTGCCGGTGGACAGGATATCCCTGAATCATTGCGGTAATAGAATTCGGGTGATAGCTTCCAAGCCGTTTTTCCAGACGTTTCGGAAGAGAGTGGAAGGCATGTCGCTCGACAAGGCCACCGTGGCCAAGATCGCGCATCTGGCCCGCATCAAGGTGCCGGACGATGAACTGGATCACCTGGCGGGTGAGCTGAGCCAAATCCTGACCTTCGTCGAACAGTTGGGCGAGGTCGACACGCAGGACGTGCCGCCGATGACCAGCGTGGCCGCGCAAACCCTGCGCCGCCGCAAGGACGAGGTGACCGATGGCGGTTACCGCGACGCCGTCCTCTCCAACGGCCCGGAGACGGCCGAAGGCTTCTACGTCGTTCCGAAGGTGGTCGAGTGATGACGGGACTTACGCATCTGACCATGGCGGCGGCCCTCGACGGCCTCGCCAAGAAGGAATTCACCGCGGTCGAGCTGACCGAGGCCCACGTCAAGGCGGTGGAGACGATCCGCCCGCTGAACGCCTTCATCACCGAGACGCCGGAACAGGCGCTGGCCATGGCCAAGGCGTCCGACGCCCGCCGCGCCAAGGGCGAGGCCGGCCCGATGGAGGGCCTGCCCATCGCGGTGAAGGACCTGTTCTGCACCAAGGGCGTGCTGACCACCGCGGCCAGCCACATCCTCGACGGCTTCAAGCCGGAGTATGAGTCCACCGTCACCAGCAACCTGTGGCGCGACGGCGCCGTCATGCTGGGCAAGGTGAACCTGGACGAGTTCGCCATGGGCTCGGCCAACATCACCTCCCACCACGGCAACGTGATCAGCCCGTGGAGCCCGGGCGAGGTCGGCAATTGGTCGCGCCAGATCGTCCCCGGCGGCTCGTCGGGCGGCTCGGCCGCGGCGGTGGCCGCGCGCGCCGCTCTGGGCGCCACGGGCACGGACACCGGCGGCTCGATCCGCCAGCCCGCCGCCTTCACCGGCATCGTCGGCATCAAGCCGACCTACGGTCGCTGCTCGCGCTGGGGCGTGGTCGCCTTCGCCTCCTCGCTGGACCAGGCCGGGCCGATGACCCGCACGGTCGAGGACGCGGCGATCATGCTGCGCTCGATGTGCGGCTTCGATCCGAAGGACTCGACCTCGGTCGACATGGCGGTGCCGGATTTCCGCGCCGCGCTGACCGGCGACATCCGCGGCCTGAAGGTCGGCATTCCCAAGGAATACCGGGTGGAGGGCATGCCCGCCGAGATCGCCGCGATCTGGGACCAGGGCATCGAATGGCTGAAGCAGGCCGGCGCCGAGCCGGTGGAGATCAGCCTGCCGCACTCCAAGTACGCGCTGGCCACCTATTACATCGTCGCCCCGGCCGAGGCGTCGTCGAACCTCGCGCGCTACGACGGCCTGCGCTACGGCCTGCGGGTCGAGGGCGCCAGCCTGAAGGACATGTACGAGAACACCCGCGGCGCCGGCTTCGGCAAGGAGGTCCGCCGCCGCATCCTGATCGGCACCTACGTGCTGTCGGCGGGCTATTACGACGCCTACTACAACAAGGCCCGTCAGGTGCGCACGCGCATCAAGTGGGACTTCGACGAGGCGTTCAAGACGTGCGACGTCATCCTGACGCCGACCGCGCCGAGCACCGCCTTCGCCATCGGCGAGAAGATGGACGATCCGATCCAGATGTACCTGAACGACGTGTTCACGGTGCCGGCCTCGCTGGCCGGCCTGCCGGGCATGTCGGTCCCGGCCGGCGTCGGGTCGGACGGGCTGCCGCTGGGGCTCCAGCTCCTCGGCCGGCCCTTCGATGAGGAGACCGTCCTGCGCGTCGGTCAGGTCATCGAAAAGGCCGCCGCCGTCACCGCCACCCCGCCGTTCATGGCCTGAGCCGGACGAGAGAAGAGACCGATGTCGTACATTCAGGGCGAAACGGGCGATTGGGAAATCGTGATCGGGCTGGAGGTCCACGCCCAGGTCATCTCGAACGCCAAGCTGTTCTCCGGCGCCGCCACCGCCTTCGGCGCCGAGCCGAACAGCCAGGTCAGCTTCGTCGACGCCGCCTTTCCCGGCATGCTGCCCGTCATCAACGAGCACTGCATCGAGCAGGCGGTGCGCACCGGCCTGGGGCTGAAGGCGCAGATCAACCTGCACTCGGTGTTCGACCGCAAGAACTACTTCTACGCCGACCTGCCGCAGGGCTACCAGATCAGCCAGTATCTGCAGCCCATCGTCGGCAAGGGCGAGATCGTTCTGGACCTGCCGGACGGCTCCTCCCGCACGGTCGGCGTCACGCGCCTGCATCTGGAGCAGGACGCCGGCAAGTCGCTGCACGACCAGCACCCCGCCAAGACCTACATCGACCTGAACCGGTCGGGCGTGGCGCTGATGGAGATCGTGTCGGAGCCGGACATGCGCACCGCGGAGGAGGCCGGCGCCTATGTGCGCAAGCTGCGCTCCATCCTGCGCTACCTCGGCACCTGCGACGGCAACATGGAGGAAGGCTCCATGCGCTGCGACGTCAACGTGTCGGTGCGCAAGCCGGGCGCGCCCTTCGGCACGCGCTGCGAGATCAAGAACGTCAACTCGATCCGCTTCGTCATGCAGGCGATCGAGTACGAGGCGCGCCGCCAGATCGAGATCATCGAGGACGGTGGGAAGATCGACCAGGAGACGCGTCTGTGGGACACGACCAAGTTCGTGACCCGCTCCATGCGCTCCAAGGAAGAGGCGCACGACTACCGCTACTTCCCCGATCCGGACCTGCTGCCGCTGGAGCTGGACGCCGACTGGGTCGAGGGCATCAAGCGCACCCTGCCGGAGCTGCCGGACGACAAGAAGGCCCGCTTCATCAGCGAGTACAAGCTGTCGCCCTACGACGCCAACGTGCTGGTGTCTGAGAAGGCCCGCGCCGACTTCTACGAGGCGGTGGCCAAGGGCCGCGACCCGAAGCTGGCCGCCAACTGGGTCACCGGCGAGCTGTTCGGCTATCTGAACAAGGCCGGCAAGGAGATCGAGGAGAGCCCCGTTTCGGCGGAAAACCTCGGCGGCCTGATCGACCTGATCGCCGACAACACCATCTCCGGCCGAATCGCCAAGGAGGTGTTTGAGGCGATGTTCGAAACCGGCGAGAAGCCGGCCGACATCGTCGAGAAGAAGGGCCTGCGCCAAGTCACCGACACCGGGGCCATCGAGTCGTCCATCGACGCCGTGCTGGCCGCCAACGCCGACAAGGTGGCGGAGTTCCGCTCGGGCAAGGACAAGCTGTTCGGCTTCTTCGTCGGTCAGGTGATGAAGGCGACGCAGGGCAAGGCCAACCCGGCCCTGGTCAACGAAATCCTGATGGCCAAGCTGAAGGGCTGATCGGCAACGGCTGTGACGCCACGCCGGAAGACGGTGCGGCGTCATAACCGTTGATTTTATTCTCCCGTCGGTTTCAAGTGAGGCCGGCGGGAGGCCCTTATGATTGCAGTTTCGCTGACGGTGGCGCTGTTTGCGCTGTTCGCCGGTCTCCTGGCCGGGTTTCTCGCCGGTTTGCTGGCGGCGCGGCGCATTGGGCGAAGGCCCTTGGCGGAAAACACGGCTCCTCCCCCCGTCGTGACGGAAGAGCGGTTGCGGGCCATCCTGGACACCGCCCCTATCGGCGTCCTCATCAACACGCGCGACGGCGACAACCTCTACCACAGCCCCAGTGCCGCAACCTGTTTCAAAGTCAGCGGCGAGCAACTCCAGCGCGACGGCATGTGGCCGCTCTATCATGACCCGCGGGACCGTCGGGCCGCCATTGATCGGCTCTACGCCGATGGTCTCTTCGATGGACAGGAGGTGTTGCTGCGTCGCGGCGATGGCGACACCTGCATGGGCTCGCTGAGTTCGACCGTCATCGACTTCGAAGGGCAGCGCTGTCACATCAGCTGGTTCTATGATCTGACGGAACAGAAGAAGGCCGACGCGGTTCGCCGCGATCTGGCCGATCGTCTGGAAATGGCGCTGGACGCCACCGGGGCGGCGGTGTGGGACACCGATATCCCGCGGGGGACCTGCTGGTGGTCCGACAGCTTTCCGCGCATGCTGGGCTACGCCGAGCGACCGGAGATGCCGGCCGACTTCTGGAATGTGCGCTTGCATCCTGACGACCGCCAGCGCGTGCTGACCACCATCGATGCCCACCTGCGGGGCGAGACCGCAGCCTATGCCTATGATTACCGGCTGCGACGCGCCGATGGCGATTGGATGTGGATCGCAGCGCAGGGGCGGGCGATCCGCGACGCCGCCGGGCAGGCGGTGCGCTATGTCGGCATCATGACCGACATCACCGAGCGCCGCCGCCAGGAGGAAGAGGTCCGTGCCGGCAAGGAGCGGCTGCTGCGGATCCTGGAGGCCAGCCCCATCGCCGTGAACATCACGCGCCGCGACGGCCTGCTGGTGTTCTGCAACACGCAGTCGGAGATCATTCTGGGCCGGTCGCGCGACGACCTGCTGCCGATGCCCGCCGAACGGCTGTACGCCGATCCGGCGGACCGCCAAGCCCTGATCGAACGTTTCGAACGGGAAGGCCCTTTCCGCGACGCCGAGGTGCGCTTTCGCAAGCCGGACGGAACGATCGTCTGGGTGTTGTCGAGCTGGGGTGAGATCGAGATGGACGGAGAGCCGGCGCTGCTGACCTGGCTCTACGACATCAACGACCGCAAGGCGGCGGAAGCCGCCATGGAGGCCGCCCGCGACGAGGCGGAACGCGCGCTTGCCGACCTGCGCGCCGCCCAGGAGAGCCTGATCCAGGCGGAGGCCATGGCCTCGCTGGGCCAGCTGGTCGCCGGGGTCGCGCACGAGATCAACACGCCGATCGGCATCGGCCTCACCGCCGCCAGCCACATCGCCGAACAGGCCCGTGACCTGCGCGTCCGTTTCGATTCGGGCGCGCTGAAGAAAACCAACTTGGCCGAGTATCTGGATGCGGTGACGGAGGCCGCCCGCCTGCTGGTGTCGAACATGAACCGGGCGGCGGCGCTGGTGCAGAGCTTCAAGCAGGTGGCGGTGGATCAGACCTCCGGCGAGCGGCGAGCTTTCGATCTGCGGACCTACATCGACGAGGTGCTGTTCTCCCTGCGGCCTCGTCTGAAGCGCACGCTGGTGACGGTCGAAGTGGATTGTCCGGATGGGTTGGAGATGGACAGCATTCCCGGCGCGCTGAGCCAGGTGCTGACCAACCTCGTGATCAACGCGTTGATCCACGCCTATGGTGAGGAGCAGCGGGGAACCATACGGATCGCCGTCCATCCGGACGGTGGCGATCACGTGATCATCGACTTTTCCGACGATGGGTCCGGCATTCCCGAAGACCATCTGTCCAAGGTTTTCGAACCCTTTTTCACGACCAAGCGTAGCGAGGGCGGTTCGGGTCTTGGACTGCACATCGTGCAAAGCACCGTGACGGGCGTGCTGGGCGGTACGGTGGCTGTGCGGTCGGTAACCGGGCAGGGCACGGGCTTCACCCTGCGTCTGCCACGCCGCATCGCGCGGGAGGCCGCCGTGCCGAATGCCCAGCCGCCTCAACCGGGATCGGTGTCGGGGTTGGTCATGCCGGTCTGACGGACGCCGAGAGATTGCTTCAGGCGTGCAGATCCTGGAGCTGCAAATGCTTGGGCCGGCGGCCGCGCCGCTTGGGCGCCGCGAACGCGGCCGTGGTCCCGTTCTCGCCGCGAACCTCGGCTTTCAATTCCTGAACGCAACGCAGCAGCAGTTCCTTCTCACGAAGGTCTTCGCGGTCGGTGATCTCCAGGCAGCTCAGCTTGATCTCGACCAGATCGATCAGCGTTTCGGCGCAGCGGCGTGACAAGCTCATGGCGTCCCCCTGACCAAAGATTGCTATCGCGTTCTGGTGGTAAACTACCTCCAATTTTCTAAAAAGTATATAAAATTTTATACAGATTTCGTTCCTTTCGGCCTTGCTCCAAATTTTTGGCGAGTAAGCGTTGACAGGCCCCATCCGGATCGTTAGAACGCACCCACGCCAGCGGCGCCACAGAGCGCCGACCCGGTAGGAGGGGTGGCCGAGAGGCTGAAGGCGGCGGTTTGCTAAACCGTTATAGGGGCTCAAACCCCTATCGTGGGTTCGAATCCCATCCCCTCCGCCACCCTCTCCGTTCTGAATTTTTGCAGCGTTTGCAAATTTTGCAGCAGCAGCTTGAGGCGAACCTGTTCGGCCACTTGGCGCCACTGCGTTTTGGCGGCGTCGGCGTTGTTCTGGGTGAAGGCGGTGGCGATGAAGGCCGACACTGAACTGGACTGGCCGCTCCCTGCGCGGTTCCGGTGGCCGATCTTTCGCGGCTGGCGAGAAGCTGCTTACGATCAGCCTGACGATGGGACACACCCGCGCTACTGTGCGCAGCTACGTCCACGCGCAGCAATTTCCTGAGCGGGCCGCACGGGAATCCGGGCTTGGCATCCTCGCTCCGTACCGTGAGCACCTCGAAGCCCGCCTTGCCGCGGGCAACGAGAATGCCGCGGCGGGAACTCCAAGACCGCGGCTTTTCCAGATTGACCAAGCGGGTGCGCCACTGGCTGAGCCAGCGGCGCACCACCCCGGCCAAGGTCACGCCGCACACGTGGCGCCCCAGTCCCATAGAATCCGCGTCAGCCTCGTCTGCTGGTCTGTTCCCTGGCCTGATGTCGTCCCGGCAACTGGGATGGCGGCTGGTGCAAGCGCCGCAGAACCTTGACGCTGCCGCAACTGAGGCCATCGCCCGGATTTCTCAGGACCCGGAGGTCGCCAAAGGTCGCGGCTTGATACGCCGCTTTGCTGAACTGATCAGACGCTACGGAGTGCGATCGGATCCGACTCCCGCCACTCCCTCCACCGTTTTGGGCGCTTGGCTCACCGACGCGCTGTCCTGCGGCATCCCAGCCGTCGAACCCTTCTGCCGGCGTGAGGCAGGACAAGGCAGCCGTCAAAGCAGCGCTCACCATGCCCTGGAGCAGCGGGCAGGCAGAGGCGCAGGTCAACAAGCTGAAGCTGATCAAGCGTCAGATGTACGGACGCGCCAGCTTCGATCTGTTGCGCCGTCGCGTCCTCCTCCCAGCCTGATCCATGAAAACTATGGGAGAACCCGTTTCCCGGGCGAAGCTCATTCGCTTACTCGCCCAGGGCGAAGGCCACCGCGGCGTCGGTGTGGAGCGCCGTCGTGTTGAACATCGGGAAATCCGGCCGGTCGGCCTGATCGACCAGCAGAAAGATCTCCGTGCAGCCGAGGATCACCCCCTGCGCTCCGTCGGCGGCCATCCGGTCGATGATCTCCAGGTATTGGGCCTTGGACTCCGGGCGCAGGTCGCGCCGGACCAACTCGTCGAAGATGATGCGGTCCACCGTCGCCTTGTCGGCGTCGGACGGCACCATGATCTCGACCCCAAAGCGCTCCTTGTAACGGCGGCGCAGGTCCTCGGAGAGCATCGTCGCCATCGTGCCGAGCAGCGCGACCCGCGACAGGCCGGCGGCCCGCATTGCGGCGCCGGTCGGGTCGGCGATGTGGATGAAGGGGGTGGCGCGCTCCGCCATGATCGGCTCGACCACGCGGTGCATGGTGTTCGACACGCACAGGATCACGTCGGCCCCGGCGCGCTCCAGCGCGTCGACCTTGCCGGACAGATACCGCTGCGCGGCGTCCCATTCGTTCTGGCGGACGAAATGCTCGATGTTGCCGAAGTTGACGCTGACGATGACGATCTCGCCGTTGTCCCAGCCGCCGAACTGGGCATTCAGCCCCTCGTTCAGCAGGCGGTAATATTCGGCGGTGGCCTGGTTGCTCATGCCGCCGAGGACGCCGATGGTCTTCTGGGGCAGGGGCCGGGCGGTGGGCGTCGTCATGTCGTGATCCTATCGGTTGGCCCGCGGATGATAGAGCGGCCGTAGCGGAATCGCCAACCGTTCAGGCCTTCTCCACGGACCGACCCTCCTGGGTGAACAGGTAGGGGACGAAGCTGCGGTGGTGCTCGTCCACCGACAGCTGGCTGCCGATGGGCGGGAAGGCGCGCTGCTGGCAGTCGGTGCGCTCGCAGATGCGGCAGTTCACGCCGATCGGTACGGCGGCGGCCTCGTTGGAGGTGTCGATGCCGGCGGCGTAGACGATCTCGTTGGCGTGGGTCGCCTCGCAGCCCAGCCCGACGGCGAACTGGCGCGACGGCTTCAGATAGGCGCCGCCGCGCTTGGTCACCGTGCGGGCGATGCCGATGTAGGTGGTGCGGTCGGGCATCGTGGCGAACTGCACGAGGATCTTGCCGGGCTGGGCGAAGGCCTCGTGCACGTTCCACAGCGGGCAGGCGCCGCCGAAGCGCGCGAAGTGGAAGCGCGTGGCGGAATGGCGCTTGGTGATGTTGCCGGCCATGTCCACCCGCACGAAGTAGAAGGGCAGGCCCCGCGCCCCCGGCCGTTGCAGGGTGGACAGCCGGTGGCAGACCTGCTCGAAGCTGGCGCCGAAGCGGCTCTGCAACTGCTCCACGTCGTGGCGCAGCGCGCGCGCCTGGGCGGCGAAAGCGCGGTAGGGAAGGACCAGCGCCCCCGCGAAGTAGTTGGCGAGCCCGACCCGGCAGATCGACTGGGCATCCTCGCTGGAGAACTTCGCCTGGACGACCAGATCCTCGATGACGTCGCCGAAGCCCAGCAGGGCGATCTGGTGGGCCATGTGGAAGGCGCGGCTGGGGCCGTTCAGCAGGGCCGAGAGGCGCAGTGTGCCGGTGCTGCCGTCGTAGCTGCGCATGGCCGTCTCGCCATCGTCGGCGACGATCTTCACACGGACGTCGTGCCGCCGCTTCAGATAGGCGGCCAGCTCGTTCAGCAGGGCGCCGGAGTGGATCTTCTCCGTGTTCCAGAGATTTTCCGCCGCCTCGTCCAGCGGGCCGATGTAGTTGTTGCAATAGTGGAAGTAGTCGCGGACCTCCTCGTAAGGGAACTGCGGCCCGGCGAAGGCGTCGCTCGGCTCCTGGTTGGACAGGCTGTCGGCCAGCGACTGCACCCGCTCGTGAAGCTTCTGGTAGGCCTGGTGCAGGCTCAGCACGCGGCGGGCCAGCTCCGGGCTGGAGCCGACGGCGCTGCGCAGTTCGGCGTTGGTCAAGGGCGCCCCGGCGAACAGCGGGTCGGCCAGGGCCTCGCGCAGGTCGGCGACCAGACGGCTGTCCTCGTCCTCCACGAAGTTGGACAGGTCCACCTCGAACACGGCGGAGATCTTCAGCAGCACCGGCAGGGTCAGCGGGCGCTGGTTGTTCTCGATCTGGTTCAGGTAGCTCGGCGACAGGTCCAACGTCTTGGCCAGCGCCGCCTGGGTCAGCCCGCGCTGTTCGCGCAGGCGGCGGAGCTTGTAGCCGAGGAAGAGCTTCTGCATGGACCCGCCTATCACCCGAAGATTATGCCGAAGTGCATATTTGCAATCTTGGCAAACCGCGCGCTGCGTTTGCAAAGATGTTCGCAACTTCGCACATTTTTCCCGCCCGGCCAATTGCCCTGTTGCAAATCTTGTGAATAATCCAGGCGTTCCGGTGAGGGGACCGCTGCCACAAGGTTCGCAAGGTCCTCCGCCGCTCGCCAAAGTGGGAAACGCCTGATGCAAGAAATTCTGGCCAAGTTGGACGCCATGCGCTCCGGTGCGCGGCTGGGCGGCGGCGAAAAGCGCGTCGCCGCGCAGCACGCCAAGGGCAAGCTGACCGCGCGGGAGCGCATCGAACTCTTCCTCGACGAAGGCTCGTTCGAGGAGTTCGACATGTTCGTGCAGCACCGCTGCAACGACTTCGGCATGGAAGGCCAGAAGGTTCCCGGCGACGGCGTGGTCACCGGTCACGGCACGGTGAACGGGCGTCTCGTCTTCGTCTTCAGCCAGGATTTCACCGTCTTCGGCGGCTCGCTGTCGGAAGCCCACGCCGAGAAGATCTGCAAGATCATGGATCAGGCGATGAAGGTCGGCGCGCCGGTCATCGGCCTGAACGATTCCGGCGGCGCCCGCATCCAGGAGGGCGTGGCCTCGCTCGGCGGCTACGCCGAGGTGTTCCAGCGCAACGTCAATGCCTCGGGCGTCATCCCGCAGATCTCCCTGATCATGGGGCCGTGCGCCGGCGGTGCGGTCTATTCGCCGGCCATGACCGACTTCATCTTCATGGTGAAGGACAGCTCCTACATGTTCGTGACCGGCCCGGACGTGGTGAAGACGGTCACCCACGAGGTGGTGACGGCGGAGGAGCTGGGCGGGGCGATCACCCATTCCAGCAAGTCCGGCGTCGCCGACATGGCCTTCGAGAACGATGTCGAGGCGCTGCTCCAGCTCCGCCGCTTCATCGACTTCCTGCCGGCCTCCAACCGCGAGCGGGCGCCGGAGCGTCCCTGCACCGACCCGATCGACCGCGACGACCTGTCGCTCGACACGCTGGTGCCGGAGAACCCGAACAAGCCCTACGACATGAAGGAGCTGATCCTCAAGACGGTCGACGAGGGCGACTTCTTCGAGCTTCAGCCCGATTACGCCAAGAACATCATCATCGGCTTCGGCCGCATGAACGGCAGCACGGTCGGCATCGTCGCCAACCAGCCGATGGTGCTAGCCGGCTGCCTGGACATCGACAGCTCCAAGAAGGCCGCGCGCTTCGTGCGCTTCTGCGACGCCTTCGAGATTCCGATCCTGACCCTGGTGGACGTCCCCGGCTTCATGCCCGGCACCTCGCAGGAATACGGCGGCATCATCAAGCACGGTGCCAAGCTGCTGTTCGCCTACGCCGAGGCCACCGTGCCGAAGATCACCGTCATCACGCGCAAGGCCTACGGCGGCGCCTATGACGTGATGGCGTCCAAGCACCTGCGCGGCGACATCAACTACGCCTGGCCGTCGGCGGAGATCGCGGTGATGGGGCCGAAAGGTGCTGTGGAGATCATCTTCCGCGGCGACATCGGCGACACCGCCAAGATCGAGGCGCGCACCGAGGAGTACCGGCAGAAGTTCGCCAACCCGTTCGTGGCGGCGTCGCGCGGCTACATCGATGACGTCATCATGCCGCACGGCACCCGCCGGCGCGTCATTAAGGCGCTGTCCATGCTGAAGAACAAGCAGCTCCAGAACCCCTGGCGCAAGCACGACAACATCCCGCTCTGAAGGCGCGCCGCCCCATGACGACCCTGTTCTCCAAGATCCTGATCGCGAACCGCGGCGAGATCGCCTGCCGCGTCATCCGCACGGCGCGCCGCCTGGGCATCAAGACGGTCGCCGTCTATTCGGACGCCGACAAGAACGCCCTGCATGTCGAGATGGCCGACGAGGCCGTCCACATCGGCGCCGCCCCCTCGGCGCAGAGCTACCTGCTGATCGACCGCATCGTCGACGCCTGCAAGAAGACCGGCGCCCAGGCCGTCCATCCCGGCTACGGCTTCCTGTCGGAGAAGCGCGAGTTCCAGGAGGCACTGGCCGCCGCCGGGATCGCCTTCATCGGCCCGGACGCCCACGCCATCCAGGCGATGGGCGACAAGATCGAGTCCAAGAAGTTGGCCAAGGCCGCGGGCGTCAGCACGGTGCCCGGCTATCTGGGCGTCATCGCCGACGACAGCGAGGCGGTGACCATCGCCCGCGACATCGGCTATCCGGTGATGATCAAGGCATCGGCCGGCGGCGGCGGCAAGGGCATGCGCGTGGCCTGGAACGACGAGGAGGCCCGCGAAGGCTTCCGCTCGGCCCAGAACGAGGCGCGCTCCTCCTTCGCCGACGACCGCGTCTTCGTCGAGAAATACATCCAGCAGCCGCGCCACATCGAGATCCAGGTGCTGGCGGACGGGCAGGGCACGGCCCTCTATCTGGGCGAGCGCGAATGCTCGATCCAGCGCCGCCATCAGAAGGTCATCGAGGAGGCGCCGTCGCCCTTCCTCGACGCCGCCACCCGCAAGGCGATGGGCGAGCAGGCCGTGGCGCTGGCCCGCGCCGTGGACTACAAGTCCGCCGGCACGGTGGAGTTCATCGTCGATGCCGAGCGCAACTTCTACTTCCTGGAGATGAACACCCGCCTCCAGGTGGAGCATCCGGTCACCGAGCTGGTCACCGGCCTCGACCTCGTCGAGCTGATGATCCGCGTCGCGGCGGGCGAGAAGCTGACGCTTCGCCAGGAAGACATCAAGCTGCACGGCTGGGCCATCGAATCCCGCGTCTACGCCGAGGACCCGTTCCGCAACTTCCTGCCCTCCACCGGCCGGTTGACCCACTACCGTCCGCCGTCGGAGGACCCGCATGTCCGCGTCGACACCGGCGTCTACGAGGGCGGCGAAATTTCCATGTACTACGACCCCATGATTGCCAAGCTGTGCAGCTGGGGGTCGACGCGCGACGCCGCCATCGCCCGCATGCGCGAGGCGCTGGACCAGTATTACATCCGCGGCGTCAGCCACAACATCCCGTTCCTCGCTTCGCTGATGGCCAACCAGCGCTTCGTCGACGGCCGGCTGACCACCAACTTCATCGCCGAGGAATACCCGACCGGTTTCCACGCCACCGACCTGCCGCCGGACGACCCGGCGATCCTGATCGCCGTCGCTGCGGTGATCCACCGCTGCCTGAACGACCGCGACATCCAGATCTCCGGCAAGATGCCGGGCAACAAGGTCCGGGTGCGTGACGACTGGGTTGTCGTGATGGACGGCGCGCAGCACCCGGTCCATGTCCACCCGACGGACGGCAGCCCGCAGCGCATCGGCTACACCGTCGATTTCGAGGGCAGGCACCATGTGGTGTGGAGCGACTGGACGCTCGGCCAGCCGCTGTTCCGCGGCACGGTGAACGGCGCGCATGTCTGCGTCCAGGTGGACCGCGTCGGCGTCGGTTACCGCCTGTCCCACTCCGGCGCCCAAGCGCTGGTCAAGGTGTTGACGCCCAACGCCGCGCGGCTCGACGCGCTGATGCCGGTAAAGGCGCCGCCGGACATGTCGAAGTTCCTGCTGTCGCCGATGCCCGGCCTGCTCGTCTCGGTCGCCGTGACCGAGGGGCAGGAGGTCAAGGCCGGCGAAGTGCTGGCCGTGGTCGAGGCGATGAAGATGGAAAACATCCTGCGCGCGGCGCAGGATGGCACGGTGTCCAAGGTGCACGCGACGCCCGGCTCCAGCCTGGCGGTCGATCAGAAGATCCTGGAGTTCGCGTGAGCCAAGCGGGCTCCGACATATAGGGAAAGGTAAGGACGATGGCTTTCGCAAACACGCTTTCGCAGCGTGCCGCTTCGCTTCTCGAGACGGTCGCCCCGCGGGGCGGCCTGCTCACCGCCGCCACCGCGGCGGTTCTGGGCAGCCTGCTCCTGGCCGCCTCGGCCAAGGTCCAGGTGCCCTTCTGGCCGGTGCCGATGACGATGCAGAGCATGGTCGTCATCCTGCTCGGCATGGCCTACGGCAGCCGCCTCGCCACGGCGACGGTCCTGCTGTACCTGCTGGAAGGCCTCGCCGGTCTGCCGGTCTTCGCCGGTCCGGGCGCCGGCCCGGCCTACATGGCCGGCCCGACCGCCGGTTACCTGCTGGGCTTCGTCCTGGCCGCCGGCGTCACCGGCTTGCTGGCCGAGCGCGGCTGGGACCGCAGCCCGCTCAAGGCCGTCGGCGCCCTGGCGATCGGCCATGCCCTGCTGTTCGTTCCGGGCGTGGCCTGGATGGCCGTCCTGTTCGGCGGCGAGAAGGCTGTCGCTCTCGGCCTGACGCCGTTCCTGGCCGCCACGGTCCTGAAGACCGCACTGGGTGCCGCGATTATGCAGGCCGCCTGGAAGGTCGTCGCCCGCCGGTCGCAGGCTTAATCAGGCTGGGTTTGCCCCCTCCCTAACCCTCCCCCGCCTTTGGCGAGGGAGGGGACTGGTCTCCCTCCCCTGCGAAGCGGGGGAGGGCCGGGGTGGGGGCAAGCGCCCCATCCATTTCATTGATCGTTCCAAATCATTCGAACCAAGAAGCCGTGTCGAGGAGACGTCCCATGAGCGAGTTCCCGAAGAAGACCCAGGCCGACTGGCAGACCCTGGCCACCAAGGACCTGGGCGCCAACGGGACGCTCGAAGACCTCGTCTGGAAGACTCCGGAAGGGCTGGACGTCAAGGCCCTCTACACCGCCGACGATCTGGAAGGGCTGGAGCTGGACAGCCTGCCCGGCTTCCCGCCCTTCACCCGCGGCCCGCGCGCCACGATGTACGCGGTGAAGCCCTGGACCATCCGCCAGTACGCCGGCTTCTCGACCGCCGAGGACTCCAACGCCTTCTACAAGGCGAACCTGAAGGCCGGGCAGATGGGCCTGTCGGTCGCCTTCGACCTCGCCACCCATCGCGGCTATGACAGCGATCACCCGCGCGTGGTCGGCGACGTGGGCAAGGCGGGCGTCGCCATCGACAGCGTCGAGGACATGAAGATCCTCTTCGACGGCATCCCGCTCGACAAGATGTCGGTGTCGATGACCATGAACGGCGCGGTGCTGCCGATCCTTGCCGGCTACATCGTCGCGGCGGAGGAGCAGGGCGTCAGCCAGGACAAGCTGAGCGGGACCATCCAGAACGACATCCTCAAGGAGTTCATGGTCCGCAACACCTACATCTACCCGCCCGAACCCTCGATGCGGATCATCGCCGACATCATCGAGTACACGGCGCTGAACATGCCGAAGTTCAATTCGATCTCGATCTCCGGCTACCACATGCAGGAGGCCGGGGCGACCGCGGTGCAGGAGCTGGCCTTCACCATCGCCGACGGGCTGGAATACGTCCGTGCCGCCATGTCCAAGGGGCTGCCGGTCGACAAGTTCGCGCCGCGCCTGTCCTTCTTCTTCTCCATCGGCATGAACTTCTTCATGGAGATCGCCAAGCTGCGCGCCGCGCGCCTGCTGTGGTCGACCCTGATGAAGCAGAAGTTCGACCCGAAGGACGCCCGCTCGCTGGCCCTGCGCACCCACTGCCAGACCTCCGGAGTCAGCCTGACCGAGCAGGACCCCTACAACAACGTCATCCGCACCACCATCGAGGCGATGGCCGCGGTGCTGGGCGGCACCCAGTCGCTGCACACCAACGCCTTCGACGAGGCGCTGGGCCTGCCGACCAAATTCTCCGCCCGCATCGCCCGCAACACCCAGCTCATCATCGCCGAGGAGTCGGGCGTCACCAACGTGGTCGATCCGCTGGGCGGCTCCTACTACATCGAGAATCTGACCCACAGCCTCGCCAACGCCGCGCTCGACCTCATCAACAAGGTCGAGGATCTGGGCGGCATGACCAAGGCCGTGGACAGCGGCATGCCCAAGCTGCTGATCGAGGAGGCCGCCGCCCGCCGTCAGGCCCGCGTCGACCGCGCCGAGGAGGTGATCGTCGGCGTCAACAAGTACCATCCGGAGAACCCCGAGATGGTCGACGTGCTGGACATCGACAACACGGCGGTCCGCGAATCCCAGATTGCCCGCCTGAACAGCGTGCGCGCCAATCGTGACGACGCCAAGTGCCGCGCCGCCCTGGAGGCGCTGACCAAGGCCGCCACGGAGAAGTCCGGCAACCTGCTGGCCCTGGCGGTGGAGGCCACCCGCGCCCGCGCCACGGTCGGCGAGATTTCCGACGCGCTGGAGAAGGCCTTCACCCGCCATGTGGCGGTCATCCGCTCGGTTTCCGGCGTCTACGGCGCCGCCTACGAGGGCGACGAGGGCTTCAAGAGGATTCAGGAGGAGGTGTCCGCCTTCGCCGCCGAGGAGGGCCGCCGCCCGCGCATCCTCGTCGTGAAGATGGGCCAGGACGGTCATGACCGCGGCGCCAAGGTGATCGCCACCAGCTTCGCCGACATCGGCTTCGACGTGGACATCGGGCCGCTGTTCCAGACCCCGGAGGAGGCCGCCCGTCAGGCGGTGGAGAACGATGTGCACGTCATCGGCGTGTCGTCCCAGGCCGCCGGCCACAAGACGCTGGTCCCGCAACTGGTCGAAGAACTGCGCCGCCAAGGCGCCGGGGACATCCTCGTCGTCTGCGGCGGCGTGATCCCGCCCCAGGATTACGATTATCTCTACAAGGCGGGCGCCGCGGCCATCTACGGCCCCGGCACCAACATCCCGAAGGCCGCCTCCGACATCCTGGCCATCCTGCGCAAGCAGAAGGCCGCGGCGTAGAGCGGCGCCAGCACTTTTCCCTCCCCCGCCCAGCGGGGGAGGGCTAGGGTGGGGGCCCCTTCAAGAACGCGCTCCACTTCCCTTGCCCATCACCGCCGAAACCGACCTCTACGCCCCCGTCAAAGCCTTCCTCGAAGCCCAGGGTTACGACGTGAAGGCCGAGATCCACGGCTGCGACCTCGTCGCGGTGCGCGGAGCCGAGCCGCCGCTGATCGTCGAACTGAAGAAGCGCTTCACCCTGGACCTGCTGCTTCAAGGGGTGGACCGGCTCGCCCTGACGGACATCGTCTATCTCGCCGTGCCGCAGCCGGGACGCAAGGCCAGCGGCGCGTCGCCCTACGACAGCGGGGTGCGCAAGCTGTGCCGGCGGCTGGGCGTCGGCTTGCTGATCGTCGACACCGGCCGGGCGGCGGGGCATGAGGTGGAGGTTCTGCTCGACCCCGTTCCCTACAGCCCGCGCAAGGACAGGACGCGCGCCGCCCGGCTGCTGGGCGAACATGCGCGGCGCCGCGGCGATCCCAACCGCGGCGGCTCCACCCGCGTGCCGATCGTCACCGCCTACCGCCAGGATGCGCTGCGCTGCGCCCGGATGTTGCAGGCCGGGCCGCTGTCGCTGAAGGCGCTGCGCGCCGCCGGGGCGCCGAAGGACGCCGCGGCCATCCTTCAGCGCAACGTCTACGGCTGGTTCGAGCGCATCGCCAAGGGCACATACGGGCTGACCGAGGCCGGCGTCCAGGGTGTGGAAACCTTCGCCCACGCGCTCGCCGCCGAATAGGCGTGCTTTACCGCGCCGTCGCGCACCAGCGCCGCCAGAGCGTGCGGAAGGCGGCTTCGTAGGCACGGGCCAGAGCCGCGACGTCGCCGAGCGGGGAGGACGCGACATGGCCCCGCAAACCCGAGCGTAGGGCAGTCAGCGCGTTGAGGTCGGCGGACAGCGCCACCGCGCGGGCGGCGTAGGCGTCGGCATCGGGCGCGATCAGGTCGGGCAGTCCGGCCGAGACCATCATGGCGGACCCCACCCGCGCGATTCCCAGGTCTCGGGGACGGCCCGCCGGCACGATCACCGGCACCCCCATCCACAGAGCCTCGCAGGTCGTGGTGTGGCCGTTGTAGGGGTGGGGGTCCAGTCCGATGTCCACGTCGTTGTAGTCGGCGAGGTTGGCGCGGATGCCGGCCGGCGGGCGGCGAAGCTCCAGCCGGTCCGAGGCCACGCCGTGGCAGGCGAACAGTGCCGTCAGGTGGGCGCGCGAGGCCGGATCGCGCATCGCCTTGTACTTCAGCAGCAGGCGGGAGTTCGGGACGGCCCTCAGCACGCCGGCCCACAGGGCCGCCGTTTCCTCGGTGATCTTGCTGAGGTTGTTGAAGGAGCCGAAGGTGATGAAGCCGTTGCGCAACGCCGGCAGTGGGCCGACCTCCGGCGCTTCCGGCGGCCCCTGATAGGCCCAGGAGAAGCGTGGCAGCCGCAGCAGCGGCTCGGCGTAATGGGCCTCCTCCCCTGGCGGGGCGAGCAGGGCGTCGGTGATGCAGGCGTCGAAGCGGTCGATGCCGGTCGTCACGATGTTCACCGCCGTGGTCACCTGCACCGGCGCCGGGCGCCGGGTGAAGACGCCCAGCCGGTTGCCCGCCGTGTGGGAGGCCAGATCCACCAGAACGTCCACCCCGTCCCGCCGGATCCGGGCGGCCAACTCCTCCTCGGTCAGGGCGGCCGCGTCGCACCAGCGGTCGGCGAGGGCGCGGAAGCGCTCCGTCTTGGCATCGGTGGCGGTGGCGGTCGAATAGAAGAACAACTCCACCACCGACCGGTCGAAGGCGCGGAACAGCGGCTCCATGTAGAAGGAGAAGGCGTGGTTGCGGAAGTCGCCGGACACCAGCCCGATGCGCAGGCGGCGGTCCGGGTCGGGATCGTTCGCCGGGCGCGGCAGGGGCGCCGCCACGGCGAAACGCTCCGCCCAGCGCCGTGATTCCTCCAGCAGGCCCGCGCCGTCCTGACCGCTGCGGTAGAGCAGGGCGCACAGGTATCGGCTGCGCGCGTCGCGGTCGTCGGGGTCGAGCCGGACAGCCCGCTGGAGCAGCGGCAGCGATTCCTCCACCCGCCCCATCAGACCCAGCGCCCCGGCGAGGTTGCTGAACGCCCCGGCATGGCCGGGCTGCACGGTCAGCGCCCGGCGTGCCGCCTCCGCCGCCGCGCCGTAACGTCCCAAGGTTTCGCAGGCGGCGGACAGGTTGACCCAGCCCTCGACATGGCCGGGCTGAACGGCTAGCGCCCGCCGGCAGGCCGTGGCGCCGTCCGCGGTGCGACCGCTCTCGTCGAGCAGCAGGCCGAGGTTGCTCAAGGCTTCGGCGTGGCCGGGGGCGAGCGCCAGCGTGTGGCGGAATTCCCGCATCGCTCCGCTCCGGTCACCCAGCGCATACAGCGCCGCCGCGCGGTCGAAGCGGATGCCCGCATCCTCCGGCAGCAGTCCCACCGACCGCTCCAGAAGCGCTGCGGCCTCCGCACGCCGCCCGGCGTCGCGGTGGGGCCGCGCCATGATCTGGAGCAGAAGGGCGGCGCGTCCCGCGGCGCGATGGTCGCCGGGCACCAGCCTCGCCGCGCGCTCCAGCGCCGCAACCGCCGCTTCGCGCAAATGGGTGCCGCCATGGGGCAGGGCGTTGCCGAAGCGGTACCAGCCCTCCGCCGCGTCGGGGGCCAGCGACAGGGCGCGGCGATGGGCGGCGGCGGCCCGTTCCGGTTGCCCCGCGGCGTCGAGGATGTTGGCGAGATTGGCGGGATAATCCGCCGTATCGGGGCGCAGCGCCATGGCCTCGCCGATCAGCGCCGAGGCCTGTTCCGCGCGCCCGGTCTGTCCACACAGCACGCCCAGCAGATGGCGGGCGTCGGCCTGCTCGGGGGCGGCCTCCAGGATGCGCCCGTACAGAATCTCCGCCTCCGCCAACCGCCCGTTCATGTGGTGGTCGAGCGCGGCGGCGAGGGCTTCGGTTATGGTCGCCAGGGCGGGCCTCCGGTGTCCATGGGGCGGGCGGGTCAGATGGCTTTTTCGCCCATCGCGGCCCCGCCGTCCACCGTCCGAAGAAAGGTCACTCCACGAAATCCTCGCGGCTGAGGCCGTAGCGCTTCAGCTTGTCGTAGAAGGTCTTGCGGGGGATGTTCAGCGCCTCGATGGCGGCCTTCACGCTGCCTTTGCAACGGGCCAGCTCGCTCTCGATCAGGCTCTTCTCGAACAGATCCACCTGCTCGGCCAGCGACAGGCCGCTGCGCCCCGCCGCCATCGCCGGAGCGGTCCCCCCCACCGCGGACAGCGTGTCGTCCAGCCCCAGCACGAAGCGGTCGGCGGCGTTGCGCAGCTCGCGGACATTGCCGGGCCAGTCGTGGGCCGCCAGCCGCTGCACCTGCGCCGGGCTCGGCGCGCGCGGCTCGCGGTTGTAGCGGGCGGCGGCCTGGACGACGAAATGCTGGAACAGCAGGGGGATGTCGTCGCGGCGGTCGCGCAGCGGCGGGATGGTCACCACGACGACGTTGAGCCGGTAATAGAGGTCCTCGCGGAACTTGCCCTCGCTGGCCGCCTTGCGCAGGTCCACCTTGGTCGCGGCGACGACGCGCAGGTCCACGGGGATCAGCTCGTTCGAGCCGAGCGGCTCCACCACCCGCTCCTGGATCACGCGCAGCAGCTTGACCTGGAGCGACAGCGGCATGCTCTCGATCTCGTCGAGGAAGAGGGTCCCGCCGCTGGCGTGCTCGATGCGCCCGACGCGGCGCTTGCCGGCCCCGGTGAAGGCCCCGGCCTCGTGCCCGAACAGCTCGCTCTCGAAGATCGCTTCGGGCATGGCGCCGCAATTCAGGGCGACGAAGGGGTGCTTGCGCCGGTTGCTGCCGGCGTGGAGGGCCCGGGCGACCATTTCCTTGCCGGTGCCGGTCTCGCCCAGCACCAGCACGTCGGCGTCGGTGTCGGCCACCGCGGCGATGGCGCCGCGCAGCCGCTCGATCCCCGGCGTCCGCCCGACGATGGGCGAGACCTCCCCGGCGGGCAGCCCGGCGAGCTGGTCGCGCAGGCGCCGGTTCTCCAACACCAGGCGGCGCTTCTCCACCGCGCGCCGCGTCACCTCGACCAGCCGGTCGGAAGGGAAGGGCTTTTCCAGGAAGTCGTAGGCGCCGCGCCGCATCGCCTCCACCGCCATCGGCACGTCGCCGTGGCCGGTGATCAGGATGACCGGCAGCTCGGGGTCCAGCGCCAGCGCGCGTTCCATCAGCTCCAGCCCGTCGATCTGCGGCATGCGTACGTCGGTGACCAGGGCGCCCGGCCAGTCGCGGCCGAGATGACGCAGGGCGCGCTCCGCCCCGTCGCAGGCGGTGACGTCGAAGCCGGCCAGCTCCAGCGCCTGCTGCCCGGCGAGGCGGACGGACCGCTCGTCGTCCACGAAGAGGACGGAGCCGCCCGGGGCGATGCTGCCGGTCGTCATGTCTGGGTATCCCTGCGCTTGAGGCGGACAGTGAAGAGGGCGCCGCCCTCCGGGTGGTTGGCGGCGGTCAGGCTGCCGCCGAAATCCTCGACGATGCCATGGCTGATCGACAGGCCGAGGCCGAGCCCGTCGCCCGCGTCCTTGGTCGTGAAGAAGGGCACGAAGATGCGCGGCAGGTCGGCCTCGGCGATGCCGGGGCCGCTGTCGCGGACGGTCAGCACCGCCTCCTCCCCCTCCGCGACCAGGGCGATGCGGACGTGGCGGTGGGGGGAGGCGCGCATGGCGTCGGCGGCGTTGCCGATCAGGTTGACCAGCACCTGCTGCAACCGCACGTCCTCGCCGGTGACCAGCAGGGGGCCGGGCGGCAGGTCGGTGTCCACCGTCACGGACTCGCGGCGCAGCCGGGCCTCCAGCAGGGCCAGCGCCTGCCCGACGGCGGCGGCGGCGGAGACGGCGCCCAGCGTGCCCGAGGCGCGCCGGGCGAAGCCCTTCAGGCTGCGGGTGATGGCGGCCATGCGGTCGGTCAGGTCGGCGATCTCCGCCAGATTGTCGCGCACCGAGTCCGGCCGCCCGCGCTCCAGCAGAACCACCGCGTTGTCGGCGAAGCTGCGGATGGCGGCGAGCGGCTGGTTGATCTCGTGGGCCATGGCCGCCGACATCTGGCCCAGCGCCGCCAGCTTCGCCGCCTGGGTCAGCTCGTTCTCGGTGGCGCGCAGCTCCGCCGTGGCGGCGGCCACGCGGCGCTCCAGCTCGGCCCGCGCCTCCTCCTGCAGGGCCAGCCGCTCCACGAGGTTCAGGCGGCGCTGGGCCAGCGCGTGGCCGGTCAGGGCGGCCAGCGCCACCACCGCGGCGGCGAGCAGCCCGGCCTGCTGGGCGCGGGTGGCGACCGGGGCGAGGCTGGTCAGGGCGTGGATCGTCCAGTCGCCGCCGGGCACCGCCGCGGATTGCAGGAGGTAGCGCCGCTCCGCGTTGCCCTCCCGCAGCGTGATGCGGTCGGACGCCCCGCCGAAGGCCCAGGGCAGGGTGGGGATCTCCTCGGTCGCCGGGACCGCCGCCGCGGGCAGCGTGACCGGCAGGCGGCGGGGCAGGGCGTTGTAGCGCCAAGCCTCCACGTTGGTGATGAAGACGACGCCGTCGCGGTCGGAGACCAGCACCTTCTCCTGGCCGTGCGACCAGGCGCGCTCCAACTCCTGGAAACCGACCTTCAGGACCACGACGCCGGCCGGCCGGTCCTCTGTGCGGTTTTCCGCCACCACCCGCTGGGCCGTGTAGTAGCCGGGGACGAGCGAGGTGGTGCCGAGCGCGAAATGATGCCCCTCCCCCCGCTCCATGGCCGACTGGAAATAGGGGCGGTAGCTGAAATTCTGCCCGACGAAGCTGGGCGAGGCGTTCCAGTTGCTGGCCGCGACGGTGGTGCCTGTCCCGTTCATCACATAGAGGGCGGACGCCTTCAGCGTCGCCGCGATGGCCTCCAGCTTGCGGTTCAGGTGGTCTACCCGCTCCGGGCTGGGGTCGCGCAGCAAGTCGGCGACCTCGCGGTCGTGGGCGAGCACCATAGGCACGGCGGCGTGGCGCTCCAGCTCCGTCCGCAGGTTGGATTCGTAGAGCGACAGCTGCGCCGACCCCTGCTCGCGCAAGGATTCGCCGGCGTTGTCCGCCGCCAAGCCCGCCGCCACAGCCGCAGCCAGCGGCATGCCGACGACCAGCACGGCCAGCATCACCCTCCGCGGACGGGCGAACAGCAGGGGCATGCGCCGGGCGACCCAGTCGCGGCTTTGCGAAAATGTCCAGCGGGTCGGGGCGATCCTAACCAACGGTCCTCAATCCATGCTGCGCCGCAACAAGAAGTCGCGTCGAGGAAGCGATGTGCGGATTTTCGCACACGGATTCCGCCCCTGTCGTGCGGATTCTGACCCACGCCTTTCGTCAGAGCGCTGCGATTCCTCACTTTTGTCTTTGGCACACCGCTTGCTTTGAGAGTGGCATGACGGGCCGGCCGCCGACCGCGAGACAAGAGCGGCAGCCCATTTCAGGAACGCCACGAGGAGACGACCATGCACGCCCAAGGGCAGCCCCAGAAAAAGCCATTCTACATGAACCTGACGGTTCAGGTTCTGACCGCGATCACCATTGGCATTCTGCTCGGCCATTTCTATCCGGCTCTTGCGGTGCAGATGAAGCCGCTGGGCGACGTCTTCATCAAGATGATCAAGATGGTCATCGGCCCGATCGTCTTCCTGACCGTGGTCACCGGCATCTCCTCGATCGGCGACATGAAGAAGGTCGGCAAGGTCGGCGGCAAGGCGATCCTCTACTTCGAGATCGTCACCACCTTCGCCCTGGGGCTCGGCCTTCTGGTCGTCAATCTGTTGAAGCCGGGCTCGGGGATGAACATCCAGGCCGGCTCGCTGAAGGCCGACGCCGTCGCCAAATACGCGACCGAGGCGCAGAACCACACGACCATCGACTTCCTGGTCAACATCGTCCCGGACAACGTCATCGGCGCCTTCGTCAAGGGCGACATGCTGCAGATCCTGTTCTTCGCGGTGATCTTCGGCGTCGCGCTGTCCGCCATGGGCCAGAAAGGCAAGGTGGTCGAGGACATGTTCGAGAAGGTGTCGCACGCCCTGTTCGGCGTGATCGGCATCCTGATGCGCGTCGCCCCGCTGGGTGCCTTCGGCGCCATGTCCTTCACCATCGGCAAGTACGGCGTGTCGTCTCTGACCTCGCTTGGCCAGCTGATGGCGGCGGTCTACATCACGATGGCGCTGTTCGTCTTCGTCGTGCTGGGCAGCATCGCCCGCCTGTACAACTTCAGCCTCCTGACCTTCCTGCGCTACATCAAGGACGAACTGCTGATCGTGCTCGGCACCTCCTCGTCGGAGTCCGTGCTGCCGCGCATGATGGAGAAGATGCAGAAGTTCGGCTGCTCCAAGCACGTCGTCGGGCTCGTCATCCCCACCGGCTATTCGTTCAACCTCGACGGCACCTCGATCTACCTGTCGATGGCCGCGATCTTCATCGCCCAGGCCTTCAACATCGACCTGACGATCTGGCAGCAGCTCACCATTCTCGGCCTGCTGATGCTGACCTCCAAGGGTGCGGCGGCGGTCACCGGCGGCGGCTTCGTGACGCTGGCGGCCACCCTGTCGGCCACCGGCCACCTGCCGATCGAGGGGCTGGCGCTGCTGCTGGGTGTGGACCGCTTCATGTCGGAAGCCCGCGCCATCACCAACCTGATCGGCAACGGTGTCGCCACCATCGTGGTCGCCAAGATGGAAGGCGAGTTCGACGAGAGCAAGGCGGTCGCCGAGTACCAGGAGCACTTCAAGGAACCGGCCCTGGCCCGCATCTGACGCGGGGCCGGCTTCTGGTCCTGAGGCGTGAAAAGGAAGGGGCGGTCCGCCGCGGGCTGCCCCTTTCCCATTCCGGTGCCCGGGCAATTCGGGTATAAGCCGGAGGGGAAACAGTTCGTCGTTCGGCAAATTAACTGAAATCAAGTTAAAAGGGGAGAGGACGTATGTCCGGCGACTTCGACGCGATGGCGCTTGAGTACCACCGGAATCCAAAGCCCGGTAAGCTGGCGATCGTCGCCACCAAGCCCATGGCCAACCAGCGCGACCTCGCGCTGGCCTACTCGCCGGGCGTGGCCGCGGCGTCCAGCGCCATCGCCGCCGACCCGTCCCAGGCGGCGGAGCTGACGGCCCGCGCCAACCTCGTGGCGGTCGTCACCAACGGCACGGCGGTGCTGGGCCTGGGCGACATCGGCCCGATGGCCGCCAAGCCGGTCATGGAGGGCAAGGCCGTCCTCTTCAAGAAGTTCGCCGGCATCGACTGCTTCGACCTGGAGCTGAACGAAAAGGACGTCGACGGTCTGGTCGACACCATCGTCCGCCTGGAGCCGACCTTCGGCGCCATCAATCTGGAAGACATCGCCGCCCCCGCCTGCTTCGAGGTGGAGCGCCGCTGCCGCGAGCGGATGAAGATCCCGGTCTTCCACGACGACCAGCACGGCACCGCCATCGTGGTGGGTGCGGCCGTCCTCAACGGGCTGAAGCTGGTCGGCAAGGACATCTCCACCGTCAAGGTCGTCTCCACCGGCGGCGGGGCGGCGGGCATCGCCTGCCTGGACCTGATGCTCAGTCTGGGCGTCAAGCGCGAGAATGTCTGGCTGGTCGACCGCATCGGCGTGGTCCACAAGGGCCGCAACGAGGAGATGAATCCCTACAAGGACGCCTACGCGCAGGACACCGACGCCCGCGTGCTGAACGACGTCATCGACGGGGCGGACATCTTCCTTGGCCTGTCGGGCGCCAAGGTGCTGAAGCCGGAGATGTTGGCCCGCATGGCCGACAAGCCGCTGGTGCTGGCGCTGGCCAACCCGGAGCCGGAGATCATGCCGGACCTCGCCCGGCAGGCCCGCCCCGACGCCATCATCGCCACCGGCCGCTCGGACTTCCCCAATCAGGTCAACAACGTCCTCTGCTTCCCCTTCATCTTCCGCGGCGCGCTGGACGTCGGGGCGACGACGGTGAACGAGGAGATGAAGATCGCCGCCACCCACGCCATGGCCAGCCTCGCCCAGGCCGAGCCGTCGGACGTGGTGGCCGCCGCCTATGTCGGCGAGAATCTGCGCTTCGGCCCGGACTACATCCTGCCCAAGCCCTTCGACCCGCGTCTGGTGATCGAGGTGTCCTCGGCGGTCGCCAAGGCCGCCATGGAGTCGGGCGTGGCGACGCGGCCGATCGCCGATTTCCGCGCCTACCGCGACAGCCTCGGCCAGTATGTCTTCCGCTCCGGCCTCGTCATGAAGCCGGTCATCACCAAGGCAAAGGCGGCGCCCAAGCGCATCGTCTATGCCGAGGGCGAGGAGCCGCGCGTCCTGCGCTGCGCCCAGGTGGTGGTGGACGACGGCATCGCCCATCCGGTCCTGCTCGGCCGCGCCGACGTGATCGAGCGGACGATCGCCGACATGGGCCTGCGCATCCGCATCGGCAAGGACGTCGAGGTGATCGAGGCCGGCCGTGACCTGCGCTGCCACAACTACGCCGAGGTTTACCGGCAGCTGATGGGCCGCCGCGGCGTGTCGCCGGCCAACGCGCTGAACGTCGTGCGCAGCCAGCCGACCGTGTTCGGCGCGCTGATGGTCCGCCGGGGCGAGGCCGACGGCATGGTCTGCGGCACTTCGGGCCGCTACGGCGACCACTTCAACCACGTCATGGACGTGATCGGTCTGCGCAAGGGCGTGAAGGTCGCCGGCGCCATGAACGGGCTGATCTCGCAGAAGGGCACGCACTTCATCTGCGACACCTACGTCAACCCCGACCCGACCGCCGAGCAGGTGGCCGAGATCGCCCGGCTGGCGGCGGAGGAGGTGAAGCGCTTCGGCATCGAGCCGAAGGTGGCGCTGCTCTCCCACTCCAACTTCGGCAGCGCCGACACCCCGTCGGCCCGCAAGATGCGGCTGGCCTACCAGCTCATCGCCGAAGAGAATCCCGACCTGGAGGTGGACGGCGAGATGCACGCCGACGCCGCCCTGTCGGAGGTGCTGCGCAAGGGCGTGCTGCCCGACAGCCGCCTGAAGGGCGAGGCGAACCTGCTGGTCATGCCGACGCTGGACGCCGCCAACATCGCCTTCAACATGCTGAAGATCATGGCCGACGCGCAGAATGTCGGGCCGATGCTGCTGGGCGCCGCGCGCCCGGTGCACATCGTCACCCCGTCGGTGACCACGCGCGGTCTGGTCAACATGACGGCGGTGGCGGTGGTCGACGCCCAGCTCGCCGCCCCGGTCAACGCCGCCCCGCGTCCCCCGGCGCTGCAGGACGGCGAGGACTGAGCAACCGCGACCGCGGGGCCGGACGGCGCTTGCGCCGATCCGGTCCCGCGGGCCACTCTGCCGGGATGAGTCCCGACGCCCCTTCCCGCGATGACCTCTCCAGTCTGACAGCCCAGGCCGTCCGCCATCACGCCGAAGGTCGGCTGGCCGAGGCGGTGACCGCCTACACCGACGCCTTGCGGCTGGATCGCCGAAACCCGGCGCTGCTCTACGGTTTCGGGCTGGTGCTGCGCGATCTCGGACAAATGGACGGGGCCGCCACATGCTTCGAGGCGGCCTTCGCCCTTGATCTCCGGTTCGTGGACGCGGCCGACAGCCTTGGCACGCTGCGCGCCGGGCAGGGCCGTTTCGCGGAGGCCGAAGCCTGCCACCGCGCCGCTCTGGCCCACGGTGCCGACCGGGCGACGTTCTGGAACAATCTGGCCAACGCGCTGAGCCGGCAAGGCCGGGCCGCCGCCGCCCTGGCGGCGTGGCGACGCGCCGTCCTGCTCGATCCGGCCTTGCCGGAAGGGCTGTCCAACCTTGGCGGTGGACTGCGCGACGCCGAGCGGCTGGACGAGGCCGAGCGGGCGCACCGCCGCGCGCTGCGGCTGATGCCGGGCGAACCGCAGGCCAACAACAACTTCGGCCACGCGCTGCAGGCGCGGCTGCGCCATACGGAGGCGGCCAGTTTGTTCCGCCGCGCCCTGGCGCTCGACCCTGGCTACGCGGCGGCGCTCTGCAATCTCGGCCTGACGGTGCAGCGCCTGGGCGATGACGGGCTGGCGGAGCGCCTGTACGGGCGGGCGCTGCGCGTGGTGCCCGATCTGCCGCTGGCCCGGTTCAACCAGGGCTTGCTGCATTTGGAGCGCGGCGAGCTGGCGGAGGGCTGGGCCGGCTATGGCTGGCGCTTTGCGTCCGGTCAGGCGGGTGGGGCGCGGCAGCCGCGGCTGCCCGCATGGCGTGGCGAGGATCTGACGGGGAAGCGCCTGCTGATCTGGGGCGAGCAGGGGGTGGGCGACACCATCCTGTTCTCCTCCCTCTGCGGGGAGGCCATCGCCCGCGCCCGCTCCGTGGTGATCGAGACCGACCGGCGGCTGGTGCCGCTGTTTGCCCGCTCCTTTCCCGCCGCTCTGGTCCGTGCCGCGCGGTCCGACGCCGAGGCCGTGCCCGATTGCGATCTGCACACGCCCATCGGCTCCCTGGCGCGGGTCTTCCGTCGTGACCTGTCCGACTTCGCCGGTCATGCCGGCGGCTGGCTGGTCCCCGACCCGCTTCGAGTGGCGTTTTGGCAGGAGCGGGTGGCGGCGCTCGGCCCCGGCCTTCGCGTGGGGATCGGCTGGCGCAGCGCGCTGATGACCGAATCGCGCCGCAGCGCTTACAGCCGGCTCGACGAGTGGGGCGCGCTGTTCGCCGTGCCGGGGGTGGTCTTCGTCACTCTTCAGTATGGCGCGTGCGAGGCCGAGCGGGCGGCGGCGGAGGCACACTTCGGCGTTGCCATCCACCGCTGGGACGATCTCGACCTGACCGACGACTTCGACGGGACGGCGGCGCTGATGGCGAGCCTGGATCTGGTGATCGCGCCCGCCACGGCGGTGGGGGAGTTGGCGGCGGCGCTCGGCGTGCCCGTCTGGCGCTTCGGCGGGCGGGATTGGACCCAACTCGGCAGTGCGGTGCGCCCCTGGTTCCCGGCGCAGCGCCTGTTCCGGCCGCAGGCCGGAGAGGACATCTCTGGCGTGCTGAGTCGAATGGCTGGACAACTCGCTCGCCGCCCTACCTGAAATTTCGGCGAAAAACAATTCGCAACTTTACATGCTTTGCAGTAAAGTAGTGGTCCAGCGATCCATTCGCGCCCTCCCGTTCGGGGGCGTGCCTGATGGGAGAATGAGCCATGTCTGACGGAATGGCCGGCGTCAACCAGATGGTCTCGGACCTCAACAAGTCCGTGTCCGCTGCAGTCGAGCGTCTGAACGCCCAGCGGGAGGCCGAGGCCGCCGCCAACGCGAACGTGCAGGAATTCCGCAAGGACGTCCGCAAATCCTCCGTCAATACCCCCGGCTTCGCCACGGACATGGGCGTTCTCGCCAAGAACGTGACCCGGCTGAACGTGGTCGGCGCGCTGGGCGCCGACGATCCCGTCGACTTCTACAAGTTCCGCGTGACCACCAAGGGTGCGGTGACGCTGGGGCAGGTGGGCGACGAGGGGTTGCGACTCCAGGTGATGTCCAAGTTCGGCACGGTCGTGGCCGACAGCGACAAGAGCGCCGGCAAGAATTACGACGCCTTCAAGAGCATGATGCAGGGCGAGTACGAGCTCGACCGCGGCGACTACACACTGCGCCTGACGCGTGAGAAGGGACAGTCCGCCAAGGACACCAAGAATTACGCCATCCAGCTCAGCATGGGCAAATACACCCAGGATTACGACACGGTCGCCAAGGCGCCGAAGAAGGGCGAAAGCCCGTTCAACCTCTCCACCGGCCAGCAGGCCATGCTGGACGGGCTGAGCCAGGCGGCGGCGAGCCTGAATTCGATCCCCACAGGCCAGACCGGCACGCAAAAGCTGCTGGGCAGCTTCAACATGTTCGTCTGAGCAAAGCCTGCCCTTCTCCACAGGCCGAAGCCCTTTCCCCACTCTGGGGGAAGGGCTTTTTCCATTCGGGGCTTGCGGTTCGCCCCGGTCGGTGATCCTCCGTCGGCCCACTCCGCAAGCGGCGGACCTTTCGCCTCTGGGAAATGTTAAGCCAACGCTATGACCGCACCAGACCACCCGATCCTGCTCTGCCACGACTGCGGAGCGCCGCACGCCCTGCCGCCGGCCTTGCCCGGCCATCGCGCGGAATGCCACCGCTGCGGGGCGGTGCTGCGCCATTTCCGGACCGGCGGGCTGGGGCACGCGGTGGCCCTCGCCATCGCCTCGACCATTCTGTTCGTCACCGCCAACCTGTTCCCGATCCTGACCTTCGAGCTGGAGGGGCGGGCGCAGACGGCGACTCTGCTCAGCGGCTCGGTGGCGCTGTGGGACGGCGGCTACGAGGTGCTGGGCGTCCTGGTCTTCTTCGTGCTGTTCCTGGCGCCTCTGGCGCAGGTGCTCGGCACGCTTTACGTCGTGATGCCGCTCGCCGCCGGGCGGACGGCGGCGCCGGGCGCGGCCTGGACCTTCCGGACGGTGGCGCGGCTGCGCCGCTGGGCGATGGCCGAGGTCTTCCTGCTCGGCCTGATCGTCGCCTATGTGAAGCTGTCCGATCTGGCGGAACTGGAGCCAGGGGCGTCGCTGGCCGCCTTGGTCGCCTTCATCCTGGTGCAGGTGTGGGGGGAGGCGTCGCTCAGCCCCTTCGAGGTGTGGGAGCGAATCGCGCCCCAGACCCGCGTGGCCCAGGCGGGCAACGCCGATCCGGAACGGCTGACCGCCTGCCACGACTGCCGTCAGGTGGTGGCCGGATCGGAGGGCGCGTGCCCGCGCTGCGGCGCCCGTCTGCACCACCGCAAGCCGAACAGCCTGCCGCGCGGCTGGGCGCTGATCTCCGCGGCGACGATCCTCTACATTCCGGCGAACCTGCTGCCGATCATGACGGTGGTCTATTTCGGCGCCGGCCAGCCCGACACCATCCTGTCCGGTGTGGAGGCGCTGATCGCGGCGGAGATGTGGCCGGTGGCCCTGCTGGTCTTCTTCGCCAGCATCACCGTGCCGGTGCTGAAGCTGATCGGGCTGGCCTATCTGCTGTGGACGGTGCAGCGGGGCTCGCCGAAGCGGCAGCGCGACCGCACGCGGCTCTACCGATTGATCGAGGGGGTTGGGCGCTGGTCCATGGTGGACATCTTCATGATCTCGCTTCTGGCAGCCCTGGTCCAGTTGGGTGCCATCGCCACCATCCACGCGGAGTTGGGCGCCGTCGCCTTCGCCGCGGTCGTCATCATCACCATGCTGGCCTCGGAGTCCTTCGATCCGCGGCTGATCTGGGACGCGCCGCACCATCAGGCTAAGCGGCAGGACTCTTCCCATGACTGAACCGAACTCCACGTTGGAGCCGGCCAGCCCGGTCATCCGCCGCCGCCGCGGCCTGCCGCTGATCTGGCTGGTGCCGCTGATCGCCGCGCTGGTCGGCGGCTGGCTGGCCTGGAGGACGCTGAACGAGCGCGGCCCGACCATCACCATCACCTTCGACACGGCGGAGGGGCTGGAACCGGGCAAGACTCGCGTGCGCTACCGCGACGTGGATGTCGGGACGGTACAGGGGGTGGCGGTCTCGCCCGATCTTGCGAACGTCATCGTCTCCGTGCGCATGGTGAAGGGCGCCGCCTCCTACCTCAACGACCGGACGAGCTTCTGGGTGGTCAAGCCGCGGCTGGGCTTCGGCGGCGTGTCGGGCCTCGGCACGCTGATCTCCGGCGCCTACATCGGCATGGATCCGGGAACCGGCAACGGCGAGGCGCTCAGCGCCTTCCGCGGGCTGGAGGAGCCGCCGCTGATCCGTTCCAGCTCGCCGGGGCGGCGCTTCGCGCTGCGCGCCGACCGGCTGGGCGGGCTGGGGCCGGGGGCACCGATCTACTACCGCGGGATCCAGGTCGGCGAGGTGGTCGGCTATGAATTCTCCCAGGACTGGCAGTCGCTGACCATCCCGGTCTTCATCCACGCGCCCTACGACCGGATCGTCCGACCCAACACCCGCTTCTGGAACGCCAGCGGCCTGTCGGTGTCCATCGGGCCCGAGGGGCCGACGGTGGCGCTGGAATCGCTCCAGTCGCTGGCGACCGGCGGCGTGTCCTTCGAGACTCCCGGCCTCGGCGGCCCCGGCGACAACGGCGAGATCGCGGCGGAGGGCACCGACTTCCCCCTCTATGAGAGCCGCAACGCCGCCAGCGATGCCCGCTTCACCCGGCGGGTGCCCTTCCTGGTGCATTTCGATGGGTCGGTGCGCGGGCTGCATCCGGGGTCCGCTGTGGAATTCCGCGGCATCCGGGTGGGCGAGGTGACCGACATTCGCCTCGACGTGGACCCGGTGACCGGCGAGGCCCGCATTCCGGTCACCCTGAACATCGAGCCGGAGCGGCTGGGCAGCGACCTGCCGGCGGCGCATGACACTGACACCGCCTATGCCCGCATGAAGACGCTGGTGGAGCAGGGGCTGCGGGCGCAGCTGCGCACCGGCAACCTGTTGACAGGCGAGTTGATCGTGACGCTCGACCTGTTCCCGGACGCGCCGAAGGAAACACTGGTCCGCGGCGGTCCCTACCCGGAACTGCCCTCCCAGCCGAACGTGCTCGACACGGCGACCAAGACCGCCACCGACCTGATGAACGAACTGGCCCGTGCGCCCATCGCGGAAACAGTGGTGGAACTGCGCTCGACCATCCAGAAGGCCGGCGCCCTGATCGGCTCACCGGAGATCGCGCAGGCCGTCGGTTCGCTCAGCCGGTCGCTGGCGGAGCTGGAGAAGACGACGCAGGCGCTGGGCAGCGAGGGCGAGCCGACCATCCGCGCCCTGCGCGACGTGGCGGAAAACACCTCCAAGCTGGTCCGGCAGGCCGAGAAGACTCTCAGCAGCGCGGACGGGCTGGTCAACTCGTCCCGCCCAGCGGTCAGCGACCTGCAGGGGCTGGTGCGCGAACTAACCGCTGCGGCCCGCTCCATCCGCGGCCTGACCGACTATCTTGAACGCCATCCCGAAGCCCTGATCCGGGGCAAACGCGGTTGAGGATTCCCATGGCTCCGATTGCTCACGCCCGTCGCCTGCTGTTGTGCGCCTCCGCTGTGGCTCTGCTGGCCGCCTGCAGCACGCCGCCCAGCCGCTTCTACCATCTGGACGCCGTCGCGCCGGACACGGCACCCTCGGGCGCAGCCCCGTTGCGGGGCGCTGAGGCGCAACGGCGCGTGATCGGGCTGGAAGGGGTGGAGGTCCCCGGCTATCTCGACCGGTCGGAGCTGGTGATGCGGGGGCCAGGCAATCGGCTGGTCGTCCGGGAGTTCGACCGCTGGGGCGGCCCGCTCGACGAGATGGTGACCCGCACACTGTTGCGGAACCTGGAGGCGGACCTGCCGGGAGCGGAGGTCGTCGGCTTGCCGCTTCAGCGCGACTTCCCGCTGTCCCAGGTGGTTGAGGTGACGCTGGACCGCTTCGACGCGGCGGAGGACGGGCCGGCGGTTCTGGAGGCGCGCTGGCGCGTCTTCGACCAGGGCGGCGACCGGCTGCGCCGGCTGGGCCACACCGCGACGCAGGAGCCGGTGAGTGCGGCCGGCGATCCCGGCGCCGTCGCCGACGCCCTCAGCCGCACCCTGGCCCGCTTGGCGCAAGATATCGCAAGCGCGCTGCGCTGATCTGAACCGTCTGTTTTAAAACCGGCGATCCGAATGAAAATATTCGGCTTCCGGTGGATTGTCTCAAATGCTGCGACGCAAAAGCGGCGCATTTCTTCAGTTTTTGTGACAGGACGTGCCTTGGATGGTGGTCTGCGTATTTCGCAGAGATTGATTGATTGGGATCAATGTGGCTGGGGAGCTTTGGGCGCCTACTGATTGGGCAAGCGCGATGCTTGGCCGGGCGGTTCGCCCGGTTCGGCGCCGCGCAACGTGGCGCGGCCCCCGCCGGGGAGGGCAGGGACCGCCGCAGACCAATAGAGGCGCGTCATGGATTCCCTGATGTTCGAACCGAAAATCCCCGTTGCCGAAGCCGAGACGCCGAACCCCTGGCGCGGTTTTGCGCCCGGTTCCTGGCGGACCACGGTCGATCTGCGCGATTTCATCGTGAAGAACGTCCGCCCCTATGGCGGCGACGGCAGTTTCCTCTCCCCGGCCAGCGACCGCACCCTGTCGCTGTGGAACAAGGTGCGCGATCTCCTGAAGGAAGAGCGCGCGGCCAAGGGCGGTGTACTCGACGCCGATACGGAACTGGTCTCCTCCATCGTCAGCCACGCCCCCGGCTACATCGACCGGGAGCTTGAGGTCATCGTCGGCCTTCAGACGGACAAGCCGCTGAAGCGGTCGATCATGCCCTTCGGCGGCTGGCGCATGGTCAAGACGGGCCTGGAAGCTTACGGCTTCAAGCCCTCGCCCAAGCTGGACGACGTGTTCCCGGCGCTGCGCAAGACGCACAACGACGGCGTCTTCGACGTCTACACCGACGAGATGCTGCGCTGCCGCAAGTCCGGCGTCATCACCGGCCTGCCGGACGCCTATGGGCGCGGCCGCATCATCGGCGACTACCGCCGTCTGGCGCTCTACGGTGCCGATTTCCTGATCGCCGACAAGAAGGCCCAGTACAAGAGCCTGGAAGTCGACCGCATCGACGAGAACACGCTGCGCCTGCGCGAGGAGATCACCGAGCAGATCCGCGCGCTTCGCGATCTCGTGACGATGGCGACGTCCTACGGCTTCGACGTGACCCGCCCGGCGACCAACGCCTTCGAGGCGGTGCAGTGGACGTATCTGGCCTATCTGGCCGCGGTGAAGGAGGCCAATGGCGCCGCCATGTCGCTCGGCCGCGTGTCGAGCTTCCTCGACGTCTACATCGAGCGTGACCTGCGCGAAGGCCGCCTGGACGAGGCGGGCGCCCAGGAGCTGATCGACCAGTTCGTCATCAAGCTGCGGATGGTGCGTTTCCTGCGCACGCCAGAATACGACCAGCTTTTCTCGGGCGACCCGACCTGGGTGACCGAGTGCATCGGCGGCATGGCGCTCGACGGGCGCACGCTGGTCACCAAGGGCAGCTTCCGCATGCTGCACACGCTCCAGAATCTCGGCCCCGCTCCGGAGCCGAACCTGACCGTTCTGTGGTCGGAGAGCCTGCCGGAGGGCTTCAAGAAATTCTGCGCCGAAACGTCGATCAAGACCTGCTCGGTGCAGTACGAGAACGACGACCTGATGCGGCCCTACTGGGGCGACGACTACGGCATCGCCTGCTGCGTCTCGGCCATGCGCATCGGCAAGCAGATGCAGTTCTTCGGCGCCCGCGCCAACCTCGCCAAGACGCTGCTCTACGCCATCAACGGCGGCCGCGACGAGGTCTCGGGCGAGCAGGTCGGTCCGGCCTTCGCGCCGATCACCGGCGACGTGCTCGACCACGACACGGTGGTCGCCCGGCTGCTGCCGATGATGGAGTGGCTGGCGCGTGCCTACATGAACACGCTCAACGCCATCCACTTCATGCACGACAAGTACATGTACGAGCGGCTGGAAATGGCCCTGCACGACCGCGACGTGCTGCGCACCATGGCCTGCGGCATCGCCGGGCTGAGCGTGGTCGCGGACAGCCTGTCGGCGATCAGGCACGCCACGGTCAAGGTGGTCCGCGACGAGCGCGGCCTCGCCACCGACTTCGTCATCGAGGGCGACTATCCGGCCTTCGGCAACAACGACGACCGGGTCGACGGCATCGCGGTGTGGCTGGTCGAGACCTTCATGGGTCTGCTGCGCAAGCAGAAGGCCTACCGCGACGCGGTGCCCACCCAGTCGGTGCTGACGATCACCTCGAACGTGGTCTACGGCAAGAAGACGGGCAACACGCCGGACGGGCGCAAGGCCGGCCAGCCCTTCGCGCCGGGGGCCAACCCGATGCACGGGCGCGACCGCAAGGGGGCGATCGCCTCGATGGCGTCGGTGGCCAAGCTGCCCTACGCCCACGCCCAGGACGGCATCAGCTACACCTTCACCATCGTGCCCGGTGCGCTGGGCCCGACCGAGGGCGAGCGGGTGGACAATCTGGTGGGCATGCTGGACGGCTACTTCGGCCAGGGCGGCCACCACATCAACGTGAACGTCTTCGACCGCGAGACGCTGCTGCACGCCATGGACCATCCGGAGCTGTACCCGCAGCTGACCATCCGGGTGTCGGGCTACGCGGTGAACTTCATCAAGCTGACCCGCGAGCAGCAGATGGACGTCATCAGCCGCACCTTTCATGGCGCGCATTGAGTCCCTGAAAGTCCCCTCTCCCCTCTGGGGAGAGGGTTAGGGTGAGGGGGTGCCCGTCAGGGCGTCAACGCAGCCTCATTGCAGTGCATTTCCGGCCTTGCGGCCGCCCCCTCATCCCATACCCTTCTCCCCAGAGGGGAGAAGGGCTTCTACACCGTCCCCTGCGTGTCCTCCTTGATCCCCAGCGCCTGCATCCGCTCGTAGAGCGAGGCGCGCGAAATCCCCAGAAGCTTGGCGGCCTTCGCCTTCACCCCGCCGGTGCGCGACAGGGCGCCGACGATGGCCGCGCGCTCCGTGTCCTTCAGCACGTCGCTCAAGGGACGGTCGCCACCCTCCGCCAGCCGCTCGCCCGAACCGGCGGGACCCGCCGCGCGCGGCAGGGCACCACGGATGTGGTCGGCGGTCAGGACCGTGTCGTCAGTCATCGCCGACACCCGTTCCAAAACGTTGCGCAGCTCCCGCACATTGCCCGGCCAGTCGTAATCCTCCAGCACGGCGATGGCCCCGGCGGTCAGCTCCCGCGACGGGGCGGCGGTGGTGAAGGCCAGCTCGTCGAGAATGCGGTCGGCGATGCTGCCGATGTCCTCCGTCCGGTCGCGCAGCGGCGGCAGGGTGATCGGAACAACGTTCAGGCGGTAATAGAGGTCGGCGCGGAACTGCCGCTCGCGGACCAGGGCGTCGAGGTCGCGGCTGGTCGCCGCGATGACGCGCAGATCGACGCGCACCACCTTGTTCGAACCGACCGCCTCGAACTCCCGCTCTTGGAGCACGCGCAGCAGCTTGGCCTGGAGCGGCAGCGGCATGTCGCCGATCTCGTCCAGGAACAGGGTGCCGCCGTCGGCCAGCTGGAACTTGCCCTCGCGCATCTTGCGGTCGGCGCCGGTATAGGCGCCGGGGGCGACGCCGAACAGCTCCGATTCCAGAAGATTTTCCGGGATCGCCGCGACGTTCACCCCGACGAAGGGCGCGTTGGCGCGCGGGCTGGCGGCGTGGATGCCGTGGGCCAGCAGTTCCTTGCCGGTGCCGGTCTCGCCCAGCAGCAGGACGGTGCTGTCGAGCTGTGCGGCGCGGCGGGCCAGACGCTTCACCTCGCGCATGGAATCGCTGTTGCCGATCATCTGCGACAGGGAATATTTCGCGCGCCGCTCCTGCGCCAGTTCCTGCCGGGCGCGGGTCAGCTCCTCCTGAAGCTTCTGGTACTTCGACATCAGCGGGCGCAGCCGGTCGGCCCGGTCGAACAGGGCGAAGCCGATGGCCCCGATCAGCGTTCCGTCCTCGTCGCGCAGCGGCAGGCGGGTGACCACGATGGTCCGCTCCTTGATGTCCATCAGGTCGAGCAGCATGGTCTGCCCGCTCTCCACCACATGGCGCATCTGGCTGTTGGGGATGACCTCCTCGACCGGGCGTCCCAGCGCGTCCTCCGGGTTGCCGGAATAGCCCAGCAACTCCAGATAGCGGTCGCCGATCCAGGCGATCCGCGCGTCCCGGTCGACGACGATCAGCCCGACGCAGGCGTCCGCCAGATGCTGGAACAGCGACTCCACGGCCCTGGCCCGCAGATGTTCGAAGTTCGGTTCGAGGCTCATGCCTTCTTCCTTCTTGATGGGGGGCTTGGTGGGGCGCCCGGCGGAGGGCGTCGCGGACCTAGCATCAGGTGGGGGCACCATACCAGGGAATCCAGTTGGGGGATGCCCCGCCCCTACGCACGACGCTGATCCTATGCCGAATTACGCCGTGTGCCGCGGCACACGCTGTTGTATGGTGCGGAACGACGCTGACCGACCGAAGACTTATCCTTGGCATGCTGAAGGCCGATTCGAACGACCCCACCATGCCGGACCACGAGCAACTCCTGCTTGCCGTTGCCCGCGACCGCGATTCCACCGCCTTCCGCGCGCTGTTCGATCATTTCGCGCCGCGGATCAAAGCCTATATGCGCCGGCTGGGGGCCGACAGCAGTGCGGCGGAGGAACTGGTCCAGGACGTCATGATGGCGGTGTGGCTGCGGGCCGACCGCTTCGACCCGGCACTGGCCAGCGCCTCCACCTGGATCTACACCATCGCCCGCAACCGCCGGATCGACCGCGTCCGGCAGGAACGGCGGCCCGAGCTTCAGCCCGACGATCTGATGTCGGACGGTGGCGAGGAGCCGACGCCCGATCACCAGTTCGAAGCGGCCGAGACGGCCTTCCGCCTGCGCGCGGTGATCGGCAATCTGCCGCCGGAGCAGGCCGACGTGCTGCGGCTCGCCTATTACGAGGACAAGGTTCATGCGGAAATCTCCGCCGAACGCGGCATCCCGCTGGGTACCGTGAAGACCCGCCTGCGGCTGGCCCTCGTCCGCCTGCGCCGGGCCTTCGGAGAGGGGACGTGACCGTGCCGGCCCATCATCCCGCCCCCGAACTGCTTCTCGACTACGCCGCCGGCAGCCTGCGCGAGGTGCAGTCGCTGCTGGTCGCCGCGCATCTCGCCTATTGCCCGGACTGCCGGGCGCAGGTCACGGAACTGGAAGCCTGCGGCGGCGTCCTGCTGTCGGATCTTCCGCCGGAACCGGTCTCCGATTCGCTGTTCGGCACTCTGATGACCCGGCTCGACACGACGATCGCCGCGCCGGCACCCGTTCCCACGCCGGCCGGAAAGAGCCTGTTTCCCGGCCCGCTGCGCCGCGCCATCGGGGCGGAGCCGGAGGCGCTGGAGTGGGTGCGCGTCGTTCCGGGCGTCCACCTGTCGGCCTGGGGCGTCAGCGCAGGAACGGCCTCGGCCTGCCTGCTGCGCATGGCGCCGGGGTCACGGGTGCCGGCCCACCGCCACACCGATAGCGAGATGCTGCTGGTGATGAAGGGCGGCTTCTCCGACGAGTTCGGGGCCTACCGGGTCGGCGACGTGGCGTCCTACGACACCGGCACGCCGCACCACGCCGTGGCCGATGCGGACGGGGAATGCCTGTGCCTGCTGGTGCAGGACCAGCCCTTGGTCTTCACCGGCCTGCTCGGCTGGCTGCTCAACCGGGGCTTCCGCTTCTGAGCGGAAAACTGGAACGGGACAGGAACATTCCTTCCCCGCCGCGGGCGCGCTGCTGCTAGACTGCGGCCATGGCTGTGTTCGACGATTGCAAGGTCCTGTGCCGCGACTGCGCGGCGGCCCTCCGCGGGAGCGAGCCGCGCTGCCCGAAATGCGGCGGCCGGCGGCTGGTCCGGCATGAGGAACTGCATGGCCTCGCCATCGGTCACATCGACTGCGACGCCTTCTACGCCACGGTGGAGAAACGCGACCGGCCCGAGCTGGTCAGCCGCCCGCTGATCATCGGCGGCGACCGGCGCGGGGTGGTGGCCGCCTGCTGTTACATCGCGCGGATGGCCGGGGTGCGCTCGGCCATGCCGATGTGGCAGGCCCTGGAGGCCTGCCCGGACGCCGTCGTGCTGCGGCCCGACATGGCGAAGTACAAGGCGGTGGGCCGGCAGGCGCGGGAGCTGATGCACGCCTTCACCCCGCTGGTCGAGCCGCTGTCCATCGACGAGGCCTTCCTCGATCTGTCCGGCGTCGCGGAGCGGCTGAGCATCAGCCCGGCCCAGGCGCTGGCCGAACTGGTCCGCCGCTTCGAGAACCAACTGGGTATCACCGCCTCGGTCGGGCTCAGCTACAACAAGCTGTTCGCCAAGATCGCCTCCGACCTTGAGAAGCCGCGGGGATTCTCGGTGATCGGGCGGGGGCAGGCGCTGGACTTCCTGGCGCCCAAGCCGGTGTCGATCCTGTGGGGCGTCGGGCCGGTGCTCCAGCGCAAGCTGCAGTCGGACGGCATCCGCACAGTCGGCGACCTGCGTGGCTGGACGGAGATCGACCTCGTGCGCCGCCACGGCAAGATGGGCCGCCTGCTGCACCGCTTCGCCCGCGGTCAGGACGACCGCCGGGTGGAGCCGGAGTCGCCGAGCAAGAGCATTTCCGCCGAGACGACCTTCGACTGGGAGACTGCCGACAAGGGGGCACTGAAGGACGCGCTGCTGCCGCTGGCCGAGACGGTGGCGCGCCGCCTGTCCGCCGCGGGCTTGCGGGGGCGCAGCGTGGTCTTGAAGATGAAGACCGCCGATTTCCAGACGATCACCCGCTCGCGCCGGGTCGATCCGCCCGCCCGGTCGGCGGGGCTGATCTGGCAGACCGGCTGCGAGATGCTGGACGCCGAGCCGGCCGGGCGGTCGATCCGCCTGATCGGCGTCGGCTGCACAGACCTGCTCGACCCGGAGACCGAGGCCGAGCCGGGCCTGTTCGACGGCTTCGGCCCGTCTCCGCCGGGTTGAAGCGAATTCGGACCAATCCGGTCCAGGGACCGCTTGCCGCGGACCGGCGGAGGCGCACACTCTTGCCCTGGACGTTTCGGTGTGGAGAGACGGGATGAGTCAGGCGGTGTGCGCGGGGGCCATGATGACCTGCAGCTTCGGGGCGGCGCCATCCGCCCTGGTGGTGCTGCCGCTGAACCGGACGATGGCCGGCGGCCCGCCGATGGCGAACATCATGGACAACAAGCCGATCATGAACATCCCGCCCTTCGGCGTGTGCACCAGCCCGGCCAACCCGGTGGTTGCCTCGATGATTCCGGTGCCGCCGCCGGGCGTGATCAAGCCGCAGCCCTGCGTTCCCTGCACGGTCGCCCCCTGGGTGCCCGGCGCCCCGACCGTGATGGTCGGCAACATGCCGGCCCTGACCTCAACCAGCAAGCTCATGTGCAACTGGGGCGGGGTGATCCAGATCGTCGTACCGGGGCAGTTCACGGTGCAGACGCCGTGAATTGCGTGGGCGGTGTTGCCCCCACCCTAACCCTCCCCCGCTTTCGCAGGGGAGGGGACTGCCGCCGCTTCGCGTAAGGCACCCTCCCCTGCACAGCGGGGGAGGGCCGGGGAGGGGGCAAGACCTCCCCAAGGGTTTCCCTCACCCCGCCGGGGGGTGAAGCACGGCGATCTCCTTGCCATCCTCCGAATAGGTCCGCAGCGGTTCGATCAGCAGGCCGCGGCGGTAGACGCCGTGCTGCATCAGCGCGCCGGAGGGGAAGAAGCGGCGCAGCACCCCGTCCTGAAGCCCGTCCAGGAAGGCCGCGCGCTCGCTCACCGTGCCGTCGTCGTAATAGCCCAGCACCGGGCCGTGCAGGCGGTCGTTGGCGTAGTTCTCCCGCCGCATCGGACGGCCCTGCGGGCTGTGGAACAGCGCTTCGCCCTCGCGCTTGCCGTCGCAATACTGGAAGACGGCGGCCACCGTGCCGCTTTCGTGGAAGAAAACCGACGGGCCGTTGAGAAGGCCGTCGCGGTAGGTCATGCGGCAGGTCGGGCGGGCGTTGGCGTAGAAGGTGGTCTGGCCGTGCTGCACGCCCTCCGCGTATTCCGCCACCTGGACCAGGGCGCCGCCGGGCGCGTAGTTGCGCACTTCCCCGTGCAGCTTCCCGGCGCGCAGCCGGGCGCGCAGGATGGGATGCCCGTCCTCTCCGTAGGCGGTGAAGAGGCCGTGGAACAGTTCGTCGCGCATCTCGCCGCTGCGCACGATGCGGCCCTGCTCGTCGCGCTCCTCCACGGGTTGAGGATCGGATCCGGTATCGTCGGCCATCTCAATTCACCTTCACCAGGGTGCCTTTGACGGTCATGATGGCGCCGGCGCTGACCTCGCCCATGGTCTGGGCCTTCAGCGTGGCGGTCAGCCCTTCGGCGGTCAGGCCGAAGCCGGCCTTCAGGTTCATCGCCATGCTCGCCTTGACGTCCATGCCCATGCCCGACTTGATCTCCATCGCCATGCCGGACTTGGCGTTGAAGGCGCCGCCGGCGTCGAGCGTCATGCCGGTGCCGGACTTGACGCCGACCTCGCCGGAGGTGGCGGTCACCTTCACCGACTTGCCCTTGATGACCACGTCGCCGGTCACGTCGATGGTCAGGTTGCCCTTCACGGTCAGGGTGTAGTCGCCGTCGGCCTTGTGGATGAAGTCGGCCTTGTTGGTGTGGGTCTCGTTGTCCTTCACCGTCACGGTGCGGGTGCCCTTCGCGACCTCGTGAGTCTCGTTGCCGTCCGACACGGTGATGCTGTGATCGTTCTTCACGGTCAGCTTGCGGTCGTGCTGGATATCGATGGTGCTGTCGTTCTCGACCGTCTCCACCTCGTCGTGCTTGATGAGGCGGGTCACGTCGTTCAACACCTCGACGTTCATGTCCTTCTGGGCGTGAACGAAAATCTCCTCGGCGTCGGCCTTGTCCTCGAAGCGGATCTCGTTGAACTTGCCGGTGCCGTTCTTCGAGGTCTGGGTCTTGATGGTGCTCTTGGTCGAATCGTCGGGCAGCGTGTAGGGCACGGTCTGTTCGGCGTTGTAGACCGAGCCGGTGACCAGCGGGCGGTCGGGGTCGCCGTCGAGGAAGGTCACCACCACCTCCTGCCCGACGCGTGGGAAGAACATGATGCCGTAGTTCTTGCCCGCCCAATTCTGTGCGACGCGGACCCAGCAGGAGCTTTTCTCGTCCTTCTTGCCCAGCCGGTCCCAGTGGAACTGCACCTTGATGCGCCCGTACTTGTCGAGCCAGATCTCCTCCCCGCTCTTGCCGACGACGATGGCGGTCTGGGTCGAGTGGATGCGCGGCTTCACCGCCGTGTCGAGCGGGCGGAAGGGCAGGTCCGGCGGGAAGGCGGTGAAATGGGCGTTGAAATGGCCGCTCGCCCCGTCGATGCGCACGGAATACAGGACATACTCGGCGTTCAGGTCGCTCTTGCTGTGGCCGGACACGGTGATGCGCGTCCCGGCCTCCAGCGACCGGCATTCGCCGCTGCCGCGCACCCGGCGTCCGGGGAAGGCCAGGGCCTGCTGGCGCAGCTTGGCCATCGCCTCACCATCCGACGAGGTGGTGTGGCGGCCCATGTAGTCGCTGACCGTGCCGAAGCCCGACGCGCCCTCCGCCGTGGCGTAGAGGTCGGTCGAGGGCGTCTCGAAATGGTAGCCGTCGATGCCGTAGCTCTTGGTCGTCACCCGCCGCTCGACGCTGAGCCCGTTCAGCACATGGTCCTCGTCGTCGTGCCCTTCGGTGGTGCGGTATTCGAAGGCGTCGAGCAGCGGGCTCTTGGCGAAGGCGTTGGCCCCGTCGCCCAGCACCAGCGTGTGCTTCCCGTCCTCATGCGTGAAGTAATAGAAGATGCCTTCCTCTTCGAGCAGACGGGCGACGAAGTTGTAGTCGGTCTCGCGGTACTGAACGCAATATTCGCGCTTGGCGTAGGTCCCGGTCAGCGATTTCTTGAGGTCGGTGTAGCCGGCGCCCTTGCAGACCTCCTCGACGATTTCCGGGACCGTCTTCTCCTGGAAGATGCGGCAGTCGCCGCAATGGGTCAGCATCCACAGCCAGGGGTGAAGCTCCGCCTCGTAATGGGCGACTTGGCCGCGGTCGTCGACGTGGGTCAGCTCGATCCGACCGACGATGGCGTTGATGTAACGCACCGTCTCCTGGTCGCCGAGCGTGACGGCGACGGTCACCGCCTTGCCGACGACGCGGTCGAAGGCGATGTCCTCGTCCGACGAGATCATGGTGACGCGGTAGGTGAACAGCGACGACAGCCGCTCCTCCCCCACGATGGTGCGCAGCGCCAGCGCGTCCGCCCCCAGTGGGGTGGTGATGGACAGGTACTGGCCGTCCTGGGAAAAGCGCTTCGCCATCCTCGCCGCTCCCCGGTCAGGCCGCCGTGCCGTCCACGCCGACGGTGAAGCGGCCGTCCGCGCTGTGGTCCACGGTGATGCGGCCCACCGGCTGGCCGGCGGCGACGCGGTCGAGGATGCGGATCGCCACCTCGGGCACCACGAACTCCGACAGCAGCGTGTCGATCATGCGCGCCCCGGCGTCGGAGTTCAGCGCCCGCAGCACCAGCGCCTCCACCGCCGCGTCGGTCACGGCCAGCTCGGCGCCGCGGTTTCCGGCGGTGCGGCGTTGCAGCTTGTCCAGCTTCATCGTCACGATGCGGCGGATCTGCGCCTCGCTCAGCGGGTAGTAGGGCACGACCGACAGGCGGCCGAGGAAGGCCGGGCGGAAGCGGCGGCGCAGCACGTCGGAGATGGCGGCCAGCCCCTCTTCCCGCGCCTCGCCGATGCGCCCGGCGTCGAGCGCCTCGCGGCCGAGCGCGAACAGCTCGGTGTCGCCCAGGTTGCTGGTCAGCAGGATCAGCGTGTTGCGGAAGTCCACCTCCACGCCCTCGCCGTCCTCCAGCACCCCCTTGTCGAAGACCTGATAGAACATGTCCAGCACGTCGGGGTGGGCCTTCTCGACCTCGTCCATCAGCACCACGGCGTGGGGGCGGCGGCGCACCGCCTCGGTCAGCACACCGCCGCTGCCGTAGCCGACATAGCCCGGCGGGGCGCCGCGCAGGGTCGCCACGGCGTGGGCCTCCTGATACTCGGACATGTTGATGGTGATGAGGCTGTCCTCGCCGCCGTTCAGCAGCTCGGCGAGCGCCAGGGCGGTTTCGGTCTTGCCGACGCCGCTGGGGCCGCTCAGCAGGAAGACGCCGATGGGGCGCTGCGGCTCGCCCAGCCCGGCGCGGTAGCCGCGCACGGCCCGCGCGATGGCCTGGAGCGCTTGCGGCTGGCCGACGACGCGGGCGGCCATGCGGTCCTCCAGCGTGGCGACCACCTCCAGGTCGTCCTTGGACATCGAGCCGACCGGGATGCCGGTCCAGTTCGACACCACGGCGGCGACCACCGCGCCGTCCACCCGGTGCGGGACCAGCGGGCTGTCGCCCTGGATCGCTTTCAGCTTTTCCGTGGCCGCGGCGGCCTCCACGGTGTGGCCGGCCTTCAACGCGGCCTCCACCGCATCGACCAGATCGCGCTCGCGCGTCCAGCGCTCGTCGAGCGCGGCCTTCTCCAGGGCCAACGCGCCGCGGCGTTGCGAAATCTGCGACAGGCGGGCGTGGTGGGCGGTGCCGGGTTCGGCCTCCAGCCGCTCCGCCTCGCGGGCCAGGATGGCGTCCTCGCGCTCCATCGCCTCGATGGCTTCGGGCTTGGAACTGCGGGCGATGGCGACGCGGGCGCAGGCGGTGTCGAGCACGCTGATCGCTTTGTCGGGCAACTGGCGGGCGGGGATGTAGCGGGCGGACAGGGCGACCGCGGCGGCGATGCCGTCGTCGAGCACGCTGACCCCGTGATGCTCCTCGAAGCGGCGGACGAGGCCGCGCAGCATGGCCGCCGCCGCCGTCTCGTCCGGCTCCGGCACCGAGACGGGCTGGAAGCGGCGGGCCAGCGCCGGATCCTTCTCGAAATACTTCTTGTACTCGGCCCAGGTGGTGGCGGCGATGGTGCGGAATTCGCCGCGCGCCAGGGCGGGCTTCAGCAGGTTGGCGGCGTCACCCTGGCCGGCGGCCCCGCCGGCCCCGATCAGCGCGTGCGCCTCGTCGATGAAGACGACCATCGGCACGGGGGAGGCCGAGACCTCCTTGATGATCGACTTCAGCCGGTTCTCGAACTCACCCTTGACCCCGGCCCCGGCCTGGAGGAGCCCGAGGTCCAGCGTGCGGATGACCATGCCGCGCAGCGGCGGCGGCACGTCGCCCTCGGCGATGCGCAGGGCCAGCCCCTCGACGATGGCGGTCTTTCCGACGCCGGGGTCGCCGACCAGGATCGGGTTGTTCTGGCGGCGGCGCATCATGACGTCGATGACCTGCCGGATCTCGCGGTCGCGCCCGATCACCGGGTCGATCTTCCCGGCCTTGGCCTGCGCGGTCAGGTCCTGGCTGTACTGGTCGAGCATGGCCCGCCCGTCCGAGGCGGCGGAAACCGGAGCGGCGGCGGGAGAGGACTCGGCGGCGGCGGCAGACGGCCCGCCCGCCTTAAGGGCGCGGACCAGCTCCGGCAGGTCGGAGGCGGTGCGCTCGCGCGGCAGGGCGAGCAGGGAGGGGGCGGACTCCGTGACCACCGCCCGCACGGAATCGCAGGCGACCGCGGCCCAGAGGATGGCCGGGAGAAGGATCTGAGGGCTGTCCAGATGGGTGACGGAGATCAGCAGCGCCGTCTCCAGCATCTCCGGAACGCGGGGTGAGAAGGCCGGGGTGCGGCTGTTGCCGCGGCGGATGCGGTCCAGCGCGGCTTCGAGTTCCGTTTCCAGCCGGCCCGCCTCGACGCCGTAATGGCGCAGAATGCCGGCGACAGTGGCGTCCTTCAGCCGCAGCAGGGCGAGCAGCACATGCTCCGCCTCGACGTCGTAATGGGTCTGCGAGACGCACAGCGCGGCGGAGCGTTCGAGAACCTTGCGCCCGTCGCGGTCGAGCTTACCGATGAGGGACTTGATGTCGGCGGTCACGGGACGGCTCCCTGGGATGACGTTGCGGGCGGGGCGGGGTCGAGCGTGAGGCGCCCGTCCTTCAGGTTCGGGCGGCCCGGCGCCCGCAGCCAGGAGGTCCAGCCGAGGCGGCTGCCCTCCGGCGGCTTGGTGGACAGGCGGGTCGGCGGCACCTTGGTGGCTTCCAGCACCAGCACGATGCGGAAATCCATGCCGTCCCCGGTGTGGAAGCGGGCGAGCGCGCAGAGCGTCTGGTGATGCCGCCCATCGGGCAGGAACTCGCGGAAGCGCTCCAGGCTGTCGAGCGTCAGTTCGATGGCGTAGCAGCTCTGCTGGTCCCAGACGCGGCGGCCGAGCACCACCGTGCGGCCGAGGCTGTTGTTCCGCGCGCCGAAGCCGCCGCCGATTCGGGTCCGGCTCTCCTCGTCCAGCGGCAGCCAGCGCCCGACGAAGCTCTCCACACGCACCTTCACCCGGAAGACGGCACCGAGGATCGCCTCCAACCCGGCCGACGACCGGCGCCGGTTGGCGAGGATGCCGGAGAAAGCCAGCAGCATGCGATCGGGCGTGCCGGGCAGGCGCTGCTCCAGGCCGGGCGTGCCGATGCCGGCCAGCGCGCGCAACACGCGGGCCATCAGGGTGCGTTCCGGGTCGCGCTCCAGCAGGGGCAAACTGCCCTGACGGGTGCGGTAGAAGATCGACATCAGGCGGTGGTTGAAGATGTCGTAGAAGGCGGAGCCCGCCGTGTCGCGCCGGGCCGCCCGCTCGACCAGCAGTTCCGTGGCGACGTAGGGCAAGGGGCCGTTGATGCCCGCCACGCCGAGAACGGGGGAACGCACCACGCCGCGCCCGTCCTCCGTCCGCCGCGCCTCGACCACGTCGCTGGCGGGGAAGACGAAGCTCGGGTCGTGTTCGATGCGGACGGCCTCCTGCTCCGGGTCGATGCCAGTGCCGAGCGGCGCGTAGCCGGGCGCGGCGCGTTCCAGCAGGGCGATGGCCTGCAGCAGGTCGAAGCCCCAGGGCTCGGCCTCCAGCCGGTCGATCAGGGCGGGAGGGTGGCCCGAGGAGGGGGGAGGGCGGTCCGTCACAGGACCGGCTGGCTGCCGGCAAGGCGCGACCATGCCTTCCAGACCCCTTCCCGTTGCACCGAGCGCAGCCGAAGCTGGGCGAAGGCGTTGACGTTGACGTAGAGGCCGAGGAAGCGGCTGAGCACGCCGCCGAAGACCAGCGGGCTGGCGCCGACGAAGTTCCGCTCGTCCAGGGCCACCGTCACCTCCAGGCCGCGCACGAAGCCGCGCCAGGCGTCCTGTCCCATGCGGTGGAGCACCGGGCGGGAGGACAGGCCCTGCACGCCGCGGATCTGGTGCTGGGCGGACGGATCGTCGGGCGCGTGCAGCAGCAGGATCGATTGCAGGGCGCGCAGCCCCTCGGCGTCGCCGGTCAGGCTGAGGTGGTTGACCGACAGGTGCGAGATCAGCTTCCAGGCCGAGGAACCGCCCGCCGGGGCGGGGCGGCCGGGCGTCGGCTTGTGCAGGCAGCGGATGGTGGCGATGGGGGCGGATTCCTCGATCATCAGCGCGGCCCCCGCCGGGACCTGCTCGGCCAGCGCCCGGTTGGTGCACAGTGTGCGGACGAGGAGCGTCTCGTCGGCCGGGTCGGTCGGCGTCAGGTCGAGGTGGTGCAGGCTGAGATGCAGGTCGGTGCCCGGCACGTCCTCCCGCTGGGTCGGTTCGCGCGCCGCCAGCCAGAAGCCGCGCGGCTCGGTCTCCGCCTCGGCGTGCTGGTGCGAGAAGAGGGGGACGTAGCGGTGGTGCATGCCGTCGCCGTCGCGCAGGCCGCTGACCTCCAGGATCGAATGGACCTCGGTGGTGCGCTCGCGCAGGGCATCGGGGACGACGCGGTAGGCGGTGCGCCGGTGGTTCAGCCGGATCGGCTCCGCCGTGCGGTTGAACAGGTTGACGATGGGCGTGCAGCCGAGGACGAAGCTGTCCTTGCGCAGGGTCAGCCGGTTGGGCAGCGGGCGCGACACCGCGATCAGGATGTCCACGACCTCCCCCGACAGCCGGCCCCGGGGAAGCGGCAGGTCGTAGAAGTCGAACTTTTGCGGAAACTCGAAGTATTCCTGCAGCAGGCCGTAGGCCGGCTGGGCGTGCTTGGGATGGGGCAGCACCGTCTCATCGGGGCCGAAGCCGACGGGAGCGATCAGGTTCTCGCCGCGCAGCCGCACCGGCGGCTTGCCGGGCTGGACGTAGGCGATCTCGACCACGCCGCACAGGAACAGCTCGTGCAGGGCGGAGGTGAGGATCGTCTCGCCGTCGATGAACAGGCGCAGCGTGTCGATCGGCAGATTCTCGAAGGACTGGTTGCGCGTCTCCAGCCGCAGCCGCAGCACCGACGCGGTGGCGGCGCCGTCGAGGAAGTCGTAGCGGTCCGCCGGCTCCACCGCGGCGTCGGTCACGGCGACCGGCCACAGCGTCACGTCGTAGGCGGTGCGGAAGCGGCAGCGGATGTTGTCCTCGGCCACGGCGTGCAGCGGGGTGCCGCGCGGAACGCGGAAACCGCCGGTCAGCCGCCCCTCGCCGGGCGTCGGCTCCATCCGCGCGATGCCCATGGCGGGGATCGGCGCGATCATCTGCGGGTGCAGGATGCCGAGCAGCGCTTCGGAGAAGCGCGGGAACTCGCGCTCCAGATTGAGTTGCAGGCGACCCGACAGGAAGGCGAAGGATTCGATCAGCCGCTCGACGTTCGGGTCGGCGGCCTGATCCGGCCCCAGCGCCAAGCGGCGCGCGATCTTGGGATAGCTGCGCGCGAAGGCTTCGCCCGCCCGGCGGACGTAGAGAAGCTCGCGTTCGTAATGGTCGAGGAGGTCCTCGCGCCGCATCCTGGTGCGTCCTTTCAGCCGATTTCGGCTTGGCCGCGCAGGCCCACGTCGAATTCCAGCCGTTCGGTGACGGTGCCCGCCACGACCTCGCCGGAGATGCTGGTGACCATGGTGCCGCGCCCGGTTCCGGCGCTGACGGTCACCCGCGGGCGCTTCAGCCGCGGCTCGAAATCGATGATGGCCTGCCGCACCATCCGCTCCACCTGACGGCGGTCGGCGTCGGAGGCGGCGTCCAGATGCGTGATGTCGGAAATCCCATAGTCCAGCGCCGTTCCGCCGAGGTCGTTGCGGCGCGTGCCGGTGCTGCGGCTGTCGAGGATGCGCGCGACCTCGCGCCGGATCGACGCCTTGAGGTCTGGCATGGACAGCACCGTGGCGGACGGCTCGTCGCCCGTCGGTTGGTCCGGTTCGAAGTCGATCAGCCGTTCGAACAGCAGCGACCGTCCACCGGTCATCGTCTTGGGCTGGGTCATCGCCGTGTCCGTTGGGGCTTCAGTTCCTTCTCCCCTCTGGGCAGAAGGTTAGGATGAGGGGGTGCGCGTCGCGGAGCGTTCGGCAGAAGCGCAACCCCCTCACCCTTCCCTCTCCCCAGAGGGGAGAGGGCTATTTAAAGCCTCAGCTGTCGGAGACGGTGCCCTTCAGCAGGTTGAACTTCACGCCGCCACCGCCTTCGTGCTTCTGCTCCTCGGTGTAGCGCTTGTAGGTCCAGTAGATCTCGGTGGCGTTGATCTCGATGGTCTCGGTCGTGTCGCCCTCGTTGACGCTCAGGCTGTGCTTGGCGATCAGCGGGTTGGTCAGCTCGATCGTCAGGAACTCGCCCCACTGGTGGCTGTCGCCGATCGGCTTCAGGCAGTGGATGGTCCACTGCTTCTTCGCCGTGTCGGAGTTGGCCGAGCGCAGCAGCAGCGAGATCAGCTTGGGCGAGGCCCGGTCCCACTTGCGCTCAAGCGTGATGTTCTCGACCTTCGGGGTGTGGACCGTGCGGCGGGCGTTGGTCGACACCTCCATTTCGACGGTCATGTCCTGCGACAGGGAGTCGCACAGGATCATGTCCTTGAACACCGTGCCCCCGGCGATCTCCACCGCGGACTCCCCCTGGACGTTGGGGATATCGAGAATGATCATAGACATGCGGATTTACTCCGGACGATGCGTTCGGGGGGAGGGGATCAGGCTTCCGGCGCCGGCAGTTCGGCGACCATGCGGATGGAGGCCGACAGCTCTTCGAGCTGGAAATGCGGACGAAGGAAGATGTTGGCGCGGTAGACGCCCGGACGGCCCGGAACGTCGTAGACGTCGATGCGGGCCTCGCGCAGCGGGAAACGGGCCTTCGTGCCCTGCGACGCCTCGTCGTCCAGAAGGACGTAGTTGGCGATCCAGGTGTTCAGGTGGTCCGTGATGTTGTTGCGCGTCAGGAAGGCGCCGATCTTGTCGCGCAGCATCACCTTCAGGTAATGGGCGAAGCGCGACGACACCAGCATGTACGGCAGCATCGCGGAGATGCGGGCGTTCGCGTTGGCCTCGTCGGTGTTGTAGACCTTCGGCTTGTTGGTGGTCTGGCCGCTGAAGAACGCCGCGTAATCCGTGTTCTTGCAGTGGACCAGCGAGATGAAGCCGAGGTCGTTCAGCTCCTTCTCACGGCGATCGGTGATGGCGATCTCCGTCGGGCACTTCAGGGCGACGTCGCCCTCGTCGGTCTTGAAGGTGTGGCTGGGCAGACCCTCGACCTTGCCGCCGCCTTCCACGCCGCGGATGGCCGCGGTCCAGCCGTGCTTGGCGAAGCTGTCGGTGATGCGCGCGGCCAGCGCCCAGGAGGCGTTGCCCCACAGGTACTTGGAATGATCGCGCCCGTCGGTGTCCTCGACGAAGTTCATGCCTTCGACCGGAACGGTGTTCGGGCCGTAGGGCAGGCGCATCAGGACGTGCGGCATGGTCAGCGAGACGTAGCGGGAGTCTTCCGACGAACGGAAGGACCGCCACTTCACCATCTCGGCCGTCTCGAAGATCTTCGACAGGTCGCGCGGGGCGCCCAGCTCGCCGAAGTTCTCCATGTCGAACATCGCCGGCGACACGGCGCTGATGAACGGCGCGTGGGCGGCGGCGGCGAGGTTCGACATCTTCTCCAGCAGGGAGATGTCCTGCGGATGGCGGCCGAACTCGTAGTCACCGACCAGCATGCTGTAGGGCGTGCCGCCCAGCGTGCCGTACTCGGCCTCGTAGACCATCTTGAACATGGCGCTCTGGTCGAACTCGACCGCGCTGTCCAGGTCCTTCTGGAGGTCCTTGCGGGAGACGTTGAGGACGCGCAGCTTCAGCGTCGTCGAGGTCTCGGTGTTCATGACGAGGTAGTTGAGGCCGCGCCACGTGCCTTCCAGCTTCTGGAAGTCGGGGTGGTGCATGACCTCGTTCAGCTGGTCGCTGATCAGCTCGTCGATCTGCGCGATGCGCTGGTTGATCGCCTCGACCACGTCGATGGCGGAGGCGTCGCCGGTCTCGGCGAGGACCTGGTCGACGAATTCGGTCAGAAGGTCGCGGGCGTAGGGCCGCTGGCCCTCTTCGCGCGCCATCTTGCCTTCGACCATCATGCGGTCGAGCAGGGACAGACTGGCGGCGCTCTCAACGGACGTTTCCGTGCTCACCTGTTCGCTCCGTGAAGGGGGTTCTGATTGGGCTTGACGGGACGGGGGATCAGGCGGGCTCGCCCGCGGGCTCGCCGGCCGGGGCACCGGCCACCGGGCCGAGGAGCTTCTTCAGCTCGTCCTGCTGTTCGGTGCTGGTGATGACGTCGTTCAGCAGGCCGTTCAGCTCGTCGTTGCCGTCCAGCTTGGCCAGCAGGTCCGACAGCTTCTGCCGGGCTTCGAACAGGCGGCTCAGCGTCGGCACCTGCTTCAGCACCTCCACCGGCTGGAAATCGTCCATGTGGCGCATGTTCAGCAGGATGTTCAGCTTGCCGCCGTCCTCCTGCAGCTTGTTGTCCACCTGGAAGGCGAGGCGCGGGCCGACGGAGGCCATCACGTCGTTGAAGTTGTCGCGGTCGATCTCGACGAACTTGCGCTCCTTCAGCTTGGGAAGGGGCTTCTCCGGCTTGCCGCTGAGGTCGGCCAGGATGCCGACCAGGAAGGGCAGCTCCTTCATCTCCTGGGCGCCACCGGTGTGGACCTCGTAGGTGAGCTTCACCCGCGGCGGGCGGACGCGCTCCAACTTCTTCTGACTGCTCTCGCTCATATCTGACGACCTCATAGGGTTGTGCGCGTCGCGCGCCGGCTGTCGAGCTTCGCCATCATTCGAAAGGCACCCCCGCGGAGGCCAGCCGAGATGGACCCCAATTGGACGACATCGCCCCGGAACACCTCCGTTTCGGAGGGAATGTCCGGCGTACGAAGCATCGCCCGCTCAGCTTCGAAGGTGCTGCAAGAGGAAGTTGCGGGCCTCCAATAGTTGACTCATCCGCTCGGCGCTGGAGAGCAGGCCGGTGTCGGGGTGGAAGATCGGGGCCAGCGTGCGGAAACGGCTGTTCACCACCTGCGGGTCGAGGCCCCATTCGTGGGTGAAACCCAGCACGTAGGTGGCCTGCCAGGGCTTGCGGATCGGCTGGCGCAGCGGGCGGAAGGCCAGCGTCTCCAGCGCCGCGGTCAACTGCTCCAGCCGCAGGCGGCAGCGGCTCATCTCGCTTTCCACGGCGTTCAGTTCGCCCGCGGTGATGAGATGCGCGCCGTCGTCGTTGCCGATGGTGGCGGCGACCCAGGCGGCCTTGCGCACGGTCGCCGCGTCCAGCGGCGTGGCGTGGCGCACCCGCAGCTTCGGCACCACCCGCACGCGGCGGGTGCCGCCGTTCTTCAGCGTCACGGTGCGGTGGGAGACGTCCACCGGCTCGGGGCTGCCGGGATCGGGCAGATGGGTCAGCGCCTCCGGCCCGACCAGCGTCAGGCAGGAGCGGATCAGGGCGGGCACCGTCATGCCGCGCGCCGCCGCCGCGGAATCCACGGCGGCGTATAGGGCATGCTGACAGGGTGCGGTGATGGTGGGCAAAGGGCCTCCGGGTACGCACGGCGGTATTGCCCCGCAAGGTGTGCGATGGCGGGCCGCCGCGGAACGCCTTGTTGGTCCACTCCCGGAGTCACGCCGCCGGAACTGCGTCCGTTGCGGAGCGAAGGCGGTCAGCCGTCCTTGCCGCCGCGGAAGTCCTCCATCACGGCGCGGATGCCGGTTTCCAGCGCCCGGACGCGGCGGCGCTGCCGCTCCTCGCGCCGCGCGGCCTCCTGCGCCTCGCCGCGCAGGCGGTCCACCTCCTCGACCAGCGAGGGGGCGACGGTGCCGCGGTCGGTGTAGAACAGCCCGACCTGGATGACCTCGTAGAGGGAGGTGCCGGCGGGCATCAGCCGCTCCAGCGCGGAGAGGGCGGCCAGCCGCTCGCCGGGGGAGTCGCTGCGCAGCCGGGCGAGGATGGCGTGCAGGCGGGCGTCCCGGTTCATGATGGCCGCTTCATGATGGAGCGTGTCCTTTGTGGTTGGCCGGGGAGTATCGCAGGGGCCGGGGAGCGGCAAAAGCAGATCAGACCAAGTTGGGCCAATCTGAACGGGATGCACCCGCGGAAAGCCGCTATAGCCGGACCCTTGGGAGGCTGGCCATGCTCTACGGTTTCGGGCGTCTGGCGCTTGTGTTGTGGCTGTGCGCCGTGGGCGGGCAGGCGTTCACCCTGTTCGCCTTTCACAACGCGGTGGCGGAGGCGCACACGGCGGAAATCGCCGCGCGCGCGTCGGCGTTGGCCAGCCGCGTGGCGGCCAGCGCGGCGGAGCGCGCGGCCATCGGCTTTCCGCTCGCCGACCAGAACGACCTGCAAAGGCTGATCGAGGTGGCCTCCACCGGTGGCGGGGGCGTGCGGCTCTATGTGGTGGACCCGCGCGGGACGGTGCTGTTTGCCACCGCCCAAGCGGCGGGGACGCCGGTGCCGGCCTCTTGGATGGGCGGCGCTACGGGGCTGCCGGCGGAGCCCTGGGAACTCGCGGACCGCGACGGCGTGCTGGTCGGCGTGCCGGTGGCCGACGCCCTGGGCAAGCCCGCCGGCGCCGTGCTGGGCCTCGCCCCGCAGCAGGACGCGCGGGTGGAGGTTCTGGCCGCGCTGCGCGAGACGGCGACGGTCACCGCCGTCTTCCTGGCCGCCATCGGGATTCTCGCCGTTCTGGGCACGCGGCTTCTGCTGTCCGGCGTTTGCCGCTCCGTTCTGGAGCGGACGGCCTTCTACGCCGCCGAGGCGCGGCAGCTCCAGACCGACGCACCCGCCGCCGTGGCGGTTGGCGATCCGGCTCTGTCCGCCGTCCTGGCCGGGCTGCGCGCGGCGGAGACCGAGGCCGCCCGCATCGATGGTGAGGTGCTGCGATGACCCGTCCGGCGACGCTGTTCCCCCAACGCAGCGTGTTGCGCCGTTTCATACCGCTGATGGCGGTGGTGGTCGTCGTGCCCTGGCTCGCCACGCTGGCGGCGGCACTGATCGCCGCGGCGGGGCTGGCCGACCGCGGAACCGCCTCCCGCGCCGAGATCGTCGGGACGGGCATCGCCCATGACTTGGAGAAGGCTCTGGCGCTCGGCCTGCCGCTCGACCGCATGGCCGGGATGGACGATTATCTGGGCGAGGCCGGCGCGGTTTTCCCGGAGATCAAGCTGATCCTGGTGGTGGACGGGGCCGGCCGTCCCTTGTTCCAGAAATCCGACGCCGCGCGCCCCGACCTGTCGGTCCGGCTGGTGCCGGCGGAAACCGACTGGTCCGCGCTGGGGCTGGTCCTGCAGCGCTTTCCCATCCGGCAGGGCGCCGCGACGGCGGGGGAGGTCCTGCTGGGCCGCAGCGCCGTTGCGCAGCCGGCCAACGCGCCGCGCATCCTGATCGACTTTGCGGTGGCACTGAGCATCGCGCTGGCGCTCGGCGGGCTGGCGCTGCGCACCATGCTGAACGCGCAGGTGATGGCGCCGCTGCGGCTGGTGGCGTCGTTGGAGGCCAACCTCGCGCGCTCCGCCTACGACCGCATCGCCCCGCCGGTGGAGCAGAGCCTGATCGGCACCCTGCTGGCCGAGATGAATCGGGTGGTGACCGGTGTGAACGACCGCTTCGCCCGCCTGCGCAGCTATCTGGCCGAGGTGCGCGACCTCAGCTTCAACAAGGACGCGGCGGCGGAGGTGGCGCCGCTGATCGAGCGGATCGAACGGCTGGGCCGTTTCTCGCCCGACCGGCTGACCGCGCTGGCCCCGCCGGACGCCGGGTCGTTGCCCTACGCCACCGCCTTCTGCGCGGGTGTGGGGGCCGCGGCCGCGGCGGCCATGGCGGCGCGGCACCTGCCGCCGGCTGTGGCGCTCGGCGGGGTGCTTCTTGGCATGGCCGCGGCGGTGCCGCTCGCCCTGGCGCTCGGCCGCCGCGCGCCCGTCGCGGGGGCGTTGGCGCTGGGTGGTTGGGCGCTGCTGAACGGGCTGGGGGACGGAGTGGTCGTCTGGCTGGCCGGCGCGGTGATGGGCGGGGTTTTCGCCGCACTTCCCTTCCAGGCGGCGCGTCCCGCCGCGGAAAGCCTGCGTGCCGGGCCGGCGGTGTCTGCCGCGGGCGGTCTGGTCGTTGGAACGGGGCTGTCGGTCCTATGCCTCGGCGGTGGCGTGCCAAATGTTCTGATGGCCGGCGCGGTGCTGTCCGGGCTGGCCGGACTGCTGGCCGCCGTCCGGCTGGAGCGGCGGGGCGGTCTGACACCGTCGCGCGTGACGCTCCGTGCCTTGCTGGCGATGGACCGCTGGTGGGCGGACGGTGCGGCGCGTCCCAAGGGTTGGGGGCTGTGGCTGGTCACAGCGCTGGCCCTGGCGGTGTTGAGCCGGGCCGACGGCGGCGGAGCGATGGACGCCCGCCGGATTGCAGAGATTCTCTGGCTGCATGCCACCCCGGCCTGGCTGGCCGCCGCCCTGGTTGCGGTGCTGGTGCCGCGGGGGGCTGCGGCACTGCTGAGCCTGTGTGCGACGGCGGCGGTCGGGCTGCTCCTGGCGCTCGGCCCGGTGGAGCCGGGAACGGCCGTCGCACTGGGCATCGCCGCGGCGCTTGGCGCCGGCCATGCGGGATTCGCGGCGTCGGGGAACTGGGGAGGGCTGACCGCGGTCCGCGCCGCGCTGACCCTGGCCGGAACGCTCGGCGTGCTGTGGCTCTCCGGAGGGAGCAACACGGTGGTGGCCGCCGGAACGCTGCCCTCCCTCGCTTTGCTCGCCGGGATCGCCGCGCTCCCGCCGCTGGCCCTGGCCCTGTGGCGCCACGCCACGCCACGCCGGCGCGTTCCGGTCAACGGGGAGGCCGCGCGATGACCGGTCTTCGCCAGCGCATGACGGTGGCCGCCGCCGCGGTGGTCCTTGCCGTGCTCGTCACCGCCGCGGTCTTCGCCCTGCTGCGCATCGAGAGCGGGGCCACCCGCCACGCCGAGGACGAGGGGCGGATGACTCTGCGGCTGTGGGAAGGGCTGCTCGACCAGTCCGCCGCGGCCGCTCGGGTGGCGGTGGGCGATCCCCGCCTCACCGACGCCCTGGAGCGCGGCAACGCCGCGACGGCGGCGGAGCGGCTCGGCGCTCTGGGATTCACGGCGGTGACGGTGGTCAACGGCGCCGGACAGACCCTGCTTGCTGTCCCGGCCGACCAGCCGATCCGCCTTCTCGACGAGCGGCGCATCGGGCAGGTGCTGGCCCGCAACGACACGCAGGACGGTCTGGTGCTGACCGGCGGTGCCGCGCAGCTTCTGCTCGCCCGCCCCCTCGGCGCGCAGCGGCCGGCCGACCGGGCGCTGGTCGCCATCCGTCCGCTGACCGGCGGCCTGGAGGCACTGGCCGGCGTCCTCGGCGGTTCCGCCTTCCTGGTCGGCAGCGACGGCACCTTGTACGGCCACGCCGGACCGCTGGCCTGGGCCGACGTGCGTTCCGCCGCGGAGCGCGGCGAGGAGGTGCAGGCGAGCATCGGCGCCCGCGGCTACGGCGTGCGCAAGCTGCGCCTGCCTAAGGTTGCCGGGACGGAGGGGGACGGCACGCTGTACCTCGTCACCGTGCGCGAGACCACGCTGGCCACCATGGCCGACAGCCTGCTGGACAGCTCCGCCATCCTCGTGGTGCTGATGATGCTGGTGGCGGGGACGCTGGGGCTGGACTGGTACTTCCGGCGGGTTTTCACTCCGGTTTACGCCTCGATGTCCGCCCTGTCCGCTCTGGCGGCGGGGGACACCGGCGTCGCCGTGCTGGGGGCGGAGCGCACCGACGAAGCCGGGCAGCTCGCCCGCACCGTGGAGGTGTTCCGCAGCCGCAGCCGCGCGCTGCGCGACGCCGAGGAGCGGCGCGCCCGTCACTGGCTGCGCCAGCAGTCCTTCATCCGCCGCCAGATGCTGCGTCTGTCCGAAACCCTGCCGGAGCAGGGGCGGCGTGAACTTCTCGCCGACCTCGCCCGAATCGAGGCGGCGTCGGAGGGCCGGACGCCCTGCGCCCGTACCGACGACCCCGGCGCGCTCGCCGTCGCCTTCGAGGTGATGGCGGAACGCGTGCGCGACCAGCACACCGCGCTCGACGGCATGGTCCGGCAGCTTCAGGCCGCGCTGGACACCCGCACCGAGCTTCTGGAATTGCAGAAGCAGTTCGAGATCGCCCGGCGCATGCAGGCGGCCATCCTGCCCTCCGACCTGACCACGCCCCCCGATCTGGAGGCGTCGGGCCTGATGCGTCCTGCGGCGGAGTTCGACGGCAGCTTCTACGATTTCTTCCTGACGGCGGACGGGTCGCTGGCGGTCCTGATCGGGCAGGTGTCGGGCGGTGGGCTGGCGGCGGGCTTCATGACGGTGACGGCGCGCGCCGCCTTGCGCACGCTGGCGGCGGCCGGGCTCGGGCCGGCGGCCTGCCTGACCGGAGCCAACCGACTGCTGGCGGCGGACAACGCGGCGGGCCTGTCGATCGGGCTCGCCATGGGCATCGTGTCGCCGCGCTCGCGCCGGCTGGTTTTCGCCGCCGCGGGCGTGCCGGAACCCTTCCTGCTGCGGCGCTTCGGCGATGTGGTGGACCTGCCGGTGGCGGCCAACCCGCCGCTCGGCCTCGATCCCGCGATGACGGCGGTGGAAACCGCGCTCGACCTGCCGGTGCCCTCCACGCTGGTGCTGTGCAACGGCGGACTGCTGGACGGCGAGAACCGCTTCGGCGTCGCCTTCGGGCGGGCGCGGCTGACCGGCATCCTCGGCAATCTCGACGACCTGTCCGCCGCCAGCGTCACCGCCGCGGTGTCCGCCGGTCTGGCCGAGCATGGCGGCGGCGCCGCGATGGCGGTGGACCGGCTGTGCGTCGCCCTGCGGGTGCGCGCATGAGGACGCGCGGCATTCTGGCCGGTGCGCTCGCCCTGATGGGCGCGCTGCTCGCTGGACCGGTGGCGGCGGAACTGGCCCCGGCGTCCGACGGTGGACCGGCGCTGTTCCAGTGCAGCCGCTATCTCCGCAACGGGGAGGCACTCTACGGCATCCCGCCGGGCATCCTGCACGCCATGAGCGTCGTGGAATCCGGGCGGGCCGGGATGCCCTGGCCCTGGGCGTTGAACGTCTCCGGCCGTCCGCACTATCCGGCGACGCGGCGCGAGGCGCTGCGGCTGATGCAGGACGGCGAGGGCGGCCTGCGCGGCGACGTGGCGGTCGGCTGCATGCAGATCCACACGCGCTGGCACGCCGGCTCCTTCGCGGGGGGCGACGACATGCTGGACCCTGCGGTCAACGTCGCCTACGCCGCCCGCTTCCTGCGGGAGCTGTACGACCGCCACGGCTCCTGGACGGAAGCGGTGCGCCGCTACCACGCCAGCGACCCGACGGCGCAGGACACCTACCTCTGCCTCGTGCTCGACCGGCGGGTGCGGCTCGGCTACCAGCGCGAGACGGCGGAGATGCGCCGGCTGTGCGGCGGCCCGGAATCGTGAGCGCGGTGCCATGAAGAAACTTCTGATCGGCGTGCTGGCGCTCCTCCTTCTCCTGGTGGCCTTCGCGGGGGGCTATTTCCTGGCTGGGGGCAGCGTGCCGGGAGGCAAGGAGGACCCCGCGCCCGCTGAGGCGAACGCATCACCCGCCGCCGCGCCGCAGGAGGCGGCGAAGGCGGAGCCGGAGACGGCTGCTCCGGCCGCCGTCCCGGTCCGTCCGGTTGCTGCCGTGAAGGCGGCGACGGCGCGCTTCTCCATCGAACTCGGCGTCTTCCGCTCCGCCGGGAACGCCCAGGACTTCGCGGCGGCACTGGCCGGGCGGGGCCTTCCGGTGGAGATCGTCGAGACCATGGACGCCGCCGGGGGGCAGTGGCACCGGGTGCGCGCCGGCGCCTTCGCCGACCGCTGGCAGGCCGAGGCGCGCCGCCCGTCCTTCGAGCGGACCGCCGGGATCGGCGGGGTGGTGGTCGAGGAGCCCCTTGCCGCCGCCCAGCCCGCGAAGGCCAGCGGCGGCGAATGATCCAGTTCGGACCAACGGGGTAACCCGCCGGATTTGCGGGCTTCTCCGCACGGCGGAGCGGGCTTCCGGGCCATCGCCGCGAAACCCCCGCGGGACTACGCCAGAACGAACCAGACAGCGCGCGGATTTGGGCCGCCGGGATGCTTCTATCAGGCTGGGCCGCCGTCCTGTGGGGCGGGTGGTCCATCCGACGGTTTCTTCCCCAGGAATTCCCGCGATGACCACGATCACGCTCGGACGATGGCAGGTGGCGGCTCTGGCCGCCGGCGTCGCCGTGCTGACCGTCGTGGCCCTGCTGCTGGGTGCGGTGATGGCGGCGCTGATCCTGACGGGCGCTGGAGACACGCCGATGGCGTCGGCCTCCGCTCCCGCCGCCACGACCGCTGCAGCGCCCGCCGCTGGCGGCGGACTGGGCGCGATGGCACGGAGCAACATCGCCGACAGCTTCGAGGCCCGCCAGGGCGTGATCGAGACGGCGGACATCTTCAGCGACGAGGCGCGCGGACGGGCGATTTCGGCGACCGAGCCGATGACCCGTGGCGCCGCGGACGCGGCCCGCCGCTTCCTGCCCGGCTGGATGGCCGGCACCGCCGCCCACGTCATCGAGAAGACCGGCTACCGAGTCACCGAATTCGCCGGCAACAGCGTGGAAGGCGTCGTCGAGGACACGCTGAACGACCGGCTGGACGCGATGAAGGACGGCGGGGCGGCGCCGGTCCGCCACTACGCCATCGAACTCGGACGCTTCGCCACCCCGGCCAACGCCGAGTCCTTCGCCGCCGCCGCCGCCCAGCGCGGCGTGCGCGGCACGGTCGATTTCGCGCCGTTGCCCGGCGGCAACGCCCCCTACGCCGTGCGCACCGGGCGCTACACCGCCGCCGACGAGGCCGCCCGCGCGCTGGACGCGCTGACGAGGGCCAACGGGGTGTCCGGAACCGTCGTCACCCTTGCCGAAGCGGGAGAGCGCTGAACGCCATGATTCCGGTGAACGGAAAAGGATTTGGGTTGGCCGGCGCGCTGGCGCTGACGTTGTTGGTCGCCGGATGCGCGGACAAGCCGCGCGCCGCGCTGGACAGCGTGTCCTTCACGGTCGCCCCGGCCGCCAACGACACCACGCCGGTCGCCATCGACCTCGTCGCCGTCCGCGACAAGGCGCTGGTGGACAAGCTGGGGGCGCTGACCGCCGCGGAGTGGTTCGGCCAGCGCGAGCAGTCCATGCGCGACCATCCGACCACGCTCGGCGTGACGAGCTGGGAGCTGGTCCCAGGCCAGACGCTGAAGACGGACCTGCCGCCGGGCGAGCCGGCATGGGCCCTGCTGGTCTTCGCCAACTATTCCACGCCGGGGCCGCACCGCCTGCGCGTGCCCGACACACGAACGCTGACCCTCACCGCCGGGGACAAGGATGTCGAACTGGTTCCGTGATGTTCTTTCCCAATCCGTGAGGGCCGAATGACCGAGGCGCGCGACATTCCCGACGCCATCGACTGGCACGACGGGATGCTGCTGGCCCCGCAGCATTTCCAGCAGCAGGCGCTGCGGCACGAGCGGCAGTTGACCTACCATGTCCGGCAGGCGCGGCCCTTCCATTGGGGCGTCGTTCATCTCCAGGTCGACCGCGTGCAGCTCGTCTCCGGGCTGGTCCAGGTGCGGGAGCTGGAGGCGATCCTGCCCGACGGCCTCGTCGTGGACTACCGCGCCGGGATCGACGAACCGCTGGAGGTGGACATCTCCGCCTACGCCGACCCGGTGGGGCAGACGCAGATCACCATCCACCTGATCGTTCCCGCCGCCCGTGGCGACCGCGCGCCGGGGCCGGGGGAGACGCCGCGCTACGTCTCGGTCGAGGGCGCGCCGGTCGCCGACCAGCATGGCGGGGAGGAGCTGTCCATCGCCCGCCTGCGCCCGCGGCTGGCGCTGTTCGCCACCACCGGCCCGACGCAGAAGCCGCCGCAGAAGTTCGTCTCCATGCCGATCGCGCAGGCGACCTTCCGCAACGACGCCTTCGTGCTGACCGACTTCGTGCCACCGGCCATGACCGTCGCCGCCAACGCGCCGCTCGGCCGGCTGGGGGCGGAGGTGGTGCGGCGCGTGCGCGAGAAGGCGCTGTTCCTGGCCGAGCGTTCCGGCGTCGGCAACGGCAACCCGGCGACCGAGCTGGCCGAGGCCGCGCGGGCGGAGATCCGCAGCCTCGTCACCGGCCTGCCGCCGCTGGAAGCGCAGCTCGGCGTCGGCGTCTGCCACCCGTTCGACGTCTACATGTCGCTGTGCACGCTGGCCGGACACCTGTCGGCCTTCGCCAGCGGCGCCGTGCCGGCCAAGCTGTCGCGCTACGACCACGACGACCCGATGGCGAGCTTCGGCGAAGTGCGCGACTTCATCCTGCGCATGATCGACCGGGTGAAGGAGGGCGTCGCCCGCATCCCCTTCACCTTCGAGGACGGCATGTTCGGGCTGCCGATGGACGAGGCTTGGCTGAAGGGCCGCTTGGTCGTCGGCGTGCGCGGCCCGGCTTCCGCCCCGGTCAGCGAGGTCGCCGCCTGGATGGAGAACTGCATCGTCGCCTCGCGCTCGCGGCTGGAGACGCTGTCCGGCCTGCGCGTCAAGGGGGCCGAGCGCGTCGCGCTGGACGACAGCGGCGAGGGCGGTGTGGCCGCCCCGCGCGGCGTGGTGCCGTTCGAGATCAAGGTCGATCCCCGCTACATCGTCCCCGGCGAGCGGCTGGAGATCTGGAATCCGGACTCGCTGGGCAGCCGCTTCCGCCCCGTCGAGATCACCCTTTTCGTCAGCGCCTGAGGCTGGGAATGACCGCCATGCTGCACCGCCGGGATCTGGTCGATCACTTCCTCGCCTTCGCGCGGGAACTCCAGAAGCACCGCGCCGCGGTCGGCGCAGGCCGTGCGGCCGCCGCCTCCGCGAAGCCCGAGGGCGCCGCCGGGGAGACGGCGGACAGCCTGCCGGCCTTCCTGACCGAGGACGCCCTGGCGGTCCCGGCGCCGCGCGGTGCCGCCGCGGCGGTGCCGGCCCTGGCGCTGGAGCCCGACGCCGAGATCATCATCCGCCGCCTTCAGGACTTCCTGGAGGCGCAGGCGGTCCAGGTCGGGCGCACCGGCACCGACCTGTTGATCAGCCAGCACCGCGAGGCGCAGTACGCCATGGCGGCGCTGGCCGACGATCTGTTCATCCACGACGTGGAATGGAACGGGCGGGAGCTGTGGCGCAGCGTGCTGCTGGAGCAGGCGGTGTTCCGCACCCGGCTGGCCGGCGAGCGGGTGTTCGACCGGATGGAGGCGCTGCTCGCCAGCAACGACCGGCGGCTGGTCCAGCTGGCGGCGGTCTATCTCTGCGTCCTCGGCATGGGCTTCAAGGGGCGCTGCCGGGTGCCGGGCGGCGAGTCCACCCTGCGCGACTACAGCGCCCGCCTGTTCGAGTTCATCGCCGGCCGCGAGTCCGAGCTGGGCGCCGGGGTGCTGCCCGGTGGGCGGACGCTGATCCCGGCCGCCTACGCCTACACGCTGACCGACGGCAAGGCGCGCACGCTGGCGCGCGGGCCGCGCTGGCCGCTGGTCCTGGGGGCCATCGCCGGGCTGTGGCTGGTGCTGGGTCAGGCGCTCTGGTGGATGTCCACCGCACAGCTTTCAAACGCGGCGGACGCGGTGCTTCAGGCATCCGTCCGCGTGACCCGCTGACGGGAGAGGACAGTCATGGAACTCCTGGCAGCGGTCCTGTCCGGCATCGCCGGCAACCAGATCTGGGTCTTCGCGGGGCTTCTCGTCCTCGTCCTGCTGATCATCGCGGTGATGGCGGCGATCCTGCTGCGCGCCCGACGCGCGGCGCCGCCCGCCCCGGCGGAACCGGCGGCCTTGCCGCCGCCCGACGCGGCGGAGGAGGAGGGCGGGGCGGTCCCGGCACTCGCGGCGACGGCGCCGGACGTCACCATCCGCGACATCCGTCGCCTGTTCCGCGATGGTCTGGCCGCCTACCGCGAGACGCTGTCGCGCAACGTCTATCTGGTGCCCTGGTATCTGCGCACCGGCGTCGCCGCGTCGGACGACGCCGGCCTGCTGTCCTGCGCGGAGGAGGTGCGCCCCCCGGTGACCGCCGAGCGGCACGCCGGCTTCTCCTGGCGCTTCTACGACCGGGCGGTGGTCATCGACGTCGATGATCCCCGCGCTGCCTGGGCGGGCGTGCTCGATCTGCTGGGCCGCCGCCGCCCGATGCTGCCCGCCGACGGGCTGATCCTGACCGTGCCGCTGGCCGAGCTGGACGACGTGCGCCGCGCCACCGCGCGCGGGACGGAGCTGTACGCCCGGCTGTGGGAGATCCAGCGCACGCTGGGCTTCGCCCTGCCGGTCTATGTGGTGGTGACGGGCTGCGAGGAGGCCCCCGGCTTCGCGGCGCTGGCCGAGGCGCTGCCTCCGTCCCTGACCGGCGGGATGCTCGGCTGGTCGAGCCCCTACGCGCTGGAAACCGCCTTCTCCCCCGACTTCGTGAGCGAGGCGCTGCAATCGCTGGCGGACGGGCTGCTGGCGGTGGAGCTGGAGGTGTTCGGCGCGACGGCGACGCCGGACGGCGCCCCGCTGTTCGCCCTGACGGAGCGGCTGACCGGGACGGAGGCGGCCTTGCGCGCCCTGCTCGGCACGGCCTTCAAGCGCACGGCCTATCAGGAAACGCTCTACGTTCGCGGCCTCTACTTCACGGGCCGCCCCGATCCCGACGCGGCGGCGCTGTTCGGGCGCGACCTGCTGAACCGCAAGATCTTCCCCGAGGCTGGTCTGCCCAAGCCGACCCGCGCGCTGGCCGCGTCCCGCGCGTGGCGCCGCTATTCCTGGCCGGTGGGAACGGGGGCCGCCGCCGTGGCCGCGATCCTGCTGCTGTGGATGGGGGTGCAGCGCGCCTCCACCCTGTCGGACCGGCTGTTGCCGGTCCTGGCCGACATTCCGGGCGGGCTCCAGCAGCTGGCCGACCAGCGCCCGGCGGTCGAAGCCGGCGCGCCGATGACCGCCGCCTATGGCGATCCCGCCGCCCGCTTCGTGCAGGGCGTGACCATGCTGCCCACCGACTGGACCTTCAACCCGCTGCCGGCGTCCTGGATCAGTGGCGTTCCGGATTCGGTGTCGGGGGCGCTGGCCGTCGGCTACCGCCGGCTGGCCCTGTCCACCGTGCGCGACGTGGCCGAGGACCGGCTGCGCCGCCTGACCCGCGACGGCGGGGTGGGGCCGGCGGGGGCGGGCGCCTTCGAACGGCTGCGCGCCTTTGCGGGCGAGATCGGCATCGCCGAGGGGCTGGCCCGCGCCTACAACAACGTCGATGCCCGCGACCCGACCCTGCCGCTGGACGAGGTGCTGGATTTCGCGCTGGGCTCCGGTGTGGCGCGCGGCTTCTCGGCGCGGCTGCACGGCTGGGAGATCGACCAGCCGCCGGGCGGCACCGCCATCCCGGCGCCGGGGCCGGGGGCGCAGCGCCCCATCGACCTGACCGCCCACCGGGCGGAGGTCAGCCGCCGTTTCCGGCAGTACGCCGACGCCTATCTGCGCGACCTCGCCATGGGCGGCCTCGCCGCCGCCCGGCTGTCGGTCGCCGCCAACGAGCTGGAGCTGCTGGCCGGCGGGGCGCGCTCCGGCGCCGACGCGGCGGCGGCCTATGCCGAGGTGCTGTCGAGCCTGGAGGATGCCGCCCGCGGCTTGGGGGCGGAGCGCGGCGCCTGGATCGGCGCGAACGGCCCCGTCCTGCCTCCGGAATTCGAGGCCTTGCTGGGCCGTTTGGAGAAGTCCGACCTGCTCGGCCCCAACCTGCGCGCCGACATCCTGGATTTGGCGCAACGCCGCTACGACGAGGCGGGCGTGGGCGCGCGCAGCCTGGATTCGGTGATCGGAAGGCTTCTGGAGCAGGCTCCGAATGGCGGCGCCCGGCTGGCTCCAGCGGCGGAGCAGCTTCGGCGCACCCTGGCGGTGTGGATGGCCCGCCGCTTCATGAAGACGGACGACACCGGCGCGCTGGCGATGCCCGCCATGGGCGCCGGCTGGGACCGCGCCGCCCTGGACAGCATCCCGCCGCTGGTCGAGGACTATCTGCTGTTCGACGCCAAGGACCTGCCGCAGGCGCCGGCCATGCTCCGCACCTCCATGCGGGCGGCGGCGCAGCACCAGCTCCGCCAGGGGGTGGAGCGCATCCTCGCCCGCGCGCTCGCCGGCAGCCCGGCCGGCGGCGGGGTGGACCGGGCGGGTGGGTTGGCGCAGCTCCGCGCCTCGGCCCACGCGCTGCGCACCGCCTTCCCGGTGCTGGCCGAGACCATGCAGTCCTTCCGCCAGATCGGGTTGACCACCTCCGCCGACACCATCCGCGACACGGTGGCCCGTCAGGCCAACGCCGTTCTGGCCCAGGCCGACCGGCTGCTGGAGGGCGACCAGCTCTACCGGCCCGACGCCCACGCGCTGGACGTCTGGGTGGACGGGCCGCTGGTGCCGCACCTGCTGTTCGGGCAGACCACGCCAGCCGGGCTGGCGCTCTATCTCGGCAACGCCCGGCAGGAGGTGACGGTGCTCGCCCGCGACATCGCCGCCCCGGTGGTGGAAATCCTGGAGCGCCCTGTGATGGGCGCCGGCACCGGTTCGGGCGCCGCCGCCAAATGGGCGCGCATCATCACCGAACTGGACAAGTACGACGGCGGCCGCCCGAACAGTTCCCTGGCGCAGCTCGAAAAGTTCGTGACGGTGGAGAGCGCCGCGGTGGACGCCGCCGGGTGCCAGAATCTCGGCGCCATCGACGGGGTGCCGGACGATTTCTTCCGCAGCCGTCTGGCCGAGCTGAAGCAGTGGATCGCCACGCGCTGCGTGCTGGCCGCCGACGCCCGCGTCTACGACGCCTACGTCGACATGGCCGCGTCCTTCAACGAGATGCTGGCCGGCCGCTTCCCCTTCGCCGCCGCCGCAGTGGCGGGCGAGGAGGCCGATCCGGCGGCGGTGCGCGCCTTCTACGAGCGGTTCGACGCGCGGTCGGCCTTCGTGCTGGAGGGCTTGCGTCGCGGCGAGCGGTTCGGCACCGCCGGGCGCGAGGCGCTCCGCTTCGTGGAGACGATGGAGCGGGCGCGCCCGCTGCTGATCGCCGCGGTGACCCCGGACCAGAGCGGCGGACTGGCGCTCGACCCCGCCTTCCGCGTCAACCGCGGGCGTGAGGCCGGGGGCAGCGACATCATCGAATGGAAGCTCGCCACGCCGAACGGGGCCCTGTCCAGCGTGCTGCCGCGGACGCCGCTGCGCTGGTATCCGGGCGACAAGCTGAGCGTGACGCTGCGCTGGGCCAAGGACGGCACCGTGCTGCCGGTCTCCGGCGTCGGCGCGGGGGTGACGGTGGACGGACCCTCGCTGCGCTTCGACTATGACGGCCCCTGGGCGCTGTTCGCCCTGGCCAGCCGGCAGGCCGCGCCGCAGCGCGACCGCCGCCCCGGCCCGGACACCGAGCCGCTGCTGCTGTTCGAGGCAACGGCCAGCGGTCCGGTCAAGGAGGCGGCCGCCGCTGCCCCGCTGCCGATCGCTCCGGCGGTCCAGGCGGCTCCGGCGCCGGCGGTGAAGCCCAACGTGCGGGTCTTCATGGCGCTGGCGGTCAAGCGCACCGTCCTGGCCGACGGCAAGCCGCCGCGCGAGGAGAAGGTGGCCGTGCCGGCGCTGCCCGCGCAGGCGCCGCCGCTCGCCCCGGTCGGCTCCATGCGGCGGATGCCGGGGCTGGCCGGCTGGCCGGCGCCGTCGGGTGCAGTGGCCCCGGCGGACCGCGCCTTCTTCGACCTGGGTACCGCCCCGTCCCAGCCCCCGATGCTCCGCCCCGCGGCCCAACGCTTCCCGTGAGCAACGCCATGACCGCACCCCACCCGCTGATCGACATCGGCGCCCTGCTCCAGCCCATCCCCGGCGGCGACCCGGCGGGCGAGGACCTGCGCCATGGCCCGGAATTCGACGCGCTGACCGAGGCGCGCCGGATGGACGACGATCTCGACCAGGGCATCTGGCAGACCACCGTCAAGAAGGCCGACTGGAAGGGCGTCGTCCAGCAGGCGTCGGACCTGCTGACGACCCGCACCAAGGACCTCCAGGTCGCGGCGTGGCTGGTCCAGGCGCTGGGCCATCTGCACGGTCCGGCGGGGCTGGCGCCGGGGCTTCTGCTGGTCCACGGGCTGGTCGAGGACTTCTGGGACGGCCTCTACCCGCGGCTGGACGACGGCGATCCGGAGCCGCGGCTGGCGCCGCTGGTCTGGCTGGACAGCCAGCTGTCGCGCGATCTGATGGCGACCGCCATCACCCAGCCGGGGCCGCACACCGACGAGACTCACCGTTTCCAGGACTGGCAGAACGCCCAGCGCCTGCGCAAGCTCGCGACCCGCGACCCGCGCGCCTTCCACGCGGCGGTCGACGACGGCGAGGTGACGGTCGAGCAGATTCTCGCCGCCCAGGACCGCACGCCGCCGGACTTCTACCAGGCCCAGCACGGCCATCTGCGCGACGCGGTGACGGCGGTGCGCACCTTGGCGGCGGAGCTGGACTCCGTGGCCGGGCGCGCCGCCCCCGGCTTCAGCCAACTGCTGAAGACCCTGGAAAGCCTGATCCAGTTCCACCGCGAGGCGCTCACCAAGCGCGGAATCGATCCGGACGGCGCTCCCGCTGCGCCGGAGGAGGCCGACGGCGGGGAGGGGGCCGCCATCGACGCGTCCGCCGAGATCATCCCCGCCGCCGCCTTTGCCCGCCCCGGCGGGCCGCGGACCCGACAGGAAGCCTACGCGATGCTGCACCAGATCGCCGACTTCCTGGCGCGGGAGGAGCCGCACAGCCCGACCTCCTACCTCGTCCGCCGTGCCGCCGCCTGGGGGAACCTGTCCCTGCCGGAGCTGTACGCCGAACTGCTGGGCGACCGCGGCGAGGTCGGGCGGATCTTCGGCCTTCTGCGGCTTGAGGAGCGCTGAGCCATGCCCCGCATCCTGCTCGACTACCCCGGCATCAAGGGCGAGTCGCTGATCCGCAACTACAAGAATCTGGCCGACTGCGTCAGCTTCGACCTGTCCTCGGGCAAGCGCGAGGTCGGCGGCTTCAACTACGACGACCCGATCGAGGACAACTCCTACTTCGGCAGCCGGAAGGCGCAGAAGCAGGACAAGCTCGGCGTCGACAGCCTGAAGCTGGAACGCCACTTCGACCTCGCCTCGCCCAAGCTGATGCAGGCGGCCTTCGATCCGCAGAAGAAGGACGTCACCGCGACGATCCACTTCTTCCGCACCTTCGCGCAGCTTCAGGGTGGCGAGTATTTCGGCGAGAGCGACATCTTCGCCGAGCCGTACCTGACCATCATCCTGAAGAACACGCAGATCACGGAGTACGTGCTGTCGGTCGACGACGACGACAGCAGCAATGGCACCGAGACCATCTCGCTGGCCTTCGACCAGCTTCAGATGACCTACCAGCATCAAATCGACGGCCGGAAAATCGGCCAGATCCGTGGCGACATCACATTGGCGAGCAAGTCATGACCCAGTCGAACCCGTCGGCCCTGACCGGCGACACCACCGTCCTGTCCCGCAACGGCGAGGGGCGCCGCCGCCCAGGGCGCCGGGCCGAGCATTTCCTGGAGCAGGTGATGTTCCAGAGCCGCTGGCTCCTGGCGCCGCTCTATGTCGGTCTGGTGGGTGCGCTGCTGATGATCGGCTGGCGCTTCGCGCTGGAACTGGTGCATGCGCTGCCGCTTCTGATCCACGGCACGGAAAACGACATCATCCTGATCGTTCTCGGTCTGGTCGACCTGACGATGGTCGGCAACCTCGTGCTGATGGTGATCTTCAGCGGCTATGAGAACTTCGTCTCGAAGATCGACGTCGCCGGCCACGCCGACCGTCCGGAATGGATGGGCAAGCTGGATTTCAGTGCGCTGAAGGTGAAGCTGATCGCCAGCATCGTGGCAATCTCCTCCATCCAGATCCTCAAGACCTTCATGAACGTGTCGGAGGTCTCCGACCGCGACCTGATGTGGCTGGTCGCCATCCACGTCACCTTCATCGTCTCCGGCGTGCTGCTGGCGACCATGGACGTGCTGGTCAAGAAGAGCCACGCGCATTGACGGCGAACCGGAAAGGAGTCGGAATCATGATTCGGTACGCGCTGGCGTTCCTCGCCATCCTTCTGACCGGCTTGCCCGGAATGTCGAAGGCGGAGCCGGCGAAGGTGGTGGTCGGCACCTACGTCAACCAGATCACCGGGGTGAACCTCCGTGACAATCAGGTCAATGTGGACTTCTACGTCTGGTTCCGCTGGGACGACGATTCCCTGAACCCGCTGGAGACGTTCGAACTGATGAACGGGCGGATCGAGTCCCGCACCCCCACCCCGGTCCGCAAGCTGAAGGACACCAACTACGGGCAGGCGCGCGTCCAAGCCGTTCTGAACCAGCCCTGGGACGTGAGCCGTTTTCCCTTGGACACCCAGACCATCCGTCTGGTGATCGAGGACAGCGACCAGACGGCGGAATACGTCGTCTACGTGCCGGATACCGACAACAGCACCGTCGATCCCGACGTCGACGTCTCCGGCTACACGCTGATCAACAACGGCGCCACCATCTCGGCGCACCGCTACCGCACCAATTACGGCGACATCACCCTGCCGAAGAACCACGAGTCGGTCTATTCCCGCTACACCCACGCGATCACCTTGGAGCGGCCGGATTCGGTCTATTACATCAAGACCTTCTCGACCATCTTCATCTCCTCGCTGGTGGCCTTCCTGGCCTTCCTGGTGAAGCCGGTGGACCTCGACCCCCGCTTCGGACTGGGCATCGGCGCTCTGTTCGCCGTGGTCGCCTGCTACTTCGTCATCGCCAGCGACCTGCCGCGCAGCAGCGGCTTCACCCTGTCGGACCGGGTCAACCTTGCCTCCATGGGCATGATCTTCCTCAGCCTGATGCAGAGCGCCGTGTCTCTGATGATCTACGAGCGGAACGCGGCGAAGGCCCTGATCCTGGACCGCTGGTCCCTGGTGGTCTTCCCCATCGCCTACTTGCTGCTGTGCGTCTGGCTGACCACGGTGTGACACCGCTGCGGGGCGCCGTTCCGGCCTGAGCTTCGCCACAATCCTCCGTCATGCTCCGCGAAGAGCGACGAGGGAGAGTGGGATGATCGGAAACCGGACGGCGCTGGCGGCGGCAGCGTTTCTCGCCGTCGGGATCGCGGTGGCGGGCTGGTCGGCGGGGCGCGAGGTCGCCCAGGTCCGGCTCGCCGACCGTTTCGTCACCGTGAAGGGCTCCGCCGAGCGCGAGGTCAAGGCGAACCTTGCGCTCTGGCCGGTGCGCTTCGTCGCCACCGGCGACGACCTGTCCGCTGTCCAGGCGAAGACGGCGGCCGATGAGAAGGCCGTGCTGGCTTTTCTGGAACGCTACGGGCTGGGCGCCGACGCCGTCGTCTCGCGCTCGCTCGATCTCGTGGACCTGCTCGCCCAGGCCTACCGCCAGGGGCCGGCGGACCAGCGCTACATCCTCACCCGCACCCTGATGATCCGCAGCCCGGACGTGGAGCGGGTCGATCGCGCCAGCCAGAATCTCGCGGAGCTGCTCGACCAGGGCGTCACCCTGGGCGGGGAGCCGGGCATGGGCTCCGGCCCCAATTACCTGTTCACGCGGCTGAACGACGTGAAGACCGAGATGATTGCCGAGGCGACCGCCAAGGCGCGCGAGGCGGCGACCCAGTTCGCGACCGACAGCGGCGCCACTCTGGGCGGCATCCGCCGCGCCAATCAGGGCCTGTTCCAGATCCTCGCCCGCGACGAAGCGCCCGGCATCATGGAAAGCCGGCAAATCGACAAGATCGTCCGCGTCGTGTCGACGCTCGACTGGGAACTGGTGGATTGATGGGGCGGAGAGCGCTCCGCCCGCATCCTTCGCTGTATAGGTCACCTACATATTGAATTCGCCGCAACCGGCCATTCCTTGCCAGAGGGATGGTGCGGGCGGCGTGGCCTGCTGCCGGGCAGCAAGGCGTTTTGAAGTCCAGATTGCTCTGATTGTTTCAATGAACTACCGTTTTCGACACGAGGCAAACAACAACGCCTTCTCAATCACTGAAAACCGCTCAGAAATTCAGCATGATGAGCAGATGCCGTGCATCTTGTGCACGGCGTGTTGCGCGCGGCGCTCCGATTTTCAAATCAGCGATAGCGTCAATCCCGCCCATAGACCTCAGAAAATGACGATTTCGGCAGAAAGCGCTAGTTCACCTGTGTCGAGCATGGTTATATAGCGAGCGTATATAGCGAATTCGGGGTGTCCGCTGATGTCCGTCCAACCGCAGGTGTCGTTCGCCGGGCCGCACGCGTCGCCGATCGGCGCGGAGCGCATCCGGCTTTTGGAGGCGGTGGGGCGCGAGGGCAGCATCTCCGGCGCGGCGCGGTCGGTCGGCGTCACCTACAAGGCGGCCTGGGACGCCATCGACGCCATGAACAACCTGTTCGGCCGCCCGTTGGTCGAGGCGCAGGCCGGTGGTAAGCGCGGCGGCGGAACCGCCTTGACGCCGGACGGCGTGCGGCTGGTCGCCACCTTCCACCGCTTGCAGAGCGAGATGGTCCGCGCCTTCCAGGTGCTGGAACCGGAACTCAACGGCACCGGCCTGTCGGCGGCCAGCCTGATGTGGGGATTCTTCATGCGCACCAGTGCCCGCAACGCCCTTCGTGGAACCGTCACCGCCATCACCGACGGGGCGGTGAACGCCGAAGTCACCCTGGCCATCTCGGACCAGACCTCGATCGTCGCGATCATCACCCGCGACAGCGTGCGCGACCTGGGCCTGTTCCCGGGGCGCGCGGCGACGGCGCTAATCAAGGCGCCCTTCGTGATCCTCGCCCCGGCGGACGAGGCGAAGCGCACCTCGATGCGCAACCGCGTGGAAGGCGTGGTGTCCCGCCGCGAGGACGGCGCGGTCAACAGCGAGATCACCCTGGACATCGGCGGCGGCAAGACGCTGACCGCCATCATCACGCTGCGCAGCGCCGACGACATCGGCCTGAAGCCCGGCGACCCGGCCTGCGCGCTCATCGACGCATCGCACATCATTCTTGCGGTGGATTGACGATAGATCGGAAGGAGTTTTTCGAATGACGCGTTTCCTGCTTGCCGCCGTCGCGCTGCTGTCCGTCTCGGCGACGGCCCGGGCCGACGAATTCAACGTCGCGGTCGCCGCGAACTTCACCGCCCCGGCGAAGGAGATCGCCACCGCCTTCGAGCAGAAGACCGGCCACAAGGCGGTCCTGAGCTTCGGCGCGACCGGCCAGTTCTACGCCCAGATCAAGCAGGACGCGCCCTTCGTCGTCTTCCTCGCCGCCGACGACGAGACCCCGAAGAAGGCGGTGGAGGAGGGCTTGGCTGTTCCGGAGTCCCGCTTCACCTACGCCGTCGGCCGTCTGGTGCTGTGGACCAAGGCCAGCGACGCGCCGTTGGGTGAGGACACGCTGCGCAAGGGCGCCTTCGAGAAGCTGTCGATCGCCAACCCGGCGACCGCGCCCTACGGTGCCGCCGCGGTGCAGGCCATGAAGAAGATGGGCGTCTACGAGGCGATCCAGCCGAAGATCGTCCAGGGCAACAGCATCGCCCAGGCTTTCCAGTTCGCCGACACCGGCGCCGCCGAGCTGGCCTTCGTCGCCCTGTCCCAGGTGATCGCCAAGCCGGACGGCACCCGCTGGCCGGTGCCGGAAGCGCTGCACGACCCGATCTTCCAGGACGCCGTGCTGCTGAAGAGGGGCGCCGGCAACGAGGCCGCCTCGGCCTTCCTCGCCTTCCTGAAAGGGCCGGAGGCCGCGGCGGTGATCTCCAAGTACGGTTACGGCACGAGGGCGCCGAACTGACCATGCCGGCCTCCCTGGGAAGGACAGCCCGCCGATGAGCTGGCAACCGATCATCCTGACCCTGGAGCTGGCGGGACTGACGACGGTCATCCTGCTGATCGTCGGCACCCCCCTGGCCTGGTGGCTGGCGCGGTCCGGAGCCTGGTGGAAGGAGGCGGTGGCCACGGTGGTGGCGCTGCCTCTGGTCCTGCCGCCGACGGTCCTCGGCTTCTACCTGCTGATGCTGCTGGGGCCGAACGGCCCCGGCGGCTGGCTGGCCTCCCTGTGGGGCGCCCGCTCCATGGCCTTTACCTTCGAAGGGCTGGTCATCGGATCGGTGCTGTATTCCATGCCCTTCGTAGTGCAGCCGATCCGCAACGCCTTCGAGGCCTTCGGCGATCGCCCGCTGGAGGCGGCGGCGACGCTGCGCGCCTCGCCGCTCGACACCTTCTTCACCGTGGCGGTGCCGCTGGCCCGCCGCGGCTTCCTGACCGGCGCCGTGCTGGGCTTCGCCCACACCATGGGCGAGTTCGGCGTCGTCCTGATGATCGGCGGCAACATCCCCGGCCAGACCAAGGTGCTCTCGGTGGCCATCTACGACTATGTCGAGACGCTGCAATGGGACGAGGCCCATCTGCTGGCCGGCGGCATGCTGGTCTTCTCCTTCACGGTGATCCTGACGATGATGATGCTGGAGAAGCGCATCGGGCGGGGCGGGCGATGAGCCTGTCGGTGCATTTCCACGGGACGCTCGGGCAGTTCGCCCTGGACGTGGCGTTCGAGGCGCCGGGCCGCGGCATCACCGCACTGTTCGGACCGTCTGGCTGCGGGAAGACTTCGGTGCTCCGCTGCGCGGCCGGGCTGCAGCGGCTGAACGGGCGCTTCGCCCTGGACGGCGACGTCTGGCAGGAGGGGCGCACCTTCCGGCCGACGCACAAGCGGCCCATCGGCTACGTCTTCCAGGAAGCCAGCCTGTTCCCCCATCTGTCGGTGCGGACCAACCTGCTGTTCGGTCATCGCCGGACGGTGGGGCGCGGCGTGCCGGAGCACATCCGCCTGAACGACGTGGTCGACCTGCTGGGGTTGGGGCATCTGCTCGACCGCTCGCCGGAGCATCTGTCCGGCGGCGAGCGCCAGCGGGTCGGGGTGGGCCGCGCGCTGCTCTCGCAACCGCGCCTGCTGCTGATGGACGAGCCCCTGGCGGCGCTCGACCGCTTCAGCAAGGAGGAGATTCTCCCCTATCTGGAGCGGCTGCACGGTGTCCTGTCCGTCCCCGTCCTCTATGTCAGCCACGACATTGCGGAGGTCGAGCGGCTGGCCGACCATCTGGTGCTGCTGCGCCAGGGGCGCGTCGTCGCCGCCGGCCCGATGCAGGAGCTTCAGGCCGATCCCACCCTGCCCATCGCCCGCATGCCCGAAGCCGGGGTGACTCTGCCCGCGGTGGTGGCGGGGCGGGAGGACGCCTACGGCCTGACCCTGCTGCGGCTGGACGGCGGTCAGTTGCTCGTTCCGGGCGACCTCGGACCGCAGGGGACGGCGCGGCGCGCCCGCATCGCCGCGTCGGACGTCAGCCTCGCCCGCAACCCGCCGGAGGGCAGCACCATCCTGAACGCGCTCCCCGCCCGCATCGTCGCGGCGGAGCGGCACGACGACGTCCAGATGATGGCCGTCGTGGCTCTGGGCGAGGAGGGCAGGGGCGCGCGCCTGCTCGCCCGCGTCACCCGCAAGAGCTGGGACGCCCTCGGCCTGTCGCCGGGCCAGCCGGTCTTCGCCCAGGTCAAGGGCGTTGCCCTGGTTCAGGAATCAATGTGATTCGGGGCGCGCTGCATGTTACCCCGGCGTGAAGCGCTTGGGCAGGCGCAGCGCTCCCGTCCCCATCGCGATTCCGAACAGAACGCACAGCAGCCCGGCGGCGTGGGCGAGCGTGAAGGCTTCGCCCAGGAACAGCACGGCGGCCAGCACGCCCGTCGCCGGAATCAGCCCGGTGAACAGCCCGGCCCGGTTGGCCGGGACATGGGCGATCCCGCGCATCCACAGCACCACCGCCAGCAAGCCGCCGGTCAGGCCGGACGCCACGAACAGCAGCCAGACCCAGCCGGGCACTGCGACCGGATCGAAGCCGCCCAGCGTCGCCAGCGCACCCGGCGCCATCATCGCGGCCGCCAGGACATTCGCCAGACAGGTCAGCGCCAGAGGCGGAATCCGCCCGCCGAGCTGCCGGGCGAAGACGCCGTACAGCCCCTCCGACACCACCGCGCCCAGCACCAGCGCGTTGCCGACGACGGAATCGTCGGGTCCACCGCCGCCGCCGGGCCGCAGATTCAGCGCGACCATGCCAACGACCGCCAAGGCGATGGCCACGGCGCTGCCGGCTCCGATCCGCTCGCGCAGGATCAGCGCCGCCCCGAGAGCCGTCATAGCCGGGATGGTGCTGGTGATGATTCCGGCGGCCACCGCGCTGGTTTCCCGCAGCCCGTAGAGAAGGAACAGGTTGAACAGCACCATGCCGAACAGGGAGAGCAGGGTGAGGCTCGTCCAGTCCCGGCCGTTGCGCGGCAGCGCCGCCGCTCCACCCCGGAGGGCAAAGGGGGCCAGAAGCACCGCGACCAGGGCGAAGCGCATTTCCGCCGCCACAAGCGGCGGGATGTGGGATACGATCACCTTGGACGCTGGAACGGACAGGCCGACCAGGGTCATCGACAGGGCGAGGTTGAGATAAGCGGCGCGCATGGGCCGCATTCTATGAGCGCCGCCGCCGTCTTACGGAAGCGGCATTTTCACGCAATGAATTTGCAAAGAATGCGTGTCATTCTTCGCGCCAAGGTCGCGGTACACAAGGGGCGGGGTATGTCGGAGCCGATCCTCGGGATCACCAATTGGATGCATCTGTTCCGCTGGATCGTGAAGCTGATCCGTGACGAATACGGCGTGGATGAAAAGGTCTTGACCCGCAACGCCGTGTTGGACGGAGGGATCGGCCTCACCGCCGAGCAGCTGGAACAGGTTCTGGACCACATCGCCGAAACCTTCGAGCTGACCTTTCCCGAGAACACCCTGAACGAAACCGTGCGGTTGGAAGACCTCTGCACGCTGACGGCCTGGATGCGCGGCCTTTTCAAGAAGCCGGACTTCGTCACCCCGCCGTTCGAGGAGCGTTGCCGGTCCCTCAACAACGTGCCGGCCTGACCCGCGCGGTTCGTTCC